>DASWRQ010000069.1:0-18432 GCA_036403095.1 Kutzneria sp. | reverse complement strand
GTTTCAGCGTGAACTCGAAGAACGGGCAGCAGCTCAGCTCGGCGGCGGCGAGACCGGCGACCTGGGCGGACATCGCCGTGGGCAGCACGAAGCGGATCCCGCGGTCGACCGGTTCGCTGCGGATGGCGGTGGTGAGCAGCCGCCGCCACTGCTCGGCACGGTCCTGCTGCTCGCCGTCGACAAGCGAGCAGGCGATGATCGGCTCCTCGGACACGCTCTGAGCCTAGTACTGCAACGGCACTTATGTGAGTGGATGGCCGTGTCGGCGGTAGTGACTGAGCTTGGCCTGGTGCTGCCGTCGACGCCGCCAGTCCGACCAGAACCAGACACGCTCGGGCTCAGGTAGCCAGCGGTGCACCAGGTTGATCAACAGCCGGCGGATCTCCGGTAACGTGTAGCCGATCATGTCCGGATCGCTGGCCCCGATTCCCCCTTTGTCGCAACAGCTCTGACCACCGCCAGCCAGGCCAACGCCAGCATCGACAACGTGATGTGGGCATACCACGCCCGCCAGGACCGAACCTGGTAGTGATCCAACCCCGCCTCGTTCTTGGCCTGCTGGAAGCACTCCTCGACATGCCAACGCGATCCGGCCACCCACGCCAGGTCCACCAGCGTCGAACGCCGGGGCCCGTAACAGAGGTAATAGGCGATCTCGTGCTCGCCCTTGCTGTTGGCAGTCAGCGAACGGCGCGCCATCAGCCAATGCCCGCGGCCGGCCCGCCAGTCGGCGCGGATCGAGATACGCGCCCAGTCGTACTCCCGCGGCCCGTGCGCCCCGGCCCCGGCCGACAGCCGCCGCCACGCCCGCGCCGGCACCGCCGCCACGGCCTCCCGGGCCGCCACCCGGTCCCCCTGCGCGGTGGTCACCAGATCCACACTCCGCACGACCAACACATAGGCCAGGTCGCGCTCTTCCAGCCAGTCCCGCAGATACCCGGCCTGCCCGTAGACCTCGTCCGCGGTCACCCACGCGAACGGCACCCCCGCCTCGAGTGCGCGGGCCAGCATCGCGATCAACTGCCGGGGCTTGGTCGCGAACTCGACCTCGTCAGGGACGCCGGCGGCCCGGCAACGGTCCCGATCGCCGGTCCAGGACTCGGGCAGATACAACTCCCGGTCGATCAACGCGTGCCCGTGTCGGGAGGCGTAGGCCAGGAAGGTGCCGATCTGACAGTTCTCCGTGCGCCCGGCGGTGCCGGAGTACTGCCGCTGCACCCCGGCCGACCGGCGGCCTTTCTTCACAAACCCGGTCTCGTCACCGATCAGCACGCCGTGGGGGTCGCCCAGGTGCTCGACCACGTAGTCCCGCACGTCGTCGCGGACCCCGTCGACGTCCCAGTCCGCCCGACGCAACAAACGCTGCATCCCGTCCGGGCACGTCTCGCCGGCGCGTTCGGCCAGGGTCCACCCGTTCTTGCGTTCCAGACCCGCGACCAGCCCGGACACGTACTCCCGCACCCGCGCGCGGGGCTCGGACCGGGTGAACCGGCCCGCGATCCGTTCGTGCACCCGATCCAACTCCGCGACCACGACATCAACCACCACAACGCATATGATCCACTACGCATCAACCAAGTGCCGTTGCAGTATTAGGCGACTTGGTGTTCCGGGACGTCTCGCACCATGGCGTGTGGGTCGGCGCCTGGCTGCTCAGCGCCCCCGTCGACGAGGTCGAGCAGGTTCTCGGCGAGCTGGCCGAGCTCGTGCGCAGCGGTGCCATCGCGGTGCCCGTCGACTCCACCTTCCCGATCGACCAGTTCGCCGACGCCTTCGCCCGCAACGCTTCCCCCGACCGCTCCGGCAAGGTCCTCTTCACCTTCGACTAATTTTTGGTCTCCTGAGACGACCGGTCATATTGAGGCCGGGTGGCCACGGTTGCCGTGGCCGCCCGGCAGTGGGGCTGGGGAAGAGGATGCTGCCACTCGGCGACGAGGCTGAGTGGAGGTTTGACGGTGCGCGAGGGGAGTCCGTCGCCGGGGTGCTGTGCGGCGGCGAGACTGGGTGACCATGAGACCGGGCGACCGTGAGGTCGGGGGGTCTGTGGCGGGCTGGTGGTGGTGGTTGCCCGGCGGGCATGTGGTCGACGCTTGCCTACGCGGCCTGGGCTCAGGGCTTGGTTGCGCCCTTGCGGGCCCGGTAAGCCGCCACGTTGCTGCGGTTGCCGCACACCTCATAGGAATGCCACCGCTGGGTGCGGCTGCGGGTGGTGTCGTAGAAGGCGTGTGAGCATTCCTCATTGGCGCAGACCCGGATGCGGCCCCACGTGTTGGTGACGACCAAGTCGCGCACGGCGAGCACGATGCCGCCGATGAGGGGGCTGCCGGACTCCTGGGACAGGGTGACGGCGTCCGGGCCGGCGAAGACCGGGCGGAAGCGGACCGAGGAGACCCGGTCGGTGAAGCGAGCCCAGGAGGGGGCGGGGTCGTCGGCGGTGACGGTGTCGAGCAGGTCGGCGCGAAGCTCGCGGATGCGGGCCAGGGTGCGCGAGGAGACGGCCTCGTAGTGGACGCCGCGGAAAGGCTCGATGACGGGGCGGGCGGACTCGAGGGAGGCCAAGGTGTCGGGCAGCATGGGGGTGGCATGGGGCCGCGAGTTGAGCAGGTCCACGATCGCGACCGCGGACGGCGGGATGTGGTCAACCATCGGACCGACACTAGTTGACATGGTCTAAAGTGTAAAGACTATTACGGCGTGCGGGGCGAGGGGAGACGCCCCGCACGCCGACTCAGCGCATCAGGTCGGCGACCCGGTACGCGAGCTCGAGGGACTGGCTGCGGTTGAGCCGGGGGTCGCAGGCGGACTCGTACCGCGAGGCCAGGTCCTCCACGGTGATGCCGCCGCCGACGCACTCGGTGACCTCGGCCCCGGTCAGCTCCAGGTGGATGCCGCCGGCATGGGTGCCCAACGCCCGGTGCACGGCGAAGAAGCCGGCGATCTCGGCCAGCACGTCCTCGACGTGCCGGGTCTTGACCCCGGAGGCGGTGCTGAACGTGTTGCCGTGCATGGGATCGCAGACCCAGACCACCTGCGAGCCCGACCGGCTGACCCGGTCGACGATGTCGGGCAGCCGCGAGTGCACCTGGTCGGCCCCCATCCGCGTGATGAAGGTCAACCGACCCGGCTCGCGCGCCGGATCGAGCTTGTCGATCAGGGCCAGCACGTCGTCGGGCCGGGCGGTGGGCCCCAGTTTCACGCCGATCGGATTGGCGATCGCCGCGAAGTAGTCGACGTGTGCGCCGGTCAGCGCCCGGGTGCGCTCGCCGATCCACACCAGGTGGCCGCTGGTCGCGTAGTGCCGGCCGGTCAGCGGGTCCAGCCTGGTCAGCGACGTCTCGTAGTCCAACAGCAGCCCCTCGTGGCTGGTGAACTGCTCGGCAGCGCCGAGCGTGGCCGGACTGACTCCGCTGGCGCCGAGAAAGCCCAGCGCCCGGTCGATCTCGCCGGTGAGCCGCCGATGCCGCCGGCCGGTGGTCGACGCGGCGAAGGCCCGGTTGAGCGCACGCAGGTCGGCCCCGCCGGCGCCGCCGGTCGCGGTGGCCATCCGGATCAGGTTCAGCGTGGTCGCCGACGCCTCGTACATCCGGCGCAGACGACCCGGATCGGCCTCTCGAGCCCGTTCGGTGAAAGCCTGCCCGTTGACGGCGTCGCCCCGGTACACGGGCAGCGTCCGACCGTCGACGGTCTCGAACGGGCGTGAGCGGGGCTTGGCGTACTGCCCGGCGATGCGACCCACGCGCACCACCGGCTTCGACGCGCCGTAGGCGAGCACGGCGGCCATCTGCGACAACATCCGCACCTTGCCGTGCACCGCCTCCGCGGTGACCTCGTCGAACAGCTCGGCACAGTCGCCGCCCTGCAACAGGAACGCCTCGCCACGGGCGACGACGGCGAGCCGGTCCCGCAGCCGATCGCACTCACGGGCGTCCACCAGCGGCGGGCACGCGGCCAGTTCGGCCACCACGTCCCGCAGCTCCACCGGGTCGGGCCAGTCCGGCTGTTGGTCCGCCGGCCGCGCGCGCCACTGCTCGATCGGGCTCAGCGGGGTGTCGAGCACGGCGACTCCCCCCGGCCCGGCCAGGTCCTGAGTCGTCATCTGAACTCCCTCGGTTAGGCGGCGGGCACCGGTCGCGGCTGCGGCCGGTGCAGGCTCCGCAGCGCGCCGATCTCGGTGATCCGTTGCCGCGCAAGCAGGTCCGCCGCTTCGACCGGCGCGACGCCCATCTCGGCGGCCGTGTCGAGCACGCGGTGCGTGGTGGCGTTGATCTGCGCCACCCGGGCCTGGGCGCGGGCGAAGTCGAAGCCGCCGATCTCGTCCGCGACCTGGATCAGCCCGCCCGCGTTCACCACGTAGTCGGGCAGGTAGAGCACGTCGCGGTCGGCCAGCGCCTTGGCCACCGCGCCCTCGGCCAGCTGGTTGTTGGCCGCGCCGCAGACGATCCGGGCCCCGAGCCGGGCGGCCGTCTCCTCGGTCAGCACCCCGCCGAGCGCGCACGGGGCGTAGACCTCGGAGTCCACGGACATCAGGCTTTCCCGGTCGGCGGCGACCTCGACCGCCGGATGCCGGGCCACCACTGCCGCCACGGCGCTGTCGTCCACGTCGTACACGGTCACCGACGCGCCCTCGTCGATCAGGTGGTCGACCAGCCGGCTGCCGACCTTGCCGACGCCCTCGACGCCGACCCGCACGGACAGCAGGCTCGGCGTGCCGTACCGGTGCTCAACGGCGGCCTTCATCCCTTGCAGCACACCGAAAGCGGTCAGCACGGCGGAGTCGCCGGCGCCGCCGTTGGCCGCCGACCGGCCGGTGACGTGCCGGCTCTCCCGGGCCACGATGTCCATGTCCGCGCAGTAGGTGCCCACGTCGCAGGCCGTGATGTAGCGGCCGCCCAGGCTTTCCACGAAGCAGCCGTAGGCCCGCAGCAGCGCCTCGCTGCGTGCCTGTGCCGGATCGCCGATGATCACGGCCTTGCCGCCGCCCAGGTCGAGGCCGGCCATCGCGCTCTTGTACGACATGCCGCGGGACAGCCGCAGCACGTCGGCCAGGGCGGCCTCGTCGCTCTCGTACGGGTAGAACCGGGTGCCGCCCAGCGCCGGCCCGAGCGCGGTGGAGTGGATGGCGATGATGGCCCGCAGCCCGCTACGTGGGTCCTGGCAGAAGACCACCTGCTCGTGGTCCTGCTGCTTGTCGAACACGATGTTCATGCCGCCTCCGTCAGTCCACGTGCGACGATCATCCGCATGATCTCGTTGGTGCCTTCCAGGATCTGGTGCACGCGCAGGTCCCGCACGATCTTCTCGATGCCGTACTCGGCCAGATAGCCGTAACCGCCGAACATCTGCAGCGCGCTGTTGGCGACGGCGAAGCCGGTGTCGGTGGCCAGCCGCTTGGCCATGGCGCACAGCCGAACCGCGTCGGGCTCGCCGGCGTCGAGCGCCGATGCCGCGCGCCACAACAGCAATCGGGCGGCCTCCCACTCGGTGGCCATGTCGGCCAGCCGGAACTGCAACGCCTGCGAGTCCAGCAGGCGCGCGCCGAACGCCTGCCGCTGCCCGAGATGGGCGACGGCCGCGTCCAGCGCGGCCCGCGCGCCGCCGAGCGAGCAGGCGCCGATGTTGAGCCGGCCACCGTTGAGGCCGTTCATCGCGATCCTGAACCCCTCGCCCTCGGCGCCGAGCCGGTTGGCCACCGGCACCAGCACCTGGTCGAACCGGACCTGCCGCGTCGGCTGGGCGTTCCACCCCATCTTGACCTCGTTGGGGCCGAACGAGATGCCCGGCATGTCCGAGCGCAGCAGCAGTGCCGAGACCCCGCGCGGCCCCGGCTCCCCGGTCCGCACCATGACCAGGTACACCGAGGAGGCCCCGGCCCCGGAGATGAACTGCTTGGTGCCGTTGACGATGTAATGATCACCGTCGCGCACCGCGCTGGTCCGCAGCGCGGCGGCGTCGGAGCCGGCCTCCGGCTCAGTCAGGCAATAGCTGGTCAGGTCGTCCATCGAGCACACGCGCGGCAGCCACCGGCCCCGCTGCGTCGCGTCGCCGTACCGGTCGATCATCCACCCGACCATGTTGTGGATCGAGATGTACGCGGCGATCGACGGACAGCCCCGGGCCAGTGCCTCGAAGATCAGCGCACTGTCCATACGGGACAGGCCGGAGCCGCCGGACTCCTCGCGCACGGTGATCGCGCCCATGCCGATCTCGGCCGCCTTGCGCAGCACGTCCACCGGGAAGTGCTTGCTCTGGTCCCATTCCACGGCCTTCGGCGCCAGGTGCTCCTGCGCGAAGTCGTGGGCCGTGCGCGCGATCGCACGCTGGTCGTCGGTCAGGGTCAGCACGGCAGTCCTCCGTCGCCCCGAGTGGCCGACACCGCGCCGGCCAACTCGGCCTCGATGCCCAGGTCGGCCAGCAGCAGTTGCAGCGGGCCGGTATCGCGGCCGGGTGGGCCCGAACCTGGATCGCCGGTGACGAGTTCCGCCGCCGACACGGTGACGCCGCCGGCCGCGGCCACCTGCACCCACGGCTCGAAATCGGGAGCCCGGAAGGCTTTCAGCCCGGCCACCAGGGCGTCCTTGAACAGCTCGCGCTCGTCCCGGTCCAGCGCCCGGTACAGCGAGCCGGCGAGCTCGCGGAACACGACGGCGTGCCCGCTCTCGTCCTTGCGGTGCATGTCCACGGTGATCCGGTTCATCGGCTGGATGTCGTGGTCGGTGGACAGCATCGACAGGAAGCCGCCGATGGTGGTCTCGGCGGCCAGCGCGAAGGCGATCCGCACCAGGTCGGCCGATGCGCCGCTGACGCCGTCCAGATAGGACTCGAGCCCTTGGACGACCGCCCAGCCCGCCGGTGTGAAGTCCAAGCCGCCCAACGCGCGCCGCCGCTTGGTGACGCCGACCGCGTTGTGGCACATGAGGATGTGGTAGTGCTCGTCGATGATCGTCTGGTGCAGCGCCGACACGGCGGCGTCGTCGCGGCGGACCGGGATGTGATCGTCCAGCATCAGCCGGCACGCCGGCAGGATGATCTCGTTCTCGATCGCCGCGGTCTTGGCGTTGTAGGCCACCCAGGACGCCGCCAGCACGGCGTGCTTGGCCTCCGGGTCGAGCGCGCCGGCGGCGGGCAGGCCCAGCAACGGCACCAGCCGCTCGGGAAAGTCCGGGAAGTCCGGCTCGAAGTGGCCGTCGAGGTCCAGCTCGTCCTTCTTCACGGCGACCCGCTTGCCCCACCGGTCGGTCAGCCGGGCAAGCAGGTCCCGCTCGAGTGCGTCGGTCATGGCGTGCCTCCCTGCTGAGACGATCCGGCGTGGGACAGCGTCGGTGCGCCGGTCGCCGCGGCGTCGAGGCGGTCCTGCCACTGCCGGGCCCGTGTTGCCGGTCCCGGCACGCTGTCGGCGTTGACCCAGGCCGTGACCGGTCGCACGCCGTGCAGCGCGTTCACGGTCCACACCTCCAGTCCACTCAGCTCCGACGGCGTGGCCGATTCGGCCTGCACGGCGAAGCCGTCGGCCCGCGCCCACTGCGCCAGCAGCGAGCCGGTCACGCTCGGCAGCAGCTGGGTCGTCGCCGCGGGCGTGCACAAAGTGTTGTCACGCCACCACATCAGGCTCGTCGTCGACCCTTCCAGCAGATGCCCACGGGGTGAGCGGATCACCGCCTCGTCGGCGCCGTACTCGATCGCCAGCGACCGCAGGTCGAGCAGGTGCTCCAGATCCGGTCCCTTGACCGTCGGCGCGGTGCGGCGATCGTGGCCCTCATAGACCCACAGGCGGACGTGGTCGCCCCGTTGCGGCGCCGGTCGGATCCACGCCTCCAGGCGGCCGGCGACCAGCTCGACGCGCGGGAACCAGCGGCCGTCGGTGGGAATCCGGGCCGCCACCGCGGTCATGAACGCGGCAACGTCCTGTTCGGACACTCCGGCCACGGACCCGCACGAGCCGGCGAACCGGTGCACATGCCGTTCGAAGGCCCGTACTCGACCGTCCTCGACCAGCCACGAGTCGATCACCGTCGGTCGGCCGTCGGCCGGCGTCGGCACGAGAGTGCCGTGCTGCCAACGTAATCGGAAGGCGTCGGTCACGAGCCACCTGCCGGGTCGGACAGCACGACCGGCCGGGCCGCACGCAGCGGTGCCGTCGCCTTGAGCACCATCTCCTCGAACTCCTCCTGCGGGTCGGAGTCCAGCACGATCGCGCCGCCGGCGCCGATGGTCAGCTCGTCGCCCTGCCGGACCGCGGTCCTGATCACGATGTTCAGGTCCGCGCCGCCGGCCAGGCCGAAGTAGCCGAGCGAACCCGAGTAGATGCCGTGGGCCTCGATCTCCAACCGGTCGATGATCTCCATCGTGCGCTGCTTGGGCGCGCCGGTCATGGAGCCGCCCGGGAAGCAGTGCCGCACGCAGTCCACCGGGTCGGCGTCCGGGCGCAGCCGGCCGCGGATGGTCGACACCAACTGGTGCACGGTGGTGTAGGACTCGATTGCCATGTACCGCGGCACGTCCACGGTGCCGATCTCGCACACCTGCCCGAGATCGTTGCGCAGCAGGTCGACGATCATCAGGTTCTCGGCCTGGGTCTTCGCGCTCGCCGCCAGCTCGGTGGCCAGCCGCGCGTCGACCGCCGGGTCCGCGCTGCGCGGCGCGGTGCCCTTGATCGGCTTGCTCTCCACCGTGCCGTCGGGCTCGATGCGCAGGAACCGCTCGGGCGACGAGCAGAACACCGTGACGCCGTCCAGCCGCAGCAGGGCCGCGTAGGGCGCCGGGTTCAGCCGCCGCAGCCGTCGGTAGAAGGCCAGGTCCTCGTCGTGGAAGTCCAGCCGCAGCTTGGTGGTCAGGCAGATCTCGTAGCTCTCGCCGCGGACCAGCTGCCGCTGGCTCTCGGCCACGTTGTCCACGTAGCGCTGCCGGGGGACCACCAGGTGGCTCTCGGCGTCCACTGTGGACTCCTCGGGCACGGCGACCGGCTCGGCCGGGCCGAGCACCACCAGGTCCTCGGCGGTGCGGTCGACCCAGTCCTGCGCGGCTTGGCGCTGGTCGTCGGACTCGTACACGGCCAGCACGTAGGTCAGGCCGGTCTCGTGGTCGACCGCGACCATCCGGTCGGCGAAGACCCACATCGCGTCGGGTGTGTCGGCGTGGTGCTGGTTGTCCGCACCGCAGTCGGCCTTGAGCTCGTAGCCGAAGTAGCCGACATAGCCGCCGGTGAGGTCGAACGGCAGCCCCGGATCGGCGATCCGCCGGCGGCGCAGGCGCTCCGAGAGCACGTCGAAGATGTTCCCGCGGTCCACCCGGACCCCCGAGGCGTCCCGGACCTTCACCGCGCCGGTGCCGACCCGGTAGGTCAGCAGCTCGCTGAGCGGCCCCGAGGCGTCGCCGAGGAACGAGAAGCGGGACAGCCCGGACTCCACGCGTGCGCTGTCCAGCCAGTAGCAGTCCGGGGATTGCGCGAACAGCGCGAGAAACGCGGCCTCGGTGTCCACCTCCTTCGGCACCACCGTGCTGACCAGCGTGATGTTCGAGGTGTCCGCGACGACCGAGGTGGTGATCCGCTCCCGGTCGGTCGCCGCCGTGAGCTCGCGGAAGTTGGCGATCAGGTCATGACCGTGTTGCGAGGCAATGGATTCCGGGTGGAACTGGACGCCCCAGCGCGGCAGGTCGCGGTGGCGCAGGCCCATGATCACGCCGTCCTCGGCCCACGCGGTGGCGATCAGGTGGGCCGGCATCGGCTCGTGCACGGACAGCGAGTGGTAGCGGACGGCGGTGAACCCCTGGGGCAGGCCGGCGAACAGGTCGTCGCCGGTGTGCCGGATCTTGGCGAGGTGGCCGTGCCGCGGCTCGGGGGCCGGCCCGACCGTGCCGCCGGCCAGGTGCGCGAGCACCTGGTGGCCGAGGCACACGCCGAGCACCGGCAGTCGGGTGTCCGCCAGCAACTCGGCGACGTGCCCGACGTCCCGCCCGGTCTGCGGCCGGCCCGGCCCCGGCGAGATCACGATGTTGTCGAAGCGCGCCGGGTCGACGCGCAGCAGCGCCGGGTCGTCGTTGCGCAGCACCTCGGGCGTGGTGCCGTTGACCGCGGCGATGAGCTGGAACAGGTTGAAGGTGTACGAATCGTGGTTGTCGATGAGCAACGTGCGCAAGATCGGCTCCGAACGAGGTGTGGTGGACGGATCGGTCACGCCTTCAGCACAACGGTCACGTCGGCGGTGGCCAGCAGCTCGCCGGCGGGCGAGGTGGCCGTCAGTTCGAGCACAACTCGGTTTCCGTCGAGTTTGTCGCGCACCACGCCGGTCACGTCGAACACGGCGCCGACGCCGTCGTCCGGCACCACGACCGGCTTGCGCAGCCGGATGTGGTGCTCCACGATCGCGCCCGGATCGCCGGTCCAGTCGTTGACGATCTCCAGCGTCTTGGCCAGCGTGAACGGCCCGTGCAGGATGATGTCGGGCAGCCCGACCTCGCGGGCGATCCGCTCGCTCCAGTGGGTGGCCGCGAAGTCCAGCCGCATCGTCGGCCCGCCGTGCAGCAGGCAGGACAGCCGCGAGACGGTGACCCGCTTGGCCGGGAGCTCGGCGCCGACGGCCAGCCGCGTGTAGTCCAGAGTCGCCACCATCGCGTCAGTTCTCCCCGTGCGTGTCGGCGATCGCGATGACGAACTTGTAACCGGTGGTGCACACCGGTTCGCCGTCCTCGGTGGCGATCTCGTTGTGAATGCTGATGATCTCGCGTTCGCCGCGGATCTCCCTGATGTCGGCCAGGGTCGAGTTCAGCGTCAGCCGGTCGCCCACCCGGATCGGCCGGTGCTGCACGGTGTGCAGGTCGGCCAGCAGCAGGTTGGCCCCGCCGTCGCGGCCCAGCTCCGGATCGCACATCGGCCAGGCCCACACCATGCGGAACCACAGCCGGGCGGCGAACGCGGGCGGCGCGATCAGGTCGGGATGGCCGAGCGCGTGCGCGGCCGCGAGATCGGTGTACGCGGGCAGCGGCTCCTCGAACTGCTGCACGGCATCGCGCAGCCGGTCGGCGGTCAGCTCGTAGACCTCGGTCGACTTCACGGAGCGGCCGATCATGGCCCGGTTCAGCCCCATGAGCCACCCGGCCCGTTTTTGAACGCGCGACTATTCACGAACAGTTCCCCTCGATGGATCGGGCGCAGAGAAATGAATTGCCGGCGGCGCAACGGATTGCCGCCGCGGGTACGTCGAATAAACCTCGATGCGAGCACGGGCGTGCTTCGACGAAAGAGGCGTGCGGTGCTGGTTCAGCCGGAAGCCGGCCGTCGGCGGCCTGGCGAGACGCCGGTCAGGCCGCTCCGCTGCGGCGATGACGGCACGGTGAGGTGGTCCGACGTGGTGGGACCACGCGGGCAGCACGGTTTTTCACTTGATCCCCCGGTGTGAAGTCAATGCGGCCTCCCTGCCGCTGACTTCATCCAGTCTGCCGATCGCTCGAACGAGGTCAACGCGAATGTGGCCCAGATCACCGGGCATATTCGGACGTTCAGTCGAATATTTCGACGGTGGGTTGTTCCTTTTTCGTGCCGTGTAGCAGACGAATGTGGGAGTGTCCGCGAAACCGGCCGGTAAGTCACCGGTGACCAGGTCACGCCACCGTAGCCGTCCCAGGCATGACCGGCCGGGAAATCCCCGGCGATGGCAACGGAATTCCCCGCCGGGCCCGCTAGTAGGCGTGGGCGGGCAGCCGGCGCAGCCGCGCCCGCTCGGCCAGCAGCAGCTCAACGCAGCTGCGGTCGCGGTCCGGGCCGACCTCGCCGTTGTGTTCGGCGCACAGGCGGGCACACCACGCCTCGAGCTCGCCGAACCGCAGGAACGCCGGCAACTCCGGCCGCACCAGCAGCCGGTCGTCAGGCGCGATGACCGCGCCGGGCGCGGGCGCGTGATGGCGGATGTCGACGCCGTAGTGCCGGCCGATCGCGTCCAGGCCACTGCAGACGGCGCGGTCGCTGCCGATCACGGCATGGGAGGGCACGCCGCCGAAGCGGCGCAACGTCGTGTCCAGGCAGTGCGCGGTGGCCGCCACCGACCGTCCCCACGACGGCAGGATCACCCGGAACCGAGACCAGCTCAGCCAGGCGATCCACAGGCTGGTCGGCCGGCCGGCGACCACCGGGCCGCGGATCCAGTCGAATTCCATCCACAGCCCGGGTTCCGGCGTCCAGTGCAGGTCCTCGGCCGGGCCGGCCAGCCGGCTCTTCACCGCGGCGACCGCGGCCCGGATCGTCCGCTCGCTGCCGGTGAAACCCAGCGCGCTCACCCGGCGGTGCACCTGGCGCGCACTGATCCGCCCGTTGCTGCGGGCGACCAGCTCGACGATCTTGTCCCGGTACGGGTCGGTGAGGCGGCCGCCGTCGGCGGCCAGGCCGGCGTCCCGGCGCCGCACGTAGCGGGCCACCGTCTTGTGGTCGCAGCCGACGATCTCACCGGCGGCCCGCAGGCTGCCGGTGAGATCGAAGGCGGCGAGCATCTCGGCGATCTCGCGGTCGGATTTCATCGTGGCCGATCCGGCGGTGCTCAGGCCGCGGCCGGCTTGTTCACCTTGGGCAGCGCGAAAAGCAGGGCCGTGGCGACGAGCGCGATCAGCACGTTGAGTCCGACCGCGACGCCCAGCGCGTGCCCGTACGAGGCGACCTGGCCGCCGGGGCCGCCCAGCGCGGAGAAGAACAGCACGCCGATCACGGCCACGCCGAGCGCCCCGCCGACCTGCTGGCCGGTGGACAGCACACCCGAGGCCATGCCGACCTCGTTCGGGCCGATCCGGGACAGCACGGTGTTGAGCAGCTGCGGCAGCAGCAGGCCGTTACCGACACCGACCACGACGAGGCCCGGCATCAGCAGGCCGATGTCGAGCGACGGGCCGGCGGTCAGCGCGAGCACCATGGTGGCGATGAAGCCGAGACCGCTGATCACGCTGCCGACCTCCAGCACGCGCCGGCCGTAGCGTGGCGTGAGCTTGCCGGCGAGCAGGCTGGTCGCGAAGAAGGCGGCCGCCAGCGGCGTGTACGACAGGCCGGCGCCCAACGCGTTCTGGCCCAGACCGTCCTGCAACATCAACGACAGCACCAGGAAGAACGAGTTCACACCGGCGTACGCGATGATGACGAGGGCGATGCCCAGCGTGAACGAGCGGTCCCGGAACAGCCGCAGCGACACGAGCGGGGCAGCGCCGCGGGCCTCGACCCGGCGCTCGATCACCGCGAACAGCACGAAGGCCGGCACGCTGGCGGCCAGGCTGAGCCAGGTCCACAGCGGCCAGCCCAGCTGACGGCCCTGCACCACCGGCACGATCAGCAGGAACATCGCGGCCGTCAGGGCGGCCAGGCCGGGCAGGTCGAGCTTGCGGGCCGTGGCCGCCCGCGACTCCGGCACCAGCTTGGCCGCGAGCAGCAGGGTGATCACGCCGATCGGCACGTTGACCCAGAACACCGGTCGCCAGCTCGTGCCGAACAGGTTGGCCGCGATCAGCAGGCCGCCGACCAGCTGGCCCAGGATCGTGGACACGCCGATCGTCGCGCCGAGGGCGCTGAACGCGCGGTGCCGCTGGGCCGGCGGCAGCAGCACCTGGATGATCGCGAACACCTGAGGGAACATCAGCGCCGCGCTGATGCCCTGCACCAGCCGGGCCACGATCAGCGTGGTCGTGGTCGGCGCGACCGCGCAGACCACCGAGGACAGGGTGAACAGGGCCATGCCCGACATGAACAGCCGCTTGCGGCCGTAGAGGTCGCCCAGCCGGGCGCCGGTGATCAGGGCGATGGCGTAGGTCAGCTGGTAGGCCACCACGACCAGCTGCAGCTCGGCGTTGCTGGCGTGCAGGTCGGCCTGGATGGCGGGGGCGGCCACCAGGACGATGAAGGTGTCCAGGATGGCCATGAACGCGCCGATCAGGACTACCCAGAGGGCACGCCACTGCGCCGTGGGGGCCTCGGTCGGGACGGCGCGCGTGTCCGTCTGAGATGTCGACATGGGCCTAGCCTGCTGAGAACGCCGAAAATGGTACAGAGGCTGGTTATGCTAGTGGTGACGCCACCTGGCTGGGCGGCGTGACCATCTGGGGGAGAGCATGGCCGACATCTCGCGGCGGCAGGAGCTGGCGTCCTTCCTGCGGACCCGGCGGGAGCATCTGACCCCGCTCGACGTGGGCATCACGCCCGGGTTGCGGCGGCGCACCCCCGGCCTGCGCCGGGAGGAGGTCGCCGCGCTGTCCGGTGTCAGCGTCACCTGGTACACCTGGCTCGAGCAGGCGCGGGACATCACCGTCAGCCGGCAGGTGCTGGACAGCCTGGCCCGGGCGCTACAGCTCAGCCCGGCCGAACGGCAACACCTGTTCAGTCTGGCCGGCGAGCCCCTGCCGGCCGAGCGCACCGTCGCCCCGCCCAATCCCGCGCTCCAGCGGCTGGTCGACGTGCTCAACCCGAACCCGGCCTACCTGCTCAACGAGTGCTGGGACCTGCTGGCCTGGAACGACGCCGAGGCCGGGCTGATCGGCGACCCCGCCGCGCTGGCCGAGTTCGAGCGCAACATCATCTGGCTGGTCTTCACCCAGCCCGCCATGCGCGAGCTCCTCGTCGACTGGCGGGGCCAGGCCAAGGGCCTGCTGGCGCAGTTCCGGGCCGACATCGCCGGCCGGGCCGGCGATCCCCGCGTCGACGAGCGGGTCGACGCCCTGCGCCGGGTCAGCGCCGAGTTCCGCGAGTGGTGGGACCTGCACACCATCGAGGGCTTCCGCTCCGCGCGGCACCGCTTCGACCACCCCCGCCTGGGCCGCCTCACCGTCGACTACGTCAAGCTCGCCGCCCTCGACAGCCCCGGCGTCAAGCTGTTCACCTGCATGCCGGCCGACGCCGCCACCGCCGAGAAGATGCCCCTGCTGGTGTCCGCCCCCACCCGCCACCTGAGCGCGCTGGGCTGACGTCTTATTTGTCGATCCGCGCGCCAGGTGGGGCGGGCCGTTCGCCCCACCTGACATCGCGGGCCAAGGAGTTACAGGCCGAGTTGTTCGCTCGCCGCCCGCGTGCCGGCCACCCGGGCCGCCACCTTGGCGAACGCGGTCTCCCGCGAGGTCGACGTGTCGTCGGCGAAGGGGGAGAAGCCGCAGTCGTCGCAGGTGCCCAGCCGGGACGGCTCGATGTACTCGGCGGCGCGCAGCACCCGATCCCGGACCAACTCGGGTGTCTCCACCGTCGGGTCGATCGGATCGATCACCCCGACGAACACCCGCTGGTCCGGACGTGAGTGCTCACGCACCACCGCGAGCACCCGCTCCGGGTCGGACTCGCTGGCCAGCTGCAGATAGAAGTTGCCGGCCTGTAAGGAGAACAGCGACGGCAGTAGCTCGGCATAGTCGACGTCGAGACTGTGCACCGAGTCCAGATCGCCGCCGGGGCAGGTGTGCACCCCGATCCGGGCCCGTTCCTGCTCGGAGAACCGGCCGAGCACCTGGTTGTTGAGGTCCACAAAGGACTTCAGCAGCGAGAGGGACGGGTCCAGCTTGACCGACAGTCGGCCCTCGGTGAAGTCCAGCTGCACGGTCGACGCGCCCCCGTCGAGGCAGCGGCGGATGTCCTGCTCGCTCTGGTCGACCAGATCGGCGAGGAACTGTTCCCTCGGATAGCCGTCGATGCCGTCGGCGGGGTACAGCAGGCTGAGCGCGGACGGGGCGATGACGGCCTGCTTGACCGGTCGCGACGCGAACGCCTTGGCCCGGTCGAGGTAGTCGGCCGCGTGGGCGCCGTACCGGAACGGGCCGGCGACCAGCCGCGGCAGCACCCGGGTGTGCCCGTCGGCGAACGGCACGACGACGCCGTCCGGGGCTAGGTCGAGGCCCTCCAGCGGATAGGTGAGGAAGCTCGGCTTGGTCTGCTCGCCGTCCGTGACCACCGGCGATCCCGCCTGTTCCAGCCGCTCGATCGTGTCCCGCAGCGCCGACTCGGACAGCTCGTCCAGCGCCGCCCGGTCGATCCGACCGGCCGCGAAG
The DNA here is from genome assembly GCA_036403095.1 of Kutzneria sp. GTDB lineage: Bacteria > Actinomycetota > Actinomycetes > Mycobacteriales > Pseudonocardiaceae > Kutzneria. The sequence continues at coordinate 2,445 of DASWRQ010000069.1, read as the reverse complement.
GCGGCCATACCGTCCAACAGGTAGCCCGGTCGCGGAATGCTGCCGATGGGCTCGGTGGGCAGTGACATGTGGTCCGCCTTTCACCTCGTGTGCGACTCACGTAACCGCCGCTCGGAGATGGGCGCTACTCCCGGATTGCGCACTTTCCGCCGCGGCGCCTCAGCGGACAGCGGGTGAGCTCTTTTCTCCCGCCGCCCGGCGGAGTCGGGGCATGATGGCTGCGTGACGACGGACCGCGAGGTCGAGGACCTGCTGCGCAGGCTCGCGCCGCAGGTGCTGGGCATCCTGATGCGCCGCTACGGCGACTTCGACGCGTGCGAGGACGCCGTGCAGGAGGCCCTGGTGGCCGCCGCGGCGCAGTGGCGCGCGGCCGGCCTGCCGGACAACCCGAGGGCATGGCTGCTGACGGTCGCGTCCCGCCGGCTCACCGACGAGTACCGCAAGCAGCGCATCAAAGCCAGCGGCCAACTGTTCGCGGCGCTGGACGGCGAACGGGACGAACGGATGCGGGTCGTCCGGCACGTGCTGTACCTGATCTTCAACGAGGGGTACGCCACGACCGCCGGTCCGGAGCTGCACCGGGCCGACCTGACGGTGGAGCCCATCCGGCTCACCCGCCAGCGGCACGAGCTGCGGCCGGCCGACCCGGAGAACACCGGACTGCTCGCGCTGATGCTGCTCACCGAGGCCCGGCGGCCGGCCCGCACCGCGCCCGACGGGCTGCCGATCCCGCTGGACGAGCAGGATCGCGCCCGGTGGGACCGGGCGGCTGTCGAGGAGGGCACGGCTTTGCTCACCGAGGCGCTGGCCGAGGGGGCCGCGGGGCCGTACCAGCTCCAGGCGGCGATCGCGGCCGTGCACGCGGACGCCGGCCGGGCCGAAGACACCGACTGGCCGCAGATCCTCGGCCTTTACGATGTGCTGCAACGGATCTCGTCCAGCCCCGTGGTCGCACTCAACCGGGCGGTGGCGGTCGCGATGGTGCAGGGGCCGCGTGCGGCGCTCGGCCTGCTCGGCAGCCTGGAGAGCGACGAACGCCTGGCCGCGTCGCACCGGCTGGAGGCGGCGCGGGCGCACATGCTGGAGATGGCCGACGACCGCGACGCCACCATCAGCTCCCCGTCCTGCGTGCGCAACGTGGTCGCGTCGCCGGCCAGGCGCAGGCGATCGCCCAGCACCCGCACCCCGCGTTCGTCCATCCGGCTGGCCCAGGACCGCACCGCCCGGATATGGGCCTCGATCTCCTCGGGCGTGGCCTCCAGCGACTCGTCGACGCAGACCATCAGCAGGTATTTCACGGCTCGAACCCCCTGTCGCGACTGGTCGTCGGCAACGTACCAGTAGCGACGGGGTCCGACATGGCAGCACTTCCGATGCCTCGCCGATTTCCGAGTCCACAGTGGACAAGAAGTTGTCGCGACAAAAACCTGCTTGGCGCACGAGTCGGCCTGGGGCACGATGTCGGCGTTGCCGCCTATCCGGTCCCAGGCCGAACCCGGTGTTCGTCACCCATTTGCCGGGGCAGCCGGCGCTACCAGATCAGGACGATGAAGCGCCTTCCGCGTGATTGAACTCGTAGCCGATCCGTTCCGGCCCGCCGGCCACGAAATCGGTGATCACGTTGGGGTTGGCGTGAATGTTCACCATCACCGCGCGGTCGTTGCCGACATTGGTGAAGGTGTGCGGAACGTTGGCCTCGACGATGCAGACCTCGTTCGGGCCGGTGGTCCGCACCTCGCCGTCGGCCTCGAGCTCGACCTGGCCATGGACGATGATGAACACCTCCTCGTACGGGTGCACGTGGCGTTTCGGCCCGAAACCTGGCGGCAGGTCGACGATGAAGGCGGAGACGCTGATGTCACCGTGTTTGCTGCCGTCGAAAATGCGGGCCATGATCTCGCCGTTCATGCGGACGGACGGAAGATCGGCCTTGTTCACGATCTGCATGGGTTGCCTTCCTCTATCGGGTCGCGGAGGACGCAGCGCGGAGATGTCGACATTTTCCGTTCGACGGTTCGAGTGAACCAGAGGGGCTGTCACTTTCCCAAGCCGACTTGAGGGAGTGTCGGTTGCCCGTGAGCGAGTCGAGGGAGTGTCGGTTGTTGGCTCGCGAGTTGACACAATGTGCTCCGCAGGCTGCCGCCGCCTTGTCCCGCGGTGCGGCGCTTGCTGTCGTAGACGAGGCAAGGCGGTATCGCCACCGCGCTGACGCCGAAGATGGAGGAAGAAATGAGCTCCCCGACACGGACGGAGCCGACCGGACAACGAGGCAGTCTTGTGCTGCTGATTCTCTTCCTTGGCACATTCACCATGGGCAGCGCCGAATTCCTCGTGGTCGGCGTCCTGAACCTCATTGCCCGGGAAACGCAGGTGACGATCAGCACCGCGGGCACCCTGGTCACCGCCTACGCCCTCGGGCTGGCGGTCGGCGGTCCCGTCCTCACC
>DASWRQ010000068.1:0-93350 GCA_036403095.1 Kutzneria sp. | reverse complement strand
CGGGTCGTGCGGGTCGGCCAGCCGCACGTCCACCGTCAGCCTCGGCTCGCAGTCCGGCGCGTCCGCCGGCCACCACGACGCCTGCCGCATCTCGTCCGTTCCCTCCGCACGCACGTAGCGCAGCAGTTCGTCCGCGCTGTGGAACAGCACCACCTCGCAGAAGTCGCCCAGGAACGCCTGCGCCTGCGGGTCCGTGTCCCAGAACCCAATCGTCCCGCAGGTAGACGAAGCCCGCCTCCACCTGGGGCTCCTCGCCCACCACATCGACGCCGTCCAGCCGGCCGTCCAGGTTGTGCCCCTCCCCCGACGCCAGGAAGTCCGCCATCCCCCCGCGTGTCGGGAACAGGTACACCCCACCGTCCGGGCCGAGCACCCGCACCGAGCCGTCATCCTCGATCTCCACCACCGTGAGGCCGGACATGCCGTCCAGCCTCACGTGCACCATCCACAGCCCGGCCTGCAGACCCTCGTCGACCATCCGCCCAGGCTAAGTCGGCCGGTCCACTTCTTCCGGCTCATCGGTCGATCTTCGCCACGGCCACCTTGATCCCCGTTCCCTTGATCACGGTCCCGTGCGTCTTGAGCGCCGCCCGCGAGAAGAAGTACATGATCTTCTTGAGCTCGCCGGGCTTGCCGGTCGCGAGCGCGTACACCACGGTCCACTCGCTGGGGTTGCCGAACTCGCCGTCCGGCACGATCCGGCGGTACGCCGCCATCAACTTGGCCCGGTAGTCGTCATTGGCCATGATCAGCTGGGCCGACACCGACCCCTGCTGGAAGAGGTGGCTCAACTTGTCCGAGCCGTCCATGCGCTTGACGCAGATCAGCTTCTTGTCCGGCGTCAGCAGATCGCAGATCTCGACCTTCTCACCGGCACGGCCGCGATAGAGGTCGCGGTCGAGCAGCACATAGCCTTGTTGTTGGCTGACGTGGCGGTTGTAGCGTTCCTCGCCGTACTTGCCTTTCACGTTGGCCTGCAGGTAGTCGTCGTCCCAGGTCGGCAGGCTCAGTGCAGCCGTGAGATCGACAACGTCGTCCCGGAGATAGCGGTCGATGATCTCCACGTAGGCCGGGTTGATCCGGAACCAGGCGCCGGCCGTGGTCGCGTATTGCCGATCCTCCTCGGCGACGTGCATCCGGACTTCGCCGGCAACGTAGGGACGCAGCGGCTCTCGATCAAGGATCGGCTCGCCAGCCAGGTCATAAGACGCGATCTTCACCTTCGCGAGCGGATCCGCCCAGGCATTCAGGGTGTCGATGGCAGCGTAGACGTCGTCGGTGCGCAACTCGTCGAGTCGGACGTTGTCACGGCGCACGGATAGCCGGTACTCATCCGCATGGAGATCGAGCTCGTCGGGCGCGGCGAAGCCGATTTCGGGATCGCGCTTCTTCATGGACGACGACATCGCCGCGTCCAAGGCCGTGATCGTCTCCCGGTCCGTCTCCCGCCGGAAGTAGTCGAGGAACGGGAAGTTCGCTTGATACGCCTTGGACTCGTAGAGGTTGAGGACCTGCTTCAACTTGGCCGGCAGGGCGATGAGGTGGAAGTCCTGGATGTTCAGCTGCAAGGAGTCGGCGCCGCTGGCACTCTTGGCGAAGCCCGTCAGGCTCACCTCACCGCCGAACCTGCGGATCCACTCCTCGTTGGTGAGCAGCCCAAGCGCGAACATCTCACCGGGCAGCGGCAGCCGACTGGAGGCATTGCGTTTCCCCTTGCCGAGCCCGCGGGCATCCGCCGTCGTCAGTCGGTCCACGTCAATGCAGTTGGCCGTGACGATCAGCCCGAAGTCGGGCACGATGACCGCCTGACTCAGTGCGTGAAACCCGGTGCCGAAAGTGACGGCGAAGATCCGGCCATGAGCGCTGACCAACAACACCGCGCCGGCTGATTTGCTCCACAGTGGCCCGCCTTGGCCGTCGGCCAGCAACGGGCTCACATGTTTGAACCATCCGACTTGGACATCGATGCCGGCCCGCACATAGAGCCGCCACTCGACTTCGGCATCCGCCGGCTCACGCAGCGCACGTTCTTGGTAGAGCTCGTGCTTGCGAAGGATCTGTTTGACCAGTTTTGTGCCCTCACGAAGAAGGTACAGCGTGACTCTCACTACTACCTGCCACAAGGATGCCATGCCGATGGCGCGGTTGTGACCGACGCCCGATCGAGGAAGCATACGTCGTCGCGGACCGAATTCCGCCTACTGTCTTTTTATTGTCCATTACGGTGCCCGGTTCGGAACGACCGCGGCCAAGATCGAGGGTGGCCGGGTCGGCGGCCGCCGAGGCTTACCGAAGTGTGAAAGGGGGCTCACCATCGGGTTCTCGGCCGTGCGGAGTGGTAAGCCTGGGGTATGTCCGAGGAGCGTGACGGCCGGACGGCCGCCGATCTGATCGTGGAGTGCCTGCTGGCCGAGGGTGTCGAGGTGGTGTTCGGCATACCGGGCGAGGAGAACATGCGGCTGACCAACGCGCTGGACGACTCGCCGATCCGGTACGTGCTGACCAGGCACGAGCAGGCGGCGTCGTTCATGGCGGAGATGTACGGCCGGGTGACGGGCAAGGCGGGGGTGGTGTCGGCGACGCTGGGGCCGGGGGCGATCAACCTGCAACTCGGGGTGGCGGACGCGACGACGAACTCGACGCCGCTGGTGGCGCTGTCGGCGCAGGTGGGCCAGTTCCGCGAGTACAAGGAGTCGCACCAGTTCGTGGACCTGGTGAGCCTGTTCGCGCCGATCACGCAGTTCTCGGCCAGCGTGCCGGGAGCGGCGGCGGTGCCGGAGATGGTGCGGCGGGCGTTCAAGATGGCGCAGAGCGAGCGGCCGGGCGCGGTGTACCTGGCGGTGCCGGAGGACGTGGAGGTGGAGGCGGCCCCGGCGGCGCTGAAGCCGTTGCCGCTCAACGTGGTGCACCCGGAAGCGCCGTCGGCCAGCCAGGTCGAGCGGGCGGCGGCGATCCTGCGCGAGGCCAAGAGCCCGGTGCTGCTGGCCGGTCACGGCGCGGCCCGAAACCACGCGGGCGGGGCGCTGGCCCGGTTCGCCGAGCACACGGGCGTGGCGGTCGCGACGACGTTCCACGGCAAGGGGGTGCTGCCCGACGACCACCCGAACTCCATGGGCACCATCGGTTTCATGCGCCGCGACTACGCCAACTTCGGCTTCGACCAGGCCGACGTGATCGTGGCCGTCGGTTACGAGCTCCAGGAGTTCGACCCGGTCAAGATCAACCCTGACGGCGACAAGCAGATCATCCACATCCACCGGTTCGCGGCCGAGGTGGACGCGCACTACTCGGTGGCGGTGGGCATCGAGGGCGACATCAGCGCCTCGCTGGACGCGCTGCGCGAGGCGGTGCCGGCCCGGCCGCCGCACACCGGCGCGGCCAAGATCCGCGAACTGGTGGCCGACGAGTTGGCCCGCGGCCAGCAGGACGACCGGTTTCCCCTGTCGCCGCAACGCATCGTCGCCGACACCCGGGCCGCGCTCGGCCGCGACGACATCGTGCTGGTCGACACCGGCGCGGTGAAGATGTGGATGGCCCGGCTGTACCCGACGTACGCGGCCAACACCTGCCTGATCTCCAACGGCTTGTCCACCATGGGTTTCGCCCTGCCCGGCGCGCTGGGCGTGCACCTGGCCCGGCCCGACCGGCGCGTGCTGGCCGTGACCGGCGACGGCTCGTTCCTCATGCACTCGCAGGAGATCGAGACGGCCGTGCGGGAGCAGCTGCCGCTGACCGTGCTGGTGTGGGAGGACAGCGGTTACGGCCTGATCGAGTGGAAGATGCGGCTGGAGACCGGCAAGGTGTCCAACGTCCGCTTCACCAACCCGGAGATCACCCAGTACGCCGCCAGTTTCGGCGCCACCGGCTATCACGTGACCCAGGCCGCGGACCTGCTGCCCACCCTGCGCAAGGCGCTGGACGACGACGGCGTGTCCATCGTCGTCGCGCCGGTCGACTACGCCGAGAACATCAACTTGACCGACCATTTGGGTGCCCTCACCGACCCGCTCTGAGCCATGAGAAGGTCTTGCGATGACGCGATACCTGATCTCGTTCGACGACGGCGCGATGGCCGTCCCGGCGGCCGAACTGCCAGCTGTGGCCGACGCCGCGCATGCCGTGGTCCGGGAAGCCAAGGATGCCGGGGTTTTTGTTCTCGCCGGCGGCCTGGCCGATCACACGGAGGTGAGCGTGGTCGGCACGGACGGGACCGTCACCGACGGTCCCGTCAGCAAGGCGTACCTGGGCGGGCTCACGGTCGTCGAGGTGCCCACGCGCGAGGAGGCGCTCAAGTGGGCGGCCAAGCTCGCCGTCGCCTGCCGCTGCGCCCAGGAGGTCCGTGAGTTCCTGGACGACCCGGACCTCTAGGCCACCAGCCGCAGCGGCTCCTCCGACGCGGTGACCAGCGCCGCCATCCATTGGGCGGCAACGGCTCCATCGATCGCACGATGATCGACGGACAACACCAGCGTGAGCTGGGTGGCCAGCTGGAGCTCGCCGTCGACCGCCGCCGGTCCGGGCTTTCCCGTGCCGACCGCGAGGACGGCCGAATGCGATCGCCGCGAACTCGTCGACGCCGTAGCTGCCGAGATTGCTCACGGCGATGGTGCCGCCTTCGAGATCCCGTTGCCGGAGGCGGCCTTCGTCGGCCTGCTGGACGAAGGCTTTGACCTGCGTGGAGATCGCGCTCAGCGACATCGCGGAGACGTTGCGCAGCACCGGGGTCACCAGGCCGCGGGTCGAGGCGATGGCTACGCTGCCGGCGTAGGTCGAGCATGGCGTCGATGCGGGTGCACTGGGCGGTGTACCAGCACCACGACGCGGCCGACCTGGCGGCGATCGTGAACCGGCTGTGGGACACCACGCAGCACTATCGGCGAGCGTTTACCCGGCTGGCCGGCGAGCGTCGGCGGTGGATCATCAACGGCGAGCACCGACTGCTCATCCAGGCCCTGAGGGACCACGACCACACCTCGGCCGAGCGGATTCTGGAGCTGCACATCCGTCGGACCCGCGTGGAACTGGCCAAACATCCTGAATTGTTCGCCCGCTGAGGACAATCGATTGCAACGGGGTCGGCCCGGCAATAGGCTGATGTCGAGCAAATCGATTGTTGTGAGGTGCGATCGGTGCGGGAGCTCAGGCTGGGCACGGTCAGTCCGTCGGCGTTGCTCGAGGTCGCGGCCAGGACCGGCGCGCTCGACGGCGCCGGCCTGCGGATCGTCGAGGTGCCGGCCAGTTCCTCGCGCGAACAGTTCGCGGCGCTGCTCGACGGCGATCTCGACGCCATCGTCACGAATCCGGACAACGTCGTCGCCTATCGTTGCGTGCCCGACAATCCGCTGGGCCGACTCGGCGATGTGCGCATTCTGGCCGCGCTCGATCGCGGACTCGGCCTGTCGCTGTGCGCCGCGCCCGGCGTGACCGAACTGGACGGCGCCACCCTCGGCGTGGACGTGCCCGGCTCCGGACTGGCCTTTGTCGGCTACGAGCTGTTGCAGCGGCTCGGCATCCGCTACGGCGTCACCGCGCTCGGTTCCACGCCGCGCCGGGCAACCGCTCTCCTGACCGGCGGCTGCGCGATGACCGTGCTCAACGCCGGCAACGAGCTGCGGGCCGAACACGAGGGCGCCCGCCGGATCGCGTCGGTGGCCGACATCGGGCCCTACATCGGCGCGGTGCTCGCCGCCACCGGAGATTCCTTGCAACGCAACGGTTTCGACCTCCGCGGTCTGGTTGGCGTGCTGCTGCGGACCGCCCGGGACGTGGTCGCCGGCCGTCGGCCCGAGCTGCTGCTCTCGGCCGTGCAGGACCGGTTGGCCTTCGACGAGTACCTGGCCCGGCGGCACATCGCGGTGCTTGTCAGCCGCGGCACCGGCCTGACGCCGAACGGCCGGTTCCGCGACGCCGAGCTGAAAACCGTGCTGGCGTTACGGAACCGGCACACCAAGGCCGAGTTGGACGCGCGCAGCGTGCTGCGGCACGGGCTGATCGACACCTCGCTGCTGCCGGCGCAGTAGGGGCCCGACCGAGGCCAGGCCCCTTGCCGCGTCAGGAAATGGTGAACTTGGCCGACAGCAGGTCCCGCGGCCGCGAGGAGTGCCCGACCAGCAGCTCGAACTCGCCGGGCTCGACGATCCGGCGGCCGTCGGCGGTGACCAGCGTGCAGTCGGCCGCCGGCAGCTCGACCGCCACCCGCACCGTCTCCCCGGCCGGCACGTCGACCTGCTTGTACGCCTTGAGTTCCAGGTCGGCCCAGGTCACCGAGGTGATCAGGTCCCGCAGGTACACCTGCACGGTCTCGCGGGCCGGCCGGGTGCCGGTGTTGGCCACCGTGACCTCGGCCCGCACCACGTCGGCCGGGCCGACCGTCGGCGTGGTCACGGCCAGGTCCGAGTACTCCAGCGTGGTGTAGCTCAGGCCCTCGCCGAACGCGAACAGCGGATCCTGCGTGAGGTCGGCGTAGCGGTGCCCATGCTGGCCACGGAGCTGGTTGTAGAACACGGGTTGCTGGCCGACGTGCCGCGGCATGGTGATCGGCAGCCGGCCGCTGGGCTCGATCAGGCCCAGCAGCAGCTCGGCGATGGCCCGGCCGCCCTTCATGCCCGGGTTGAACGCCTGCACGATGGCGGCGGCGTGCTCCGCCGACGGCGGCAGCACCAGCGGCTTCGAGCTGATCACCACCACCACGAGCGGCTTTCCGGTCCGCGCCAACGCGTCCAGCAGCGCGATCTGGCCGCCGATCAGGTCGAGCGTCGCCGTGGACCGGGCCTCGCCGATCAGGCCGATGGTGTCACCGACGACCGCGACGACCACGTCGGACGCCTCGGCCACGGCCACCGCGGCGGCGATCAGCGCCGGATCGGCCGGCTCGGGGTGCACGACCTCGGGCGCGGGCTGGCCGTCCGGCAGCACCGGGCCGTCCGGATCCGGTCCGAAGGAGGCGATCCGCGCGCCGAGCGCGTAGTCGACCGTCCACTCGGGAGGGACAACCGCGCGCAGACCGTCCACCACGGTCTCGGTGAGGTGCCGCGGGTGGCCGTCGGGCAGCCAGTCGACCTGGCCGGACGCGCCGGCCCAGTCGCCGAGCTGGGCGTCGACGTCGTCGGCGTTCGGGCCGACCACGGCGATACGAACCCCGTTGCCGCCCAACGGGAGCGTGCCGTCGTTGGTCAGCAGCACCAGGCTGCGCCGGGCCATCTCCAGGTTCACGGCGGCGTGCTCGGCACTGCCCACGTGCAGCTTCTGCCGTTCCTGGTCGGGCACCCGCGGGTTCTCGAACAGGCCCAGTTCGAACTTCAGCGTGAGGATCCGGCGCACCGCGGCGTCGATGTCCTCCTCGGACAGGATGCCGCGCGCGACGGCGTCCTGGGCCCCCTGGAAGAACTCCTTGGTGACCAGCACGAGGTCGTTGCCGGAGCGCACGGCCAGCGCGGCCGCCTCCGCGTGGTCGGCGACGATGTGCTGCTCCCACACCATGCGGCCGACGTTGTCCCAGTCGGTGACCAGCGTGCCCGCGTACTTCCACTCGTCGCGCAGCACTTCCTTGAGCAGCCACTGGTTCGCGGTGATCGGCACGCCGTCGATGGACTGGTAGCCGAGCATGAAGGTGCGGCAGCCCTCGCGGGCCACCCGCTCGAACGGCGGCAGGAACCAGGAGCGCAGCTTGCGCTGCGAGATGTCGGCCTCGGTGGCGTCCCGGCCGCCCTGGGTCTCCGAGTAGCCGGCGAAGTGCTTGGCGCAGGCCAGGATCGCCGTCGGGTCGGACAGCCCCTCGCCCTGGTAGCCCTTGACCATGGCCGACGCGTACTCGCCGATCAGGAACGGGTCCTCGCCGAACGTCTCGTCGACCCGGCCCCAGCGCAGGTCCCGCGCGATGCACAGCACCGGGGAGAACGTCCAGTGCACGCCGGTCGCCGACACCTCGACCGCGGTCACCCGCGCCATCCGCTCGACCAGCCCGGGGTCCCAGGAGCAGGCCATGCCCAGCTGCGACGGGAAGATGGTGGCGCCGGGCCAGAAGGAGTGGCCGTGGATGCAGTCCTCGCCGGTCAGCAGCGGGATGCCGAGCCGGGTCCTGGCGGCCAGGTCCATCGCCAGCACCAGGTTCTCCGGCGACGTGTGCAGGATGGCGCCCACGTGGAAGTCGTCGATCAGGTCCCGGACGCCGCCGCGGGCGTCCAGGTGCAGCATCTGGCCGATCTTCTCCGGCAGGGTCATCCTGGCCAGCAGGTCGTCGATGCGCTCGGCGACGGGGAGGGCCGGATCACGGTAAGGCTGGTCGACCACCTGCGTTGCTCCTGTCTTCACTGGTTGTCGATGCTCCGGTGGCGGACCGGGCGAGCGGGCGGGTGGCCTGGGCCAGGCACAGCGCGACCACCTGCAGGGCGGCCACCGCGAGCAGGGCGCGCAGGATCGTCACGTGATCGCCGAGCAGGCCGAGCAGCGGGGGCCCGGCGAAGCTGGCGATCTTCGCGACCGAGGACGCCACGGTGACCCGGCCGGCGGCGTGCGCCGGGTCGTCCGCGGCCGCGCTCATGCCCACCGGATAGCCGAATGCCACGCCGACGCCCCACAGGGCGGCCCCGAGAAAGGCTAGCGGAACGACCGACGCGAAGATGAACAACAACAGGCCGAGCACGGCGACCGCGCCCTGGATTCTCAGCACGTTCACCCGGCCGAAGGCGTCCAGCAGCCGCAGCCCGAACCAGCGGGTGGCGGTCATCGCGGCCAGGAAGGTCGCGTAGGCGACGGTGCCCAGCGCGGGCGAGGCGTGATAGCCGTCGACGAAGCTGACGCCGGTCCAGTCGTTGCCGGCGCCCTCGCTGAAGCCGGCGGCCAGCACGAACACGCCGATCATCAGCGTGCGGGGCTCGCGCCAGTAGCGCAGCGTGGAATGTGGCCGAGAACCGTCGTCACGACTGTCCGATGTGGACGGACGTTCGTCGGACAGGAAGCCGCGCACCGCATACGGCAGCACCGCCGCCACCGCGACGGCCACGATGACCAGGTGCAGCGGCACCGGCACGTCCAGCTGGATCATCGCGGCGCCGAGCAGCGCGCCCAGCACCGTGCCGATGCTGTAGCCGGCATGGAAGCGAGGCATGATCGACCGACCGAGCCGCCGCTCGACCACCGTGCCCTGGATGTTCATCGCCACGTCCCAGGACGAGCTGAAGAACCCGAACAGCAGCAGGCCGGCGATCAGGAACGGCACGCCGGCCACGTCGGACAGGCCGATCAGCACCAGGGCGACGCTGGAGCCGGCGGACATCCAGGCCACCGTGCGGCCCTGGCCCAGCCGCGTGACCACCCGTCCGGAGAACGGCCGCGAGACCAGTGCGCCGGCCGCGCCGGCCAGCAGGATCGCGCCGAGCTGCCCGGTGTCCAGGCGCAGGTCGTCGCGCAGTTGCGGGAGTCGGGCGAGGGCGCTGGACAGCAGCATGCCGCAGCCGGCGAAGGCAAGATAGGTGGCCGTGGTGGCGGCGCGCAGCTCCACCGGCCGCGGGGCGGTCGGTTCGGCATCGATCATGGCGCGTCGCCCGGACACGGACAAATTTCTACCACATGGTCAAGATTCGTGGAAGCGCTCTCAAAGGATGGTCGCAGCGGCCTGCCCACAGTGTCCGGCACGCGGACGGATTTTGTGGCGAACAGTGGCCGGAAGTCACTCCTTCCGCCCAGCGATCGCGCCGGAGACGCCGAAGCTCCCTCTCGCGGTCGACTGGGGTACCGGCCGCGAGAGGGAGCACGTCTCCGGCTCGCCGGCGACTACCGACCGACCGTAGAGCGGCCGGTCGGACCGGACAACACGGCCGTTCGATTCGGGTGACGAGCCTGCCCGAACACACGAAAACCCCATGTCGCGCCAGGGATTTCCGGTCAACCGACCGAGGGGTCGAGCTGGCCGCGGATGTCGTGCAGGTGGTGCCTCGCCTCGTGCACGGTGTGCACGGCCACCCAGCGCAGCGAGGCCCGGTGCGGCTCCGGCCACGAGTACACCAGCTCGTTGTCCCAGTCCTCGCCGAGCCGGTCGAGCACGTTGCCGAACAGCAGCGCGGCGTCGGTCAGCTGACGGGCCACATCGGCCGGCTTCTGGTCGGCGTAGCCCTCGTGCTCGACGCGGATGTCGCGGCCCATCGTCGCGCAGGTGAAGCCGTTGTCGCGGCGGGCCTGCAACACCCGCTCGCGCTGCACCAGGAACACGTCCCGCAGGTGGCAGCCGTACTCCAGCGGCGACCACAGCTGCGGCTCGCGCCGCTCGGCCAGCTGGTGGGCCGGCGTCCTGAGCACGGTCGCGACCTCGCCGGCCAGCCGCCGGATGTCCCCGGCGGCGGCCGGCGCGTCGGTCAGGTCGTAGCGGAAGCCGCATTCGGCGCAGACATCATCGACCCGGAGATCAGCCACTCCGGCATGCTATTTCAGGCGAAAGCGTCCACACCCGTCATTTCCGCGGACAGTGCCCACAGGCGCTCGGCCTGCGCCGGGTCGAGCGCGTACGCCTTCACGCCGCTCCAGGTCGTGGCCGGGTCGGCGTCCTCGGGGATGGCGTCGGCCAGGTCGCAGTCCTCCAGGTAGACGCCGCCGAGGCCGTCCAGCTGCGGCGAGGTCGCGGCGAACAGGGTGGTCGCGGCGCCCTGCTCCGGCGTCTTGAACTTGACCAGCTGGTTGCCGGCCTCGTCGATCCAGCCGCGCTCGATCTTCTCCTCGGTGGACAGGTGGCGCTGCAGCGGCGTCCAGATGCCGCCGGGGTGCACGGCGAAGACCTGCACGTTGTCGGCCAGCTTGTTCAGCTGCACCGCGAACAGGACGTTGGCCGTCTTGGCCTGGCCGTAGGCCGCCCACTTGTCGTAACCGCGGGTGAACTGGAGGTCGTCCCAGCGGATCGGGGAGAAGAAGTGGCCGCGGGAGGACAGGACGACCACCCGCGCGCCGTCGGCGACCGCCGGCCAGAGCCGGTTGACCAGGGCGAAGTGGCCGAGGTGGTTGGTGGCGAACTGGGCCTCCCAGCCGTCGGCGACCCGGGTCTCCGGGCAGGCCATGATGCCGGCGTTGGTGATCACGAGGTCGAGCCGGCGGCCGGTGGCCAGGAAGCGGTCGGCGAACGCCTTGACGCTGGCCAGGTCGCTCAGGTCCAGCTCGTCGATCTCCACGTTGTCGACGCCGGCCAGGGCCTCCTCGGCGGTGGCCCGGCGGCGGGCCGGCACGATCACGTGCGCGCCGGCGGCGACCAGGGCCCGCGTGGTCTCGAGGCCGATGCCGGAGTAGCCGCCGGTGACCAGGGCCAGCTTGCCCGACAGGTCGATGCCGGCGAGGACCTCGGCCGCGGTGCTGGTGGCGTCGAAGCCGGTGCCGATCTTGTGCTGTGCGGTCGTTGTCATGACGACGACGCTAGAAGCTGGAGTGCGCTCCAGCGCAAATCCTAGGCGTAGGCGATCAGCTCGAAGCCCCGGTCCACGACCCGGTCGAAGTCCTCCCCGGTCGCGCTGACCAGGCGCATCGCCGTCTCCAGCACGCTCACCGTGAGATCGGCCAACAGCGGGGCCGTGACGTCGGCGTCGGCCCGGTCGGCCAAGCGGGTCCGCAGATGCGTCTCCACCAGCCGCAGCCACTCGATCCGGCTCTCGTAGGCCTGGCCGAGCAGGGTCCGGGAGCCCGTCGTCATCAGCCTGGCGTACTCGACCGTCCGGGCCCGCGTCGATTCGTCCAGGGCCCTGACGTGCGCCTTCACCGCCGCTTTCAGCCCGTCGAGCACCGGCTCGCCGCCGCGCTCGCTCAGCTCCGCCGCGAACACCTCGCGGCGCTGGCGGTCGTCGAAGTTGAGCACGTCCTCCTTGGCGTTGAAGTAGCGGAAGAAGCTGGCCCGGGACACCTCGGCGCGCGCCGCGATGTCGTCCACCGACGTCTGCTCGAAGCCCTGGCGCGCGAACAGCTCGAACGCCGCCGCCCGCAGCGCGGCCATCGCCGCCTGCTTCTTGCGCTCGCGCAGGCCCAACGGTTGCGTCATGCCCGTGAGCCTAACTGAGCCTCAAGTCTCCGTTTGCCCGGCTGCGCCGGCCGGCTCCCCCACGTGAGTGGCTCATTTCGCCCCAGACGTCAATTGAGCCACTCACGTACGGGTCCACGCGGTGCCTCGGCATGGTCAACGGGCCGAACTGTCAGGGGGCGCTGGCATAGTCGCGCCGTTCGGGCGGATCGATCACGGAGGACAGCACAGACCATGACTTCCCCCAGGCACGACGGCGACACCTGGGACCTGGCGTCCAGCGTCGGCTCGACGGCGACGATGGCCGCGGCGGCCCGGGCGGTCGCGAGCCGCCAGGATCCGGCGCTGTTCAACGACTCGTTGGCCGAACAGCTCGTGCGGGCGGTCGGCGTGGACGCCATCACCCGGCTGGCCACCGGCGAGGTGCCGTCCGGCGAGCTGGTCGAGCAGGTGTGGATCGACGTGGCCAAGATCCGCGGTCGGTTCTACGACCAGTTCTTCCTTGGCGCGGCGACCGCCGGCGTCACCCAGGCCGTGATCCTGGCCGCGGGGCTGGATTCCCGCGCGTACCGACTGCCCTGGCCGGCCGGGACCGTGGTCTACGAGGTCGACCAGCCACCGGTCGTCGAGTTCAAGTCCCGCGCCCTGGCCGAGCTCGGCGCCTCGCCCACCGCCGATCGGCGCGTCGTCGCCGTCGACCTGCGCGACGATTGGCCCGCCGCGCTCCGCACCGCCGGCTTCGACCCGGGCCGCCCCACCGCGTGGAGCGCCGAGGGCCTGCTCGGCTATCTGCCGCCCGAGGCCCAGGACGCCTTGTTGGACACCATCACCGCCCTCAGCGCGCCGGGCAGCCGCGTCGCCACGGAGAACCGGCCCAACCCTCGCCCGGGTCAGGAAGAGCAGACGAAGGCACAGCTGGACCGGATGTCGGCGCGCTGGCGGGCGCGCAGTCACGACACCGACATGGCCAAGCTGCGTTACTTCGGCGAGCGCAACGAAGCGGAGCCCTTCCTGGCCGGCCTCGGCTGGACGATGACCGGCAGCACCATCCGGGACCTGTTGGCCGCCAACGATCTCGCCTCCCTGGGCGACGACGAGACGCGTATGGGCGACATGCGCTACGTCCGCGGCGTACTCGACCGGCAGCCGACTGAGCGATCCTTGCACGTACCCCGCGGTTCGGGAGCTGGCCATGGTCCAGCGTCGTCCTCGCAAGACGGGTCCAAGGTGGACGTTCACCGGCGCTGAATGGCGGCGCAGGCTGGCGGCATGAAGACGCACCAAGTTGGCAGCCAGGGCCTGACGACCTCGGTCGAGGGACTGGGCACCATGGGCATGACGGCGATGTACGGCACGCCGAACGACGCCGAGTCGATCGACACGATCCACCGGGCGATCGAGCTCGGCGTCACGCTGTACGACACCGCGGACATGTACGGACCGTTCAGCGGGGAGAAACTGCTGGGCCGGGCGGTCGAACGCGACCGGGACCGAGTGGTGCTCGCGACGAAGTTCGGCGGCGTGACACTGGACGACACGGGCCGGATCACCGGCGGACCGAACGGCCGGCCGGACTACGTGCGGTGGGCCGTGGAGGGCTCGCTGCGCCGGCTCGGCACGGACCGCATCGACCTGTACTACCAACACCGCGTCGATCCGGGCGTGCCGGTGGCCGAGACGTTCGGCGCGCTGGCCGAGTTGGTGACCGAAGGCAAGGTCCGCTACCTGGGGATCAGCGAGGCGTCGGCGGAGAGCATTCGCGCGGCGCACCGTGCAGCGCCGCTGTCCGCCGTGCAGACGGAGTACTCGCTGTTCACCCGGACCGTGGAGGCCAACGGCGTCCTCGACACCGTGCGGGAGCTGGGCATCGGCTTCGTCGCCTACGCGCCGCTGGGCCGGGGCGTCCTCACCGGCCGGCTCCGCTCGCTGGACAGCCTGCCGGACAACGACTGGCGGCGGACCGCTCCCCGCTTCAACGGCGACAACCTGGCCCGCAACCTCGTGCTGGCCGACCGGGTGCGCGTGATCGCCGACAAGCACGGCGTCACGCCCGGCCAGCTGGCCCTGGCCTGGGTGCTGGCCCAGGGCGCGACCGCGATTCCCGGCACCAAGCGACGGTCCTACCTGGAGGAGAACGTCGCCGGCGCGACCGTGGCACTGAACACCGACACGCTGGCTGAACTCGGCGCGGCGATCCCGGCCGGCGAGGTGGCGGGCGAGCGGTACGTTCCGATGGCGATGCAGGCCATCCAGGAGTGATCGTGAAGCACAACGATGTGGGGAGCTTCCTGCGGGCCCGGCGCGAAGCGCTGCGACCGGCCGACGTCGGACTCCCGGCCGCCGGCCGCCGCCGCACACCGGGTCTGCGCCGGGCCGAGGTGGCGCTGCTGGCCAACGTCTCCGTCGACTACTACGAGCGACTGGAGCAGTCCCGCAACGCGCACCCCTCCCAGGCGATGCTCGCCGGCCTGGCCCGGGCGCTGCGGCTGTCGGTGGACGAGCGCGACCACCTCTACCGGCTGGCCGGCTACTCGCCGCCGCTGTCCGGCGCGGCCGGCGGCTACGTCGATCCGGCGATGATGTTCCTGCTCGACGCGCTCACCACCGTGCCGGCCCACGTCATCGATGATCTGACCACCATGGTCGCGCAGAACCGGCTCAGCCAGGCGCTGTTCGGCTCGTGGCAGCTCGGCAACGACCGCGCCGGCAACGTGACGTGGCGCTGGTTCACGGATCCCGCTTCACGGGCGCTCAACATCGCCGAGGAGCACGATGTGATCGGCCGGGCCTACGCCTCGGACCTGCGCGCGGCGACCGCACGCCGTGGCGCCGACGCCACGGCCGAACGCCTCGTGGCCGACCTGCTCGACACGAGCCCGGAGTTCGTGCGGCACTGGGACGACATGGCCGTCGAACCACTGCGCTCGGCCCGCAAGCGGCTGCTGCACCCGCATGCCGGCCCGCTCGACGTGCAGTGCGACATCGTGCTCAGCAGCGCCACCGGCCACCGGCTGGTGATCTTCCGGCCGCAGCCCGGCTCCACCACGGCCGCCGACTTCGCGTTTCTCGACGTGCTCGGCGAGCAGACCTTCTGACCATGGTTGGAGAAACGACCGTGACCTCCGTTGTCCTGATCACCGGCGCCGCGACCGGGATCGGCAATCTGACCGCCCGCGCGCTCGCCGCCGCCGGGCACACCGTGTACGCCAGCATGCTGGACGTCGCCGGCCGCAGCGCCGATCACGCCGGCGAGCTGCGGGACACCGCGAAGAGCGAGGGCTGGGATCTGCACGTGGTGGAACTCGACGTGCAGTCGCAGCGTTCGGCCGAAACGGCCGTGGCGGCGGTGCTCGACGAACAAGGCCGGCTCGACACCGTCGTGCACAACGCCGGCCACCTGTACATCGGCTACGTGGAAGCGTTCACCCCCTCGGACATCCAACGGTTGTTCGACATCAACACGATCGGCATCCAGCGGGTCAACCGCGCGGTGCTGCCGCACATGCGGAGCAACCGCGCCGGCACGCTGCTGTACGTCGGCAGCACCACTTCCGTTGTCCTACCGCCGTTCCTGGGCCCCTACGTGGCATCCAAGATGGCCGCGGACGCCCTGGCCCAGGTCACCGCCTACGAGGTGGGCCAGTTCGGCATCGAGACCACGATCGTGATGCCCGGGCCGTTCACGCGGGGCACCGACCACTTCCCCAACGCCAGCCGGGCCGGCGACGAGGAGCGCGGTCGCGCCTACGCCGCGTTGGACCATCACGTCGCCGGCTTGGGGGACGCCACCGAGGCGCTGTTCGGCACGCAGGCGGATCCGCGGGCGGTGGCCGACGAGATCGCGAGGATCCTCGCGCTGCCGCCCGGCGCCAGGCCTTTCCGCAGCGTCGTCGACTTCACCGACGCCGGCGTCGAGCGGGTCAACGCGGTGATGTTCGAGGCCCAGCTGCGGTTCAACACCCGCCTCGGTTTCGGCGAATTGATGCCGGCCCGGGCCGACCGGGCGTAACGTCGGAAAGGGGCGTGCGATCTGCAGATCACGCGGTGCCTCGGGGTCACTGCAACTCAGGAGGCACGCCGATGATCATCGCCAACCGTCAAGAGGTCCGCCGGCCGCGGCTGCGCCGGCGGGTGTGGGACGGGCTGTGGTACTTCGGGCTGACCATCGTCTCCGTCGGCCTGCTGGCGGTCGTTCCCTTTGCCCACGCCGCCCGACGCGTGCGACGACGGGGGTTGAGGGTCTGGACGGCCGTGTACGGGGCGATCGACGTCGCGCTGGTGCTGTCCCTGGCGCTGATCCCGGCGGGCACGCCGCAGGTGCCCGCGCCGGGTTGGGCGCAGGCGATCACGACCATCGGCGGCTTCCTGATGCTCGCGACGACCGTCGTCGGCTGCATACAGCTGCGGCGCGTTCGGCGCGAGGTCTACGGCTGGCCGAAGCGCCACGCGGCGGAGCTGCCCGCTGCGCCGGAGCCCGCGGTGGCCGCAGTGCTGGCCGCGCGGACGCGTCGGCAGGAGGCGCGGGAGCTCGCGACGAGCGATCCGCTGCTGGCCCGCGACCTGCACATCGGCCGGCCGGACCTGCCCCGCACGTATGACGACGGCGGGCTGGTGGACCTCAACAACGCGCCGGCCGAGGTGATCGCGCGGGAGTGCGAGCTCGACCCGGCGACGGCCGATCGGATCGTCTCGACGCGGAACCGGCTCGGCGGGGCCGTCAGCAACGTCGACGAGCTGTTCGTGCTGGCCGAGCTGCCGGTGACGAGCTGGGACCGGATCCGCGACCGGGCCGTGCTGCTGCCCAACTGATCAGTACGCGAGCGCCCGGTCGAGCGCGGCGTAGCCCGCCGGCTCCCACGTCGGCTTGCCGCCGGGACGGCCGAGCCGGCCGTTGCGCCCGATGCTGATCAGCACCAACGACTTCACCACGGCCAGGCCGCGGGCGCGGGCTACGGTCGCGTCGTCGGCCTGCCCGTAGGCGTCGAAGAACCTGGTCGCGGCGCCATCGGGCAGCAGGATCCAGGCGGCGGCCAGGTCGGTCGCGGGATCGCCGCCGCACAGCTCGCCGAAGTCGATCACGCCGGCCAGCTGGCCGTCCCGGACGACGACGTTGGCCGGGTGCAGATCAGCGTGCAGCCAGCGCGGCTCGCCGGTCCACACCGGGACCGCCACGGCCTTTTCCCAGATCTCCCAGGCCTTGTCGACGCTCGGGTGGTCGGCGATGTGCTCGAACCAGCCGGCGGCCCCCTCCCGCAGATCGGCCAACGGGACCCCGCGCGTGGGGTTGACCGGCGCATCGGGCGGGGCCGGTTGGTGCAGCGCGCCAAGGAACTCCGCGAGCACCTCCGCCGCGTCGACCCGCGTGATCGGGGCGCGGTCGGCCGGCTCGCCCTCGACCCACCGCATGATCGTCCAGGTGTGCTCGAACAGGCTCGACGGCTCGCCGACGCGTACCGGCGTTGGTGTCGGCAACGGCAGACGCTCGGCCAGCGCCGGCAACCACTTCTGCTCGATGCGCAGCTGGGCCGGCGCGTCCTCGGTGCGGGGCAGACGAACGGCGAGCTCCTCCCCGAGCCGCCACTGCTGGTTGCCCCAGCCGCCGTCGACGTCCCGCAGCTCGAGGTCGGCCAGGTCCGGATGTTGCGCACGCAACAACGCCCGGACCAGGTCCTGCTCGAAACGGAAGTCGGCCATCGGCGATCCTTTGCTCGGGAACGGCAAAGAATAGTCGATCCGATAACCGCCCCCCGTCAGTCCATAATGGACTTTTACATCTTCGGTCACGACGGCAAGGAAAGGCTCATAAAAACCGGGCAAAGCACCCGAACACGGCCGGCCTATTGACAGCGATCGCCGGCACCCGCAAGGCTGTGCGGTTATTAGGAAGGAAGCTTTCCTAATAATGGGCCAAGCAGCGGAATGCCGCCACCGCCGCTCGTTCGTGTCACGTCGTCCGCAAGGAGCTGACCATGAAGCGAGTCCTCGGCGCGGCGCTCGTCGCCGCACTCGCGCTGGCGGGAGCGCTACCCGCCTGCGCGGCCGTGTCCCCACCCGGCCTGACCACGCTCGGCACCGAGGGCTGGACGGTGCTCAGCAGCACGACCGCGACGCAGGGCGGCGCCAAGATCTCCACACCCGGCTTCGACACCTCGAGCTGGCTCAAGGTGCGGCCGGACGACGCCGGCGCGCCCGGCACCGAGATCACCGCGCTGCTGCAGAACAACAAGTGCCCGGACGTGTTCGTCGCGGACAACATGAAGAAGTGCTTCGGCACGCAGAAGAAGAACTCGGGCCCGGTGACCACGGCCCAGTTCGCCACGCCCTGGTGGTTCCGCACCGACTTCACGGCCTCGCTCGGCACCGGCCAGGCGGCATCGCTGGTGGTCAACGGCGTGGTCGGCAAGGCCGACGTCTGGGTCAACGGCAAGGAGGTCGCCACCTCGGCCACCGTGACCGGCGCGTACACCAAGTTCAGCTTCGACGTGACCGGCACGCTCAGGTCGGGCGCGAACTCGCTGGCCGTGCAGATGTACCCGAACGACCCGTCCACGATGTTGACGCTGGACGACGTCGACTGGAGCCAGCTGCCGCCGGACAACAACACCGGCATCCAGTTCCCGATCCAGCTGCTGGTGGCCGGCGGGCTGAGCGTCGGCAACGCGCACGTGGTGCAGAGCAACGCCACCGACCTGAGCAGCTCCAAGCTGACCGTGAAGGCCGACGTCACCAACGCCAGCGGCAGCAGCCAGACCGGCACCGCGACCGCGACGATCACTCCCCCGTCCGGCGGCACGCCGATCACGGTCAGCCAGAACGTCACGGTGGCCGCGCACGCCAAGACGACGGTCACGTTCCCGACGCAGACGATCTCGCACCCGCAGGTCTGGTGGCCGTACCAGATGGGCGCGCAGCCGATGTACACGCTGGACACCACGGTCAGCGGCGGCAACAGCACGCACGAGCAGTTCGGCATCCGCACCATCACGACCGCGCTGGTCGGCAAGGCCCCGAGCGCGCCGGACGGCGTCCGGCAGTACTCGGTCAACGGCGTGCCGTTCGTGGTGCGCGGCGGCGGTTTCGCCCCGGACCTGTTCCTGCGCTACAGCTCGGCCGACATCTCGCGGCAGGTCGCGCTGCTGAAGAACATGGGGCTCAACGTGATCCGGCTGGAGGGGCACCTGCCGCCGGACGACTTCTTCCAGCAGATGGACCGGGCCGGCATGCTGATCGACTCCGGCCAGCAGTGCTGCGACTTCTGGGAGACGCCGGGCACCGCGCAGGCCACGATGGACCTGCTCACGCTGTCGGCCCGGACCATCGGCGAGAACGAGCGCGACCACCCCAGCGTGTTCACCTACAGCTGGAGCGACAACGAGCCCAGCGCCAAGGTGGAGACGGCCGAGCTCAACGGCTTCAAGGCGGCCGACTTCAGCCAGCCGATCATCTCCTCGGCCGAGTACAAGAGCAGCCCGCAGCTGGGTCCGGCCGGCGAGAAGGAGGGCCCGTACGACTACGTGCCGCCGAACTACTGGTACGACACCAGCCACTACGACAGCGGCGACGACCGC
Organism: Kutzneria sp.; assembly: GCA_036403095.1. Taxonomy (GTDB): domain Bacteria; phylum Actinomycetota; class Actinomycetes; order Mycobacteriales; family Pseudonocardiaceae; genus Kutzneria. Next base: position 73,796 of record DASWRQ010000068.1, on the reverse strand, counting down.
ACCAACGCCGGCGGCTCGTGGGGCTTCGACAGCGAGCAGAGCGCCGGCGACACGGTGCCGACGCTGGACTCGATCAACCGCTTCCTCAACGCCTCCGACCAGGCCCACCTGTGGCAGAACCCGGACTTCAACCAGTACCACGCCAACTACGAGTCCGGGCACGGCGGCTACAAGTTCGGCACGCTGTTCACCTTCGACACCGCGCTGACCAACCGCTACGGCAAGTGGACCGACCTCGCCTCGTACGTGCAGGAGGCGCAGGTGCAGAACTACGAGAACACCCGCGCCCAGTTCGAGGCGTTCCTGGACCACTCGACCAACGCGGCCGCCCCGTCCACCGGCACGATCTACTGGCAGGCCAACAAGGGCTGGCCGACGCTGCTGTGGGACCTGTACAACTACGACGGCGACCAGGCCGGCAGCTTCTTCGGCGCGAAGAAGGCCAACCAGCCGCTGCACGCGCTGTTCGCCATCGACAACAACACGGTGACGCTGGACAACCTGTCCGGCGGCACGCAGTCGAACGTGTCGGTCGAGGCGAAGGTCTACGACACCAACGGCAAGGTGCTGGACGACCAGGGCGTCAACGGCCTTTCCCTGACGCCGCAGCAGGTGCGCAACGCGGTGGTCAAGCCCAAGGTGCCGACCAGCACGCCGGGCAACGTGTACTTCGTCGAGCTGCTGGTCAAGCAGAACAACGCGGTGGTGGACCGCAACGTGTACTGGCAGCCCACCAAGCAGGACGCGGTGGACTGGGCGGCCACGCTGGGCAACCCGCAGGCCACGATGACCTCGTACGCCGACCTGACCGGCCTGAAGTCGTTGGCCGCGGCCAAGGTCTCGGCGACCGCGGCGACGACGTCGGCGGCCGGGCCGGACGGCGCGGACCGGGTGACCAAGGTGACGATCACCAACACCTCCACCACGCCGACGGTCGGCTTCTTCCTCCGGGCCGACGTGCGGCGCGGCACCGCGACCGGCGGCGAGCAGGCCGGTGACAACCAGGTGACCTCGACCCTGTGGGACGACAACGACATCACGTTGTGGCCCGGCGAGTCGCAGACCCTGAGCGTCAGCTGGAAGTCGTCCGACCTGAAGGGGGCGACCCCGGTGGTCAGCGTGAGCGGCTGGAACGTCGGCAAGATTGACGTGACGGCCTGAGTCGAAGGCCCGGCGGCCGGGAACCGGCCGCCGGGTCTCACTCGGCGATGAGCAGGAAGGCCGGCGACGACCAGTAGTCGTGCAGTGTGGCGACGGAAACACTGGCGTAGCCGGCCCTTTCCAGCTGTTCCCGCCAGGCCGCGGCCGGCTGCTCCCACGTGACCCGCGACGCCCCGGGAGTCAGCTGGCCGACCAGCACGGGCATCAGGAAGCCGCCGGCGACCAGGTCCCGGTCATCGGTGTACTCCGACAGGCCTCGCTCGTAGGTCTCGGCCAGGAAGCGCAGGTGCTCGGGGCCGCCGTGCTCGACCGCCGGCACGTCGAAGTCGACGATCACCAGCCGCTCGGTGCGATGACGCAGCGCGGCAAGGACCTGCGTGCGTTCGACATGCGGGATGGTGTGCATGGCGAAGGTCGACTCGACCAGGTCGAACTCGGCGTCCACCTCGGCCAGGAACGACTGCATGGTGCCCGCGTAGGCCCGCGTCGGCGTCAGCGCCCGCACCGCCTGGGCCAGCAGCGCGGGCGACGGCTCGACCAGCGTCAGCGAGTCGGGCAGATGTCCGCTGCCGGCAAGGGCATTGCCGATCACCCGACCGTCACCACAGCCGATGTCGGCCAGCCGCAACGGGGCCAGCTCGCGGTACTGGTCGGCCAGTGCGGCCTCGACCGCGGCGTACAGGCCGACATTGCCGCCCCCGCCGATGAACGCCTCGAACGCGGCCGGTTGGTCGTACACCGAGCCGGTCGTCTCGCTGTCCAGATACGCCGTCAGGGCGTGGGCCAGCAGCGACATGCCGCCGGCGGCGAATTCCCGCGCCCGCCGGCGGTCACCCAGCGTCAGCGCCGTCAGCGCCTCGACATCAGTCATGGCGGGATGATGTCAGATGATCGCACCCGGTAACGGCTTGCGCATGACGCTCGCGCGTCGTCACCGCGCGGCGACTCCGCGCGTTCGCCGGCGGCCACAAACTCCTGATGTTCGTCCAAATGGCCGGTTTCCGCGGCTGCTCCGGCGGTCATCCGGTTGTCGACAACGAACGAAGGAGGTCGAGCCGTGATCACCCTCGGGGTAATCCTGCTGATCGTCGGCTTCATTTTCGGCATTCCGACGCTGTGGACGATCGGCATCATCCTGGCCGTCGTCGGCGCGATCCTGGCGATCGTGGGCGGCACCGGCCGCCGCATCGGCGGTCGCGCGCACTGGTACTGACGGTTTCGAGCAGGCCTGACGGTGGCATCCGGCCGCCATGGGCAAACTCGGTTACAAGGCAATCGGAATGCTGCTGAGCGTGCTCGCCGGCGCCACCGCCGGAGCCGTGTCGAAACGGCTCTGGCGGGTGGCGACCGGCGATCACGACACTCCGACGGCGACTGACCGTCAACAGGGCTGGGGCCGCATCCTCGTGGCCGCGGCCATCGAGGGTGCGGTGTTCGGCCTGGTCAAGGCGGCCACCGACCGCGCAGGCGCGAAGGCGTACGAGCGGGTCACCGGCGAGTGGCCGGACTAGACGCCGTCAGATGCCCAACGCGGAGTCCAACCAGGCGCGGGTCGCATCCCGGTATAAACCGGCGTTGCGGTGCAGCGCAAGGGAATGGCCCGCGTTGGGCAGCACGTACACCGACAACTTGGCCGCGGCCGAGTAGAACGGCGCCTCCTGCGCGCGCAGCGACGCCGCGGACGAGCAGTCCCGCAGCGCCAGCAGACCGCAGAACAGCACGTCGTTCGAGCCGACGGCCTGGAACACCGGCACGTTGATGCCGAGCGTCACCGGCACGACGATGCCGAACACCGCGACGGTTCCCATGCCCGGCACCGAAACCTGGTCCTTCGTCGCCTCATCGGCGGCGATCACCGCCGGGTCGGCATCGGCCGCGTGGTAGAACAGCGGGCCACGGGCGCCGGGCTTGGTGGTGAAATAGAGCGGGTCGCCGGCGTTCTTCACCGACGACAGGAAGGCCGGGATCAGGCCCAGCGCCGCCCCCAGCCCCAACGCCGGGATGGACGGAATGTGCGTGACTCCGGTCAGGATCACGCCGTCGACATCCTTGTACGTCGAGGCTTCCGAGGCGACGATGCCGGAGCCGACGGAATGCCCGACGATCACCACCTTGCCGAAGTGGATGCCGTCCACGGCACCATTGCGCAGCTGCCCGATGACCTCATGCAGCGCCTCGGCCTCGGCCCACACCGTAAGCGGCAGGCTCAGCGGATGGCTGCTCTGGCCGGCCCCGAGCACGTCGACCGCGAAGGTCGCGTAGCCGTGCTTGGCCATGTCTCGTTGGTACGAGTACTGATCCGGCTGATACGGCAGGTCCCAGTAGGCGCTGTTGTACGTGCCGCCGTGCACCAGCAGCTGCACCGCCGTCGGCGCGGCCCCCTCGGGCAGGCACAGCTGTCCGTGGATCTTCGCCGGCGACGTCAGCAGCGGCAGCACGGACGGCGAGCTCACCGGGAGGTCGGATGGCGAGCAGTTGGCCGCCGAGGCGACGGCGGCCGGCGGCGCGACCGCCCCGCTCAGGCCCGCGACACAGGCAAGCACCAGCACGGCGAGCTTGCGCAGCTTCACTACATCTCCCTCAGTGACGTGGCACAACAGTCATCGGCAGCCGGTTGGGCTGCATGGTGGCGGCCAGCCGCGGCTTCACCGTCGCGCCGGGCACCGGCACGAGCCGCCAGCGGGCGGCGATGGTGGCCGCGACGACCGCGATCTCGGTCTGGGCGAACAGGTGTCCCGGGCACAGCCGGGCCCCCGCGCCGAACGGAATGAACGCGCCGCGCGGCAGCTTCTCGGCCCGGGCCGGCAGCCACCGGTCGGGATCGAACCGGTCGGGATCGGGGAACCAGCGCGGATCCCGGTGCAGCGTGTGCTGGCTGACCGCGACCTCGCTGCCGGCCGGGATCCGGAAGCCGCCGAGCGTCACGTCCGTGCGGGCGCGGCGCATCAGGATCAGCGGTGGGTTGCGGCGCAGGATCTCGTTGACGATCCGCTGTGTGTACTCGAGTCGGGGCAGGTCGGCCAGGGTGGCCGGACGGCCGGCCAGCACCTGGTCGATCTCGGCGTGGAACCGGCGCTCGATCTCCGGCTGCTGCCCGATCTCGTGGAAGAACCAGGCCAGCGCCACGGACGTGGTCTCCGCGCCGGTGGTGAGGATGGTGACGACCTCGTCGTGCACCTGCTCGTCGGTCATGCCCTCGCCGGTGTCCTCGTCCCGGGCCATGAGCAGCATCGACACCAGGTCGCCGTGATCGGTCCCGGTCTGCCGCGCGGTCAGCACCGTCCGCGGGATGACCTCGCGCAGCCGGGCCGCCGCCGCGTCGAACCGCCGGTTGCCGGGTACCGGCAGGCGTTCCACGAGTCGCGGCGAGAACGCCCGTACCAGCACGTTGTCCAGCAGATCGGGCACGCTGCGCTGGATCTCGTCGAGCACGTCCTGGCCGAGCTCGGTGGCGAACAGGGTGCGGCCGGCGATGCTCAGCACCAGGTGCCGCAGGTGCTCGTCCACCGCCACGACCTGACCCGCCCGCCAGCCGGTGACCGACTCCTCGGCCAATCGGGTCATCGTCGTCTCGGCGTAGGCGGCGATGCGCGTGCGGTGGAAGGCCGGTGACACCAGGCGGCGCTGGCGTTTGTTGAAGTCCCCGTTGGAGGTGGCCAGGCCGTTGCCGAACAGCGGACGCATCTTGTCGAAGACGATGCCCTTGTCGTAGCTGTCGGCGTCGGTCGCCAGCAGCCGCATGGCCAACTCCGGTCCGGTCACCATGTACACCGGCAGCGGACCGAGATAGATCTTGACGACGTCGCCGTAGGCCGGCAGCGAGGACAGGAAGCGCAGCGGTCGTCGCAGCATGGCGGCGGTATGGCCGATCACCGGACGCCGCCCGGGCACGACCGGCGCGTCTGCGGTGACGTTCTGCTTGGCGGACAACCCTTCCCACCCCACGATCGGGTCTGCGGCCGGTTCACGATAGGGGTATGACACCGCTACGACGAGTGGCCGCAGCGAGGACCACCCGATCGGGTTGCGGTGGCCCCGGCCGTCGCCACGCGTCTAGGCTCGCTCCTTCGGGCCGTGGAGGTGGGTTGTGAACGGTGACCTGAGCTGGGTGCCGCCGGAGGTCGATCCCACCGTGCCGCATCCCGCGCGGGTGTACGACTACTGGCTGGGCGGCGCCTCCAACTTCGCCGCCGACCGCGAGCTGGCCGAGAAGATCAACAAGCTCATGCCCGGCGTCCGCGAGGCCGCCCGCTTCAACCGGGCCTTCCTCCGCCGGGCCGCCGTCTTCATGGTCTCCGCCGGCGTGCGGCAGTTCCTCGACGTCGGCTCCGGCCTGCCCACCGCCGGCAATCTGCACGAGATCGTCCAGCAACTCGACCCGTCCTGCCGGGTCGTGTACGTCGACCGCGACCCCATCGCCGTGGCGCACAGCGAGCTGCTGCTCAGGGGCAACCCCCGCGCCGCCGTCGTGCACGCCGACGCCCGTGACCGCTCGACCATCCTCGAGTCCGAGGAAGTCCAGCGGCTGCTGGACTTCTCCGCACCCGTCGGTCTGTTCATGTTGCTGCTGCTGCACTTCATGCCCGACGAGTGGGACCCCGCCGCGGTCGTCGCCGGCTACCGCGACGCGCTGCCGCCCGGCAGCTACTTCGCCGCCTCCCACGTGGCCGCCGACGGCGACGCCCGCAATCTCGGTGACGCCGTCAGGATGTACGACCAGAACACCCGCAACCAGCCCTTCCCCCGCACCCACGCCGAGGTGCTCCGCTTCTTCGACGGCTTCGAGCTCGTCGAACCCGGCCTCGTCGGCTGCCCCATGTGGCGCCCCGACGGCATGGGCGGCATCTCCGACGACCCCGCCATCAACTCCCTCCCCTACGCCGCCGTGGCCCGCAAACCCTGACGGGTTCAGAGGCGGCGGATGCCCCAGAGGCCGGTGGCGTAGGGGCCGTCGTCGTCCAGCACCGATCGGCCACTGGAGTCGCCGAAGCTGGGGCCGTTGGGGGTGCCTCGCGAGGCGATGAACCGCTGCTGGCCGGCGTCGTCGACACCGAGGTAGATGCCGACGTGGTCGACGGCTGCCTTGCTGCCGTCGGTGCTGAACAGCAGCAGATCGCCGGGCTGGGCCAGGAACCGGGTCTGCGGCGAGCCCACGGCGTTGTCGGCGATGGCGGCGCCGAGCGGGGCCTTGGGCATCTCCTGCGGCGTCCGCGGCAGTCCGTTGTCGCCGATCGGGTACCCCATCCGGTAGCCGTAGACCAACCGGACGTAGCCGGCCGAGTCGACGTCGCCGAAGCGATCCTTCCTCGGTTTCACGCCACGGTTGGAGATGCCGAGGAAGTCGCTGTAGTCGGCGTCGTCGGCGTAGTGCGCGAAGCTGACGTACTGCGTCGCCACGGCCAGCACATCGGGGCTGCGGTCCCCGAGCGCCTGCTCCAGCCAGGGTCGAAACCACGACTCCTTCTCCGCGCCGGCCTTCCACACCCGCGGGACCAACCGAACCCAGTTCGACGTCGTGACCACGGCGCTGGTCCGCAGCGGGTCGGCGAACGTCCGGCTCTGTCCACTGAGGACAGCGGTACGCGCGCCGTCGGTGAACATGGCCACCAGCCGGGCATGCTCGTCCATCACGGCCGTGCGCGCGGGACCGTCCAGGCGCACGAAGCTGTAGTTGGTACTGGCCGGATGGGCCTGCGCGATGGCGACGACCGCGCCGTTGTCCCGGGCCCTCGTCGGAACGTCCTGAGCCTGCGCCAAATGCACCACCGCGGCCCCGGACGTGACCAACGTCGTCAGCAACACTGCTGCACGGATATGTTTCACGGCAAAGCTCCTACGAAGTGGGTATCAAGCCGACCAACACGCCGCTGGCCAGCACACCGTACGAGGCAAGGGCGACGGATCCGGTGGCCAGCACGGTCACCGCGGGCGGCTGGCGGACCAGCTGGTAGGCGATCAGCCCGGGCACCACGAAGCCGAGCGTCTCGTGCACATACAGCAGCGGATAGTGGTCCTGTATCAGCACGAAAACCGTGGTCTGCAACAGCACGCCGAGCAGCACGACGGCGGCGAACTGCCGTTTGCCGTACAGGATCACGATCTTGCTCAGGCCCAGGGTGGCCAGGTAGGTCAGCACGGTGGTGAGCACCACCAGCGCGGCGCGGCGGTAGTCCTCGAGCAGGGTCAGCGCCAGCCAACCGGGGGTGATCATGCCGCCCGGCGACAGGTTGGTCGTCAGGTAGCACAGTAGGGAGAACAACAGCCCGATGGCCAGCCCTAGGGTGGCCACCTCCGGCGACAGCTCCTGGCTGATCATAGCCGCTCCAGTGTTTCCAGTTGGGCGAGCAGCACTTCGCCCTGGCCGTGGATGTTGCCGATGGCCGCGATGCAGGCGTGCCCGTCGATGCCGGCGACGAGCGCCTCGAGCAGCTCGGGTGCGCTGCGCCGGCCGCCGAGGTCGACCACCCGCGGCCGCCACGAGGACGGGATCGCGGTCATGGCGCTGCGGGTCGGCTCCCCGATCAGCAGCACCCGGTCCGGTTGCAGCCGTGGGATCAGCGCGCCCATCTGGCCGTTGCGCTCGATCCGGTCCGGCCGGCAGTTGATCACGATGTGCAGCGGGCGCCCGATCGCGCCGTGGTCGAGCAGGTGCTCGATGTTCATCACGGTCGACTCGGGATCGTTGGCCGCGAACACGTTCGCGAAGTTCAGCCGCTTGCCGCCGGCGGCGTAGCGGTCCACCCGCAGCACACCGGGATCGGGCGGCGCGGCCCACATGCCGGCCATGGCGGCGGCGCGGTCGATGTCCAGCAGCTCGGCCACCTTGAGCGCGATGGCCACGTTCTCCTTGAACGTGATCCAGTCGAACGCGGCCAGCTCCTGGTCGGACACGTCCTCGGGATCGACGGCGATCAGCCGGCAGCGCCGCTTGTCGGCCTCCTCCTGGAGGATGTGCAGCCGGTCGCGCTCGGCCGTCACGCACACGCCGCCGATCGGCATCGACCGGCACAGCGAGCGGGCCACGTCGTCCAGCGTCGGCCCCATCTCGGCCAGGTGGTCCTCGCGCACGTTGCACAGCACGCCGATGTCCGAGCGGATCAGCTTGGTCTGGTTGATCTCCTGCAGTGCCGGCGCGACGGCCATGCACTCCATCACCAGCGCGTCCGGGTCGTAACCGGCGGCCCGGCGGACGATGGCGATCTGCTCGACCACGTTGGCGATGTCGAACTTCCGGTGCACCGGCTCCTCTCGGGCGTCGGGGTGGATGAAGCGCGCGGCGGTGCCGGTGGTCTTGGCCACGGTGACCAGTCCCCCGCCGCGCAGCGCGCCCGCGCACAGCCGGGTGATCGACGACTTGCCGCGGATCCCGTTGACCAGCACCCGATGGGTGATGCGGGCCAGGTTCTTGTCGTGTCGGCGCTGTTCCACGATCCCGCACACCAGCAGCACCAGGCAGGACAGGGCATAGACGGTGTAGAGGAAGCGCATCCGTGCTCCTAGACCAGCAGGGGAACCGGGGCGGCCGTGGCGGTGCGCTGTCTGCGCGCGTCGTCGAGACACTGGCTGAGGGCGCCGATCTCGTTGAGCCGCTCCGGATAGATCACGGTCTTCAGATCGCCCTGCTCCAAACGGATCGCGGCGTCGGCCAGGCGACGCAGCGGCCGCACGAAGCACAGGTGGTACCAGCCGAGCAGCAGCAGCCCCGCGGCCCCGACGACCAACGCGGCGAACAGGGCGTAGCGGCGAACAAGGTTGTCCGGCAAGGGAAGCGTGGTCAGCGGCTGTTGCAGCACGACCGTCCAGCGCAGCGGGTCGGTGCTCGGCGAGCCGGTCACGGTGGCCGCCGCCACGACGTACCACTGGCCGTCGACCTGGTCGGTGCCCGGCCGGCCGACGCCGCCCAACGCGTCCGTCACGCTTTGTTTCAGGGCTTGGTCGGTCAGCGGGTCAAAGGCCCGATACCCGTCGGCCGAGGCCAAGGTGCGCAATCCGGAGTCGACGAGCTTGCCGTTTCCGGCGCTGCGCCGCAGGATCGACGACAGCTTGGTCACGTCGAGCTCGCCGATCAGCACGTGCGTGTGGTCGGGCAGCGGCGTGCTGGCGTAGAGCACGGGGATCCGGCCGGCGGTGTTCTGTTGGTGCAGACCGGATCCGGCCGGTGGCCGCTCGGTGGTGCGGAGCGGGGCGCGGCCGGCGTCGACCTGGACGGAGCCGCTCGCGTCGGTGACGTAGACGCTGCGGTAGCGCTTGTTCTGCGCGATCAGGTTGACCAGCGCCGGCTTCAGCGAGGTCACGTCGCCGGTGGCCCGGGTGGCGAAGGTGCGAAGATCGCTCAGGCTGGCCGACAGCTGGTCGCGCAACGCCCCGGCGGTCACCTCGGCCAACCCACGCTCGCCCTGGACGACCAGCACCGGCACGTCCGGCACCGTCTCATCGGCCACCACGCCGACCACGACCGAGCCCAGCAGCAACGGCGCGACCGCCAGCACGACAAACGTCCGCGCGGAAATCCGGCCACGCATGACCGGAAGGATCTCGTCGCGCAGCGCCGCCGACACCACGGCGGCCTCGCGCAGCCGATACCGGCGGCGGCGGTGGCCGCCGAGCGCTTCGGCCCGCAGGCGGCGCAGCGGCGCGACGAACCCGAAGCCCTGCAGCACCAGGCTGGCCAGCACCGCGGCGGCCAGCACCGCCGCCACCCAGGCCGTTTCCACCGGCGTCCGCAGCGCCGCCCTCGCCGGCGCGGAACCGACGAGCACCAGGTTGAGCCCGAGTGGCCGAGCGGGATCACCCGTCAGAATCGGGGCATACACGGCAATCGGCGTGGTACGCGAGCCGTCCACCACCGGCCCCTTGCCGGCCTCGCCGACCAGGCTGCCGACCGCCGTGGAGCGCGCGCTCGCGGTGGTCACGAGCTGCTGGTATCCCGGATCGAACCGACCGCGGGACTTGACCACCTGACCGTCGGGGGTGGTCAGCAGCAGCGCCTCGGCCGGGTCCCCCAACAGCGTGTGGGCCGGGATCTTCAGCCCGGTGGTGACCAGCACCAGCCAGTTCGTGCCGGTCAGCGGGGCCGCGGTCAGCACGACCGTGCCGCCGGACTGGTCGCGCACCAGCGTGACGGCGATCCGGTCGATGTCCTTGTTCGGCAACGACTCCACCGGCACCGGCGCGCCGGTGCCGGCCAGCAGGGTGCCGGCACCCCGCTGGACCAGGGCCAAGCCCAGGGCCTGCGGGGTGCCCCGGGTGATCGCGGCCAGCGTGCCGGCCGGCGTCGGGTCCGGGTGCACGGTGTACAGGGCGCCGGCCGTGCTCAGGTCGCCGGCCACGTCGCCGATCGAGTCGGCGGTGGCTCTGGCCAGGTCGTTGACGAGCAGTTCCTGGGACTGGGCCACGGCCGACGGGCCGCCGCCGGCGCCCGCGGCTGGCAACTGGATCACACACCAGGCCACCAGCAGGACCAACGCGGCGCCGACAACTGCGAGCGGAGCTCGCAGTCCGCCCGGAAAACCACTCTCCACCGGCTCAAGGCCGGCCGAATTCGCCACCACGCGCGCGCTCCATGTGCAGGGTCCACAGAGGACGGTCAAACGCGGCGGCGGGGTGCTGCGTTCCACTCGTACTGTCTACTTCATTGCCTATTAGAGTATGATTGGAGTCACAAGGCAAGGATTATTCGTCACCGACAACCGCGAGCGCCACCGCCGGGCAGCCCGACACCCTCGGAGAATTCTTCGTGTCTGCACGGAACTGGCTGGTCACAGCACTCGGCATGGTCTGCGTCGCGGTGCTGGCGGTGATCAACATCCCGGACCGGATCCCCCAGGTCGACCTGGTCGAGCGGGCCTCACAGTTCGCCGCGGCCCTGCAGTCGGACGCGCCCTACCGACCACCCACGGTCCGTGAGGGCGAAACCGCCCTGTCCGCCCTGATTCCGCTGCTCACGGGCGGAAAGGACACTCAGAGTGAGCTGAAAACGCTTACACCATTGGGTTTCACGCTGACCTCGGGAACGGATTCCGCGACCGGCCGACGGTTCACCATGGCCGCCACCCAGCCCGGCGACGAACGGGGCTGGGGCATGTACATCGGTGACTACGGTGCGCAAACGCGCCAGGTCATCGAGGTGCCGCACCCGAATTTCGATCTGGACACGGAAATGCTCGGCGTGCAGTTGTACCGAGCGTTGCCCGGATCCGCGGTGCTCATCGCCGGCGCGCACCGCCGGGCGGCCAACGGCACGGCCGATGTCGCGCACAACACGAACACCCTGTTCCACCTGGTGGCGACCGCGCTGGCCCGCAAGGGCCTGCCGCAGATCCAGCTGCACGGCTTCGACGACAGCAGCCTGCCCGGCGCCGGCGTGGTCGTCTCCGGCGGCTCCACCCCGCACACGCGTCTGCACGAGCAGATCGCCGACCACGTCGAGGCCGACGGCACTGTGGTCTGCCGGGCCTGGCAGCAGAGCTGCGGCAACCTCGAGGGAACCACCAATGTGCAGGGACAGGCCGCCGACTCGATGGGCACCGTGTTCGCGCACATCGAGTCGGACGGCTCAATCCGGATGAGTCCTCAGCGGCGGGACGAGTTGGTCAAGGCACTGGCCGCGGCGATCACCGCCGGCCCATAGCGTCGACCACCTTGGTGGTCAGCGAGGAGCTCCACAGCTGCGTGCCGGCCTTGAGGCCCTGCCGGTCGGCGGTGCGCGAGCCCAGGTACTGGCCGGTCGCGGTGGCGATGACCACCTCCTCCAGCTGGGAGTCGTGCACGATGCCGAAACCCTCGCCCGTCCGACCGTCGAAGTCCTCAGCCTTGTCGGTCACCTCGAGGTTCGGCAGGTACGCCAGCGCCTGGAACACCGCCTTGCGCAGGTCGGCCGGGATCAGGCCGGAGTCGAGGCCCTCGCCGATCTCACGCAGCAGCTCGTTGCCGTCGTCGCCGGAGCCGCCGGAGAACGCCTGGTTGCGCACGTACAGGAACTGGCCGGGCTGCAGCACCACGTCGCCGGTCTTGCTCGCCGCCTGGCTCAGCGCCTCGGCCGCCACCGCGCTGCCGATCTTCGACTCGGGGCCGTCGCCGCCGGGCCCGACCGAGGGCTCGACCAGGGCGACCACCAGCACGCCAACCACCACCGCGGCCGCCGCCAGCCAGGCCACGTGCCGCCGCCGACGGCCCTGGAGGGGCACCACGGCCGGCAGTACAGCTCGACCAGTTCGTCGGCGTCGCGCAGCCCCGTCACCTCCGGCCCTCGTGTTCGCGCCAGCGGCGCCGTCTCACTGCTCACCGAACATATTGGCCGGTGGCCGCCCGCGCGTTCCCGTACCGTCGGACGGGTGACGACTTGGCAGGAGCTCTCCGAGGTCGCGCCGAAGATCGCCGCGATCTTCACCCGGCGGCACGCGGCCACCGGCAACCTGTGTCTGCTGGCCACGCTGCGGGCCGACGGCTCACCGCGGATCAGCCCGATGGAGCCACGGGTTTTCGAGGGTCAGCTGTGGATCAGTGGCATGCCCGGCACCACGAAGTTCCTGGACCTGGCCCGGGATCCGCGGTTCTGTCTGCACACGGCCACAGTGGACACTCATGTTTCCGACGGCGACGCCAAGCTGTGGGGCACCGTGCACGATGTGCAGGACCTGGACCTACACGCTCGCTACGCCGAGAACCTGTTCCGGGAAACCGGCTTCGACCTGCGCGGGCAACTATTCAGCCCGTTCTACGCGGCCGAAATCACCAGCGCGTCGGCGGTGGAGGTCGGCGGCGGGCACATGGACGTGACGATCTGGCGGCCGGGCGAGCCGGAACGGGTGGTGCGCAAGCACTAGAGCGTCAGCTTGAACCCGACGTGGCTGGCGGTGAAGCCGAGCTGCTCGTAGAAGCGCTGCGCGTCGGTCCTGGTGGTGTCGGTGGTGAGCTGCACGAGGATGCAGCCCCGCTCGCGAGCCTGGTCGACGGCCCACGTGATCAGCCGCGACCCGAGCCCGGTGCCGCGCTCGGTGGCCCGCACCCGCACGGCCTCGATCTGGGCACGGGTGCCGCCCATCCGGGACAGGCCGGGCAAGTAGGTCAGCTGCAGCGTGCCGACCACCTCGCCGTCCCGCACGGCCACGGCGAGGAACTGGTTCCGGTCGGAATCGATGCCCTGGAACGCCTGCCGGTACGGCGTCAGGTCGTCCGGCGACTCCCTGGTCGCGCCGAGCACGTCCTGCGCGAGCAGCGCGACGATCGCCGGCACGTCTTCCTCGGTCGCCCGCCTGATCCTCACGGCGTCAAGGCTAGCCGCACCCTGGTCGCGTCGGCGTCGCGGCCCTGGGCCCGGTAGAGGTCAAGCGCCTCGGCCCACGCCGCCCTGGCCTGGGCCGGTTCGCCGAGCGCGGTGTAGGCGTGGCCGAGGCGGTCGAGGGTGTCGGCGACCTGGTAGGCGTGACCGAGCTTGCGTCGGATCTCCAGCGCCTCCCGGTAGTGGTCCACGGCCTCGGCGTGCCGGTCGCTGTGGTCGGCGACGTAGCCCAGACTGTCCAAAGTGGCCGCTTCGCCGAGGTCGTTGTGGTGCTTGCGGAACAGCTCCAGCGCGGCCTCGCAGTGCTCCCTGGCGCTGTCGTGGTCGCCGACCTGGGCCGCGCACCAGCCAACGGCGTTGAGCGCCATGGCCTCGCGGCCGGGATTGGCCAGTTCCCGGTACACCGCAAGGGATTTCTGGGCATGCTCCAGGGCTTGGCGGTGCTGGCCGAGCGCGGCGTGGCCGGACGTGAGCGAGCTGAGCGTGACGCCCTCCTGGTGCCGGTCTCCGCTGCGGCGGGCCAGGTCCAGGGCCACGTCCAGGTGCTCGATGGCCTCTTCGGCGCGGCCGAGGCGAATCAGCGAGTTGCCCAGGTTGCGGCGGGCGACGACCGTCGCGTTCGGATCGTCGAGGTGCTCGGTGGCGGCCAGTGCCGTCTGCCAGATCGACCTCGTGTCGTCCAGATGGGCCTGAAGGTATTGGTACGTCGACAAAGCGCCGGCCAGCTGCCACGCCGTGCGGTACCAGCCCCTGGCGAACGCCTCCTGCTGGGCGGCCAGCAGGCACGGGTCCTCGGCGTCGAACCAGGCCATGGTCGTCCGGTCGCCGACCAGCGACAGCGGTTGCGCGCCCGGCGCGGGGTCGCCGTGCTCGATCGGGGTGGCATGCGGGTCGAGCACGTCGTGGCCGCTGATCGCGGTGTGCAGGTAGAAGTCGATCACCCGGCGCAGCGCCTGCGGGTCCGCGTCGACGTGCTCACGGGCGTATTGGCGGACCAGGTCGTGCATGTGATAGCGGCCGGCCGTGTCCCGGTCCACCAGAGAAAGCTGCTCAAGGGCGTGCAGGATGGCGCTGGTCTCGGCGCTGGACAGCCCGGTGAGGGCGGTCGCGGCGGCGTGGCTGATGTCGGGGCCGGGGGCGATGCCGAGCAGCCCGAACAGGGTGCGCTCGGCCGGCGCCAGCGCCCGCAGCGACCACGACAGCACGGCCGGCAGGCTGGTCGACGGGTCCTCGTCGTCCAGGGCTCCCAGGCCGGAGCGCAGGTCGGCGGCCAGTTCCGCGAGCGACACGTCCGGGTCGGCGTGGGCACGGCCGGCGACGATGCCCAGGGCCAGTGGAAAGCCGCCGCAGCAGGCCAGCAGCTCGGCCACGGCGGCCGGCTCGGCGTCGAGGCGCTCCTGGCCCAGCCAGTTGACCAGCAGCCGCTGGGCCTCGTCCTCGGTCAGCACGCCCAGCCGCAGGTGGCCGGCGCCGTGACGGGTGATCAGGCGGGTCAGCTGCCGACGGCTCGTGACGACGACGACGCTGCTCGAGGTGCCCGGCAGCAGCGGCACGACCTGGTCGGGGTCGGCGGCGTTGTCCAGCACGAGCAGCAGCCGCTTGGCCGCGATGGTGCTGCGGAACAGCGCGGACTGCGCGGCCAGGTCGGCCGGGATCTTGCCCGGTTCCACGCCGAGCGCGCCGAGGAAGCCGCGCAACGCGACCGTGGGCGGCACGGGCTCCCCCGTCGGTGAGAAGCCCTGGAGATCGACGAACAGCTGGCCGTCGGGGAACTCGTCGACGTGCCGGTGGGCCCATTCCAGGGCCAGCCAGGTCTTGCCGATGCCGCCGGCGCCGGCGATCGCCGAGACGACCACGGTGTTGTTGGCGCCGGCCGTGGTCGTCATGCGATCCAGCTCGGGGCTGCGGCCGGTGAACCACACCGGGGCGGCCGGCAGCTGCCGGGGCACCAGGGTGGAAGCGGGCGAGTCCAGCTCCGGGTCGGCGGTGAGGATGCGCTGGTGCAGGCCCCTGAGCGCCGGTCCGGGGTCGGTGCCGACGCGGTCGGCCAACTGCTCGCGGAGCTTGTCGTAGCGCCGCAATGCCTCGGCCGCACGGCCGGCGCGGTAGAGGGCCAACAGCAGCTGGGCAGCGATGCGCTCGTCCAGCGGATCGTCGTCGGCCAGCGTCGTGAGTTCGTCGAGGACTTCGGTGTGGCGGCCGGCGTTCAGCGCGGCGTCGATGCGGTCCAGCTGCACGGCGCGTCGCTCGGCGACCAACGCCGTCCGCACGTCGGCCAGCCACTCGCTGTCCGTGCCGGTGAACGCCTCGCCGTGCCAGAGGCCGAGGGCCTCGTCGAACAGCGCGAGAGCGTTCTGCCGGGCCGCCCGGGCCTGCGCGGCCAGGCGGCGGAAGCGGTGCAGGTCAACGGTGTCCTCGTCGACCGTGAGCACATAGCCCGCCGGGTGTTTGACGATCGCGACGTCGTCGGGCAGCAGGCCGCGCAGCCGCGACAGGTAGCCGTACAACGCGTCCCGGCCGTGCTGCGGCTGCTGCTCCCCCCAGACCCGGTCCAGCAGCTGGTCGGCCGTCACCGGCTGATTGGCTGCTACCAGTAACACCGCGAGCACGCTACGTTGTCTCGAGTGGCCGAGGTCGAGCGACGTGCCGCCGCTGACCGCCTCGACCGCGCCGAGCACCCGGAACTCCACGTGCACCGAACTATCAGACGCGGGGCCGCGCATTCAAGGTTTGCCGAAGGTCGGTGTGGCACGGTGGCGTCGGTGCCGTTCCCGAGCTTCCTCGGGGGAGGTGGCGTTCGGGAACGGCACCAGCCTCGTTGCGGGTGGGCGCGGGGTGGCCGTTACCGTGGGCGGATGCCCAACGAGGACACCGCGCCCATTCCCGTTCATGCCACCGCGGCGCGGCCCGGCCCCCGAGCCGTCGCGTTCCTGGCCGCCGCCGGCGTGCTGCTGATCGCCAGCACCTTCACCAACCTGATCACGCTGCCGTCCAGCACCGGCGAGTCCCTGGCCTCGATCAACGGCTGGGGCCTCGACCTGGGCCTCGGGCACATCATCCAGCAGTACGTCGGCGTGGTCGCCCTGGTCGCCGGGGTCGCGCTCATCGTCGTCGCCGCCGCGTCGCTGCGGCCCGGGTTCGGCTGGACCCGCAGCGCTTCGCTGGTCGCCGGCGGTCTCGGCGTCGGCGCCGGGCTGTTCCTGGCCGCCGCCGGCTACAGCACCGGCACCTTCCTGGCCGAGATCGCCGGCGTGTCCGGCCAGGACGTGGTCCCGCTCATCGGTCCCGGCATCTGGCTGGCCCTGCTCGGCGCCGCCTGCTCCCTGGTCGCCGTCTCCTCCCCCGTTCGCGTCGACACCGTGGCCGCTGCCGCGCCGGCTGTCGCCGAGGAGCAGGACGGTCCGATCGTGTACCGGGTGGATGAGCCCGAGGAGACCGAGGATGAGACTCCTCAGCGCTGAGTGTCGAATCCGGGCCGGCGGCTTCGACACCGGGTCATGCTGACCGAATTCACCGCAACGCTGGTCAAGAGCCCCGCCGCCGGCGGGTGGACGTACGTCGTGTGGCCCCGGTCCGTCGAGTTCTTCGGCACCCGCGGCCTGGTCAAGGTGCGCGGCACCGTCGACGGCGTGCCGTTCGAGAGCTCGTTCATGGCCCTGGGCGACGGCACCCACAAGCTCCCCGTCAAGGCCGCCGTGCGCAAGGCCATCGGCAAGGAGGTCGGCGACGAGGTGCGGATCCGCCTCGACGAGCGGCTCTGACCAGGCATTCACCTCCAGCAGCGCGGCCGCAGCAGGGCGGCGTTTGGCTCGATCCTGGACCTGCCTGGTCGCGGTCGAGCGGCGGTGGCAGCCGGCGGAAATGATCATTCTGACCACGGCTTGATCGGCTTGTCGCGTTCTTGCATTGACTCGTTCGACTCTTGCGGCCAAGTGTCGTAATTCGTATAGTCCGCTGCACGTGGTCTCGCACCCTGCCTCGCGGGACCAGGAAGCGAGCAGTCGATGAAGCCTGCCAACCCTGCCTTTGGCATGCCCGTATTGCTGGCCGCGACGCTGATCGCGGCGGGCGCCGCCGTGCTGACCGGGGCCGCCCCGGCCGCCGCGGCCACCTGTCCGACGACCGCGTCCGGCGGCGCGTCCGTGCCGTTCCGCACGGTGGAGGCCGAGTGCTCGGCCACCAACGGCGCCGCCGTCGGGCCCGACTACACCCAGGCCAGCCTGGCCTCCGAGGCGTCCGGCCGGCAGGCCGTGCGCATCGGGCAGGGCCAGTTCGTCGAGTTCACGCTGCCGGCCGCGGCCAACTCGATCAACGTCCACTACAGCCTGCCCGACGGCAGCGCCGGCCGCCTTTCCGTGTACGTCAACGGAACCAAGCTCTCCAGCGGGCTGTCCGTGACCTCGCGGTACATGTACATCGACACCGGCTGGATCCCGGGCGCGAAGAACCACCACTTCTTCGACGACTCCCGGCTGCTGCTGGGCCAGAACCTCAACGCCGGGGCCAAGGTCCGGGTGCAGGCCGACGGCGGCGACGTCAGCCAGGCCACCATCGACCTGGCCGACTTCGAGCAGGTCGGCGGCGCGGCAACGGCGCCTTCCGGGTCGCTGTCGGTGACCGACTACGGGGCCACGGCCAACGACTCGTCCGACGACTCGCAGGCGTTCCGCAACGCCATCACAGCCGCGAAGTCACAGGGCAAGACCGTGTGGGTCCCGTCCGGCCGGTTCGAGATCTCCTCGGCGCTGTCAGTCGACCAGGTGACCATCCGCGGCGCCGGCCCCTGGTACACCACGTTGCACGGCAACAACATCTTCAACAACGGCGGCGCGTCCGGCAACATCAAGCTCTACGACTTCGCCATCTTCGGCGACGTCACCGAGCGCAACGACGGCAGCCCGGACAACGGTTTCCACGGCGTGCTCGGCAACGGGTCCGTGGTGCAGAACCTGTGGATCCAGGACACCAAGTGCGGCCTGTGGCTGATGAGCGGGGCGTCGAGCAACCTGACCATCAGCAACAACCGGATCATCGACACCATGGCCGACGGGATCAACTTCGACGGCGCGGTGACGAACTCGTCCCTGAGCAACAACTATCTGCGCAACAACGGCGACGACGGCCTGGCGCTGTGGTCCAACGGGCAGGCCGACTCCGGCAACTCGCTGACCAACAACACCGTCGTGCAGCCCAACCTGGCCAACGGCATCGCGCTGTACGGCGGCTCCAACAACACCGTCAGCGGCAACCTGGTGCAGGACACCAACGCCCTCGGCGGCGGCATCCTGGTGGCCAACCGGTTCAGCAGCGTGCCGCTCGGCGGCACGATCACCCTGTCCAACAACACGACGCTGCGGGCCGGGGCGCTGGATCCCAACTGGCAGTTCGGGGTCGGCGCGCTGTGGTTCGACGCCCGGGACCAGGCGATCACCGGGGTGACGATCAACGTCACCGGCTTCAAGGCGATCGACAGCCCGTACGAGGCCATCCAGTTCATCGACGGCAACGGCGCCGGCAAGACGATCCAGGGCATCACCGTGAACGGCGCGACCGTGCAGGGTGTCGGCACTTTTGTCGTGCAGTCGCAGACCCAGGGCACGGTGTCGCTGAGCAACGTGACCGCCAGCGGGGTCGGCGTGGTCGGCACGTACAACTGCCCGTACCCGACGTCCATCCCGAAGATGACCTTCAACGGCTCCGGCAACAGCGGCTACAGCGGCACCTGGAGCGACTGCGCGACCTGGCCGCCGCCCAACTCGGGGCCGCCGGCGCCGCCGACCTCCGGCACGAACCTGGCTAAGGGCAAGGCGATCTCGGCCAGCGGCTCGCAGGGCGGCTTCCCGCCCGGCAACGCCAACGACGGCAACGCCAGCACCTATTGGGAGAGCACCAACAACGCCTTCCCGCAGACGCTGACCGTCGACCTCGGCCAGGCGTACGCGATCAACAAGGTGGTGCTGAAGCTGCCGCCGTCCACGTCGTGGGGCGCCCGCACGCAGACTCTTTCCGTGCAGGCCAGCAATGACGGCAACTCGTGGTCGACGCTCGTCGCATCGCGGGGCTATGTGTTCGATCCCGCGTCCGGCAACACCGCCACGGCCTCGTTCGGCACGACGTCGCAGCGGTATGTGCGGCTGACCATCACCGGCAACACCGGCTGGCCGGCCGGCCAGGTGTCCGAGTTCGAGGTGGACATGGCGTGAGTGCTCGTTGGGGCCGCACCTTTTCGTGCGGCCCCGACGAGGTCAGCCTTCTTCGGTGGGCGGCAGGTAGCCGTGTCCGGACAGGTCGAACCAGTTGCCCTCCGGGTCGATCGCCCGGTACTCGGCGAACGGCCGGGTGGTGTGCCGGGCCGCCGGCTCGGGCAGGCCCGCGTCGACCAGATTCGCCATCGCGCCCGCCACGTCGTCGACGTGGAAGCCGAAGTGGTTGAAGCCGGTCGGCACGTCGCCGTCCAGGGCCTGCTGGATGATCGCCAGGTTGATGTAGCCGTCGGTGAGGAACTGGCTGCCGTCGGGGTCGGTGTGGAAGATCCGCAGGCCGAACTGGTCGCGGTAGAAGTGCGCGAGCTTGACCGCGTCGCGGGCGGTGAAGGCCAGGTGGCGCAGCTTGGCGGTGGGCATCGTCTGGCTCCTACTTCGCCGGGATCATGTTGTGAAAGGCCGTGATCAGCCACTCGCCGTCGCGGCGCTCGACCACCACCTGGGCGTGCGTGTCGGTGCTGCTTTCTCCACTGTGGACAGTGGAGGCCACGTGCACCACCGCCGCGTCGTCGCCGATGAACCGGATCGTGTGCACCTCGGCCGTCAGCTTCGTGTCGCGGTAGCGAGTCCGGAAGAGGGCGCCGTGGTTGGCCGCCACCGTCTCCCGACCATGCTGCTCCTCACCGCGGACGTTCACGAAGTCGACGTCATCCGCGAAGACGCCGGCGAACTTCTTCCCGTCACCAGCGGCCCAGCCCTCAGCCATGCGCTGCCACAATGCCTTGATCTCGTCGCTCACGCGGCCACCGCCCGCACGCTCGTCCGCAGCGGCAACAGGTCGCCGCTCGAATCCCACGCCTCGATGTTGTAGCTGGTCAAGCCGTTGACCTGGGCCAGATAGCAGATGATGTTGACCGGCCAGCCGGCCTCGGCGAACACGTGCTCGTCCATCGGCGTCGGCCGGGAGGACAGCGGGCAGGCCCGTTCGGCTTCCTTGTCCGTGATGCGGTGCCAGTCCGGGTGCATGTGGATGGAGCCGAGGATGTCCATTCCGCTCCGGTCCGCGTCCTTCCCGATCCGCAGCAGGTCGGCCGGGTCCAGCCAGTAGCCCCGGTCGGTGTTCTCGTAGGCGCTGCCGAACCTCGGCACGATCGTCGTCTCGAACTCCTCGATCGCCGCTCGGTCCGTCGTTCGGGCGTTCGCTCCCAGGGCCAGTTCTCGCACGTGCATCGCCTGGGGTGTGCAGTCCCCCAGCAGCACCGCGAAGCACGGTAGCGGGTGATCGGGCGTGAGCGTCCGGTACACCGGCAGGGCGATGTCCAGGAACTGGTCCACGACCCGCGGGCAGACCACCACGGCAGGGGTGTGATGACTGGGCATGCGGATGTTCTCTCCTAGGGACTTCCTCGGGTAGCACCCGAGGATGCCCCATGTTCCCCGCACCGAACTTCAAAGTTCGGTCAGAAATGTTTGCAATCAAACGACTGGGCCTAAACGGTTGACATTTAAACAAGTTTCCGGCCGGCTTGATCGACCGATCGGCCCAGCCGACACCGGCGATCCGGGCAGTCCCAAGATGGACGAGGAAACGCCTTCCGGTCATCCGACCACCGGTCAGACCATCCGGCGCACCGCCACCGCCGCCCTCAGCATCGGCAGATCGGCGGGCCTGGTCGGGTCCAGACCGGTCAGCCGGCCGATGCGGCGCAGTCGGTTGTCGACCGTGTTCGGGTGCACGCCCAACGCCTTGGCCGTGGCGTTGCGGCGCAGTCCCTCGTCCAGGTACACGTCCAGCGTCGCGCACAGGTCCTCGTCCACCGGGTCCAGCACCTCGGCCAGCCGCTCCGTCGCCGCACTCCGGCGGGTCAGCTGGTACTCCAGCAGCACGTCCTGAAGCCGATACGTGCCCGGCTGCCGGCGCGTTTTTGTCGCCACCTCAAGCACTTCTCGCGCCAGCCGCGCCGCCGTCGGCACCTCTGCCGGCTGTGCCTCCGCCAGCGCCACCGTGACCTTCGACCCTGCTGCCTTCGCCAACCGCTCGTGCAGCCGGTCGCCGGCCGGCGTCGGCAACAGCGCGATTCCTCCCGTCGGCGAGAGGGCCGTCAAGACGTCGTGCCCCATGCGCTCCAGCTCGGCGCGGATTCGGCGTACCTTCCGCCGGCCGGCCACCACGTGATCCACGCCATCGTTGAGCTCGTCCTCGTGCGGCCCCGTGTCCAACGCCACCACCACATACCTCTCGGGCAGCCGGATTCCCGCCCTCAGCGCCGCATCCGTGGCATCCCCGCCTTCGGTCAGCGCCGCCAGCAGCGCTCCCCTCGCCGCCTGCGTCTCGCCCACCGTGCTCTCCCGGTGCTCCAGGAAGCCCTTCGCGATCGCCTGGTGCACCACGTGCTGGAAGGTCACCACCGCCCCGAAGAAGTCGATCAGCTCCCCGGTCGTCGCCCGGTCCAGCTCCGGCCGCAGCTGCCGCACGCTTTCCTGCAACCCCAACAGATACGCGTCCAGGATCGCCTCCATCGGGATCCCCTCCTCGCCACGGGCGATCGCCGACTCCCGCGCCTGCGCCACCAACTCCGGCGCCGGCGTCCCGCCGTCCGCCAGCGCTGCCACGAAACCCCTGAGCACCCGCTCCGTCATCGGCCGCACGTCGCCGGCCAACGCCTCCACCGGCATCGACCCATAGCTGGGCAGCCTCTCCACCAGCCGTTCCAGCACCCGGTCCACCAACGCCGGCACCGACACCTCGTCCAGCATCATCGAAGCCCTCCCCCTTGTGACCCGTCACAATCACCGTGCCGGCGAGCTGGGTGGATTCGCAGTACGCTACGGCCCTTTGCTGGTGGAGGATTGTGACCGCGACCAACCAGGAGGGGCAATCGATGGCCTTCGGCGACTTCCAGTACGAGATCTACTTCGGCGGCCTGCAAGGCGTGCAGCCGGACCTGCCGATGGTCTTCGCCGAACTGGAGGCGCGGGCCTCCCGGGCGCTGTCGCCGTCGCTGTTGTCGTATGTCGCGGGCGGTGCGGGGGACGAGCACACGCAGCGGTCGAACGCGTCGGCGTTTCAGAAGTGGGGGCTGATGCCCCGGATGTTCGTCGGCGGCAAGGACCGCGACCTGTCGGTGACGATGTTCGGGCTCACCCTGCCGTCGCCGCTGTTCATGGCCCCGGTCGGCGTGCTCGGCCTGTGCGCCCAGGACGGCCACGGCGACCTCGCCGCCGCGGACGCCGCGGCGCGCACGGGCGTGCCGCTCGTGTTGTCGACGCTCACCGAGGATCCGCTGGAGGACGTCGCGCCCCGCCTGGGCGACACCCCGGGCTTCTTCCAGCTCTACACGCCCAACGACCGCGAGCTGGCCGAGAGCCTCGTGCACCGGGCCGAAGCCGCCGGGTTCAAGGCCATCGTCGTCACCCTCGACACCTGGCTGCCCGGCTGGCGCCCCCGCGACCTCGCCACCGGCAACTTCCCCCAGCTGCGGGGCCGGTGCCTGGCCAACTACGCCGCCGACCCCGTGTTCCGCGCCCGCCTCGGCAAGGATCCGGCCGAGGACCCCCAGGCCACCGTCGGCCTGTGGGCCCAGCTCTTCGGCAACCCCCTGACCTGGGAAGACCTGCCCTGGCTGCGGTCAATCAGCTCGCTGCCGCTGATCGTCAAGGGCATCCAGCACCCCGACGACGCCCGCCGGGCCCGCGACGGGGGCGTCGACGGCATCTACTGCTCCAACCACGGCGGCCGGCAGGCCAACGGCGGCATCCCCGCCCTCGACTGCCTGCCCGGCGTCGTCGCGGCCGCCGACGGTCTCCCCGTGCTGTTCGACTCCGGCGTCCGCTCCGGCACCGACGTCGTCAAGGCCCTCGCGCTGGGGGCCACGGCCGTCGGCGTCGGCCGGCCGTACGTCTATGGCCTGGCCCTGGGCGGCGCCAACGGGGTGGTGCACGTCCTGCGCTCGATGCTGGCCGAGGCCGACCTGCTGATGGCCGTCGACGGCTATCCCACGCTCGCCGACCTCACCTCGGACGCGCTCCGCCGCACCGACTGACGTGACTTGCGGGAACCGCCGGCCGCGGTCCGCGTCCTGATGATCGTGAGAGCTCGGTTCCTGGCCTTCGTGGCGGCGCTGGTGGTGTTCGTGGTCGGGCTGTTCCTCCAGATCACGGCGACGGGGAGCGTGGTGGCGGAGGCCGACGAGTCGATGGCGGTGCAGAGCTTCCGCACGGGACGGCCGCCGGAGCTGGCCGATCGAGTGGGGGTGTCGTTGGCCGACCTCCAGGTGGACGTGCTGAAGGTGTCGGCCTGGCTACTGGTGGGGCTGACGGTGTTCGTGGTGTTCCGCAAGGCGTTCGCGGCGTTGCTGGCGGTGGTCGTCGCGGTGCCGTACGCGATCTTCGGGGCGGTGAACGAGATCGACGCCCTGCGCGGGCCGTCGGCGAGCTACGGCCTGCACGGCTGGGCGCTGTTCTGCCAGCAGGCCGGCGGGCCGGCGATCGTGGTCGGGGCGATCGCCACCGGGATCACGTTCGCACTGGCCCACCGAGTGTTCCTGGCCACCCCCGCCCGGTAGTCGAGCCCGGTCAGTCCTTGGCCGAGCCGTTGGTCGGCGGCTCGTCGGACTTGCCGGCGTCGCCGTTCGACGACTCCCCGGACTTGGCGGCGCCGTTGTTCGGCGACTTGCCGGCGCCATTGTCGGGCGACTCGTCGGCGGACGACGCGCCGGCCCCGGCGGAGCCGTTCGCCGGCGGGGCGTCGGACGGCGGCTCGTCGGCCGGCGGGGCGTCCTCGGCCGGCGGCGTCGGGCGGGTGAACCTCGACCACACCTTGCCGGCGGCGTCGGAGATCACGCCGCCGACGTCGTTGAGCACCTTGGCCAGCGGATCGGTGGTCTCCACGAACGCGTCGCGGTACGACTTGGCCGCGGACTTCACGTCATCGGTCCACTGGGTGCCGGGGTCCTCGCCGCGGTCGGGGTAGGTGCCGCCGAGGATGTCGCGGTACTCCTCGGTCGCGGCCCACTTCTGCAACTCGGCCGCCCGGACGACGGCCAGCGGGTGGGTCTGGTCGATCACGTTCATCAGCTTGAGCACGCTGTCCCGGACATCGCCGCCGGACTCGTACTCGCGGGCCTGCGCCAGGAAGGTCTCGGTGTCCACTTCGGACGGATCGACGGCGCCGGCCATCATGATCTGCGCCTGCAGCGCGGCCCGCGGGTCCTGCACGCACAGCAGCCCGGCCCGGTCGGCGGACAGCTCGGCCTTGCGGTACCACTCCCGCAGCGCCGCGATGACCGCCCGCAGGCCCCAGTACCCGACCGGCAGCCACGACACGCTGAGCAGCAGGCGCGTCAGGCGCAGCAGCATCGTCCGGTACACCGCGTGACCGGACAGCACGTGCCCGACCTCGTGCCCGATGACGAACCGCAGCCCCTCGGTGTCCAGCGCCTCGACCAGGCCCGTGGTCACGACGATGAACGGCTCGTCGAGGCCGATCGCCATGGCGTTCTGCCGCGGGTTGCGGGTGACGTAGAGCTCCGGCACCGGGTTCACGTCGAGGATCTCGGCGCACTCGTTGCGGATCGCGTCCAGCCTCGGGTACTGCTTCGGGCCGACGCGGATCGACGAGGAGAGGTACAGCAGCCGGTCGCTCCGCTCGGCGAACGCGCCGTTGACGGCGCGCAGCACCTGGGCAAAGCCCGGCACGGACCGCAGCGTGGTCAGCGCGCCGCGGTCCGCCGGGTGTTCGTACGCTCGCGGGCTGATGCCCGGGAAACGCACCCGGCCCTCGCTGAGGGCAACACCACCGGTGGAATCGTCCGCAGAAGTCACTCCTCCACAGTAACCACGCCCGGCGGCCCGGCGTGGGCGAATCGGGTGACGTTAGGATCGGCGCATGCGGATTTGCGTCTTCTGCGGCTCCTCCGACGGCGGCGAGATCTACCTGGAGGCGGCCAGGACCGTCGGCCGGACCCTGGCGGAGCGGGGCATCGGCGTCGTGTACGGCGGTGCCAAGGCCGGCACCATGGGCGCGGTGGCCGACGCCGCCCTGGCCGCGGGCGGCGAGGTCATCGGGGTCATCCCGAAGAGCCTGGTCGACTGGGAGGTCGCCCACGACGGCCTCACCGAGCAGCACATCGTCGACGGCCTGCACGCCCGCAAGGCGCTCATGGCCGAGCTGTCCGACGGCTTCATCGCCCTGCCCGGCGGCGTCGGCACGATGGAGGAGCTGTTCGAGGTGTGGACCTGGGCCCAGCTCGACCTGCACGACAAGCCCGTCGGCCTGCTCGACGTGCACGGCTTCTACGACCACCTGTTGCGCTTCACCGACACCATGGTCGAGCAGGGTTTCCTGCGCAAGCCGTACCGGGACGTGCTGCTCGTGGACACCGAGCTGCCCGCGCTGCTGGACAGGTTCGCCGACTACCGGCCGCCGTCCTACCGGTGGTCGAAGGACGGCTGAGCAACCGGGTGACATGAGGTAATCCGGCGGCCGGCGGCTGCGACACTGGTGACGGGAGGTGCGTCACCATGAACACCCCTGAATCCAATAACACTGGGCTGCCGCTGGCCGCCGTCCGTCCCTACTTCTCGGTCGTGGTTCTCGAGGGCGAGGATTTCGCCGCACTCACCGATTTCCTGCTCAGCTCCGGTCGTGGCGAGGTGGTGGCCCGGCACGAGGCCGAGGACCTGCTGGCCTTCGTGCGCCGCCGCGAGGATCCACCGACCTGGGCGGGACCCGAAGCGGGTTACGTCGACATCACTCATCAGCTCACGATCGTGTTGCGGCGTGGCGGTTTTCTCGTCGTCTGCACGGACCGGCCGACCCAGGAGCGGCTGCAGACCTGGCTGGACCGACAGCAGTCCCAGCCGTTTCCGCTGCGGCGCTACCCGTCCGAGGTGCTGGAGAGCGCGCTCATCCGGGGCGAGGTGAAGAACCTGTGGTTACGCGGGATTCACCGGCGCAGCAACGTGAAGGCCGACGGCAAGGTCCTCAGCGGCACCAGCGTGGAGCAGACGCTCAGTCCGCACGAGGACGGCTCGTACGTCGCCGGCTCGGCCCGCGCCGCGCTGCCCCTGCGGCCGGATCTCCTGCTGCTCAAGGGAAACGCCGGGACAACGCCGCGTAACGGCCTGGTCTGGCTGAGCACTCGCGCCGATGTCGAGACGTTCACCGCGATGGCGGCCGAGCTGCTCGACCTGCTCGAGGACGCTCGCGCCCGTGGCGCCGAACGACCCGACTTCCTCACCATGCTGGCCAGCCCGGCCGACATCGCCGAAGTTCGCGACGCCTTCGAGGTCATCGTCGAGGACCCCGACACCCTGCCGCCCGGCGCGCTCAGCGACGAGCTGCGCGACCTGGCACTGTCCGTCCGGGACACTCCGCCGTCCGTCACCGGTTTCCCCGACTCCGCCTCGTTCGTGCTCGACGGCACGGTCGAGGTCACCCCCGAGCTCGTCGGTGACAAGGTCCGCCTCGACGGCGACTCCCCGATCCTCGACACCGACCTGCTCACCGTCTACTACCAGTCCGGGCACTCCTACAGCCGCGGCCGGTTCTGGCAGGCCCGCGCGCCCGAATACCCCTTTCGCAACTGGCGGTTCGAGGACTTCCACGGCTGGGACATCCGCCGCGAGAAGCCCCGGGCCGACTCGCCGCAGCAGATCCATGACAACATCGGCGCGGACAACTCGCTGTTCGACTGGGTCGCGCGGCACTACGGGCACGGCTGGCTGATCTGTGACGACGGCCCGGGCGAGGTCGCCGACTTCCTGCACATCGACGCCGCCCGCACGCTCAGCCTGATCCACGTGAAGTCGGCCAAGAGCGACTCCCTCGACCGCGACGTCTCCGCCGCCGCGTACGAGGTGGTGGTCAGCCAGGCCGTCAAGAACCTCATCTACGTCAGTCGTGGGCACCTCCGTCCCCAGCTCGCCCGGCCGCCGGTGCGCCGGCCCGCGTCCTGGATCGACGGCCGGCGCGTCCGCGGCCGCCGCGACTTCCTGCGCCGGCTCGACGCCCGGGTCGCCACCGACGACATGCGGGTCGTCATCCTGCAGCCGCACGTCAGCCGGCGCACCTACGACTCCCTGCGCGGCTCGGGCGGTCGCGGCTCGCCCGAGCTCATGCGGCTGTACCTGCTGGAGTCCATGCTCAACTCCGCGCGCCAGTCCGCCACCGGTCTCAACGCCGACCTGGAGGTCATCGCCAGCAGGGAGTGAGCGGTCAGGCCGACACGCCACGCACCGCCCTGGACCGCCGGCCGAACAGGAACCAGGACGCTCGAGTTCGGCCAGACGTGGACGTGCGGACGTCAGAGGGAACCGGCCAGCCGCCAGGTGCGCAGGCGGTCGGCGGTGGAGCGCATGCCGGACTGGATCAGGACGACTTCGGTGGCGCCGGCGTCGAAGTAGCGGCGGATGCCGGCGGCGACCTCGGTCTCGGAGCCGATGAGGGCGAGGTCGGCCGGGTGGTCGACGCCCTCGGCGTCCAGGATCCGGCGGTAGGAGGGGATGTCGCCGTAGTAGCCGAGGGTGGCGGCGGCGATGGCGTGGACGGCGTCGACATCGTCGGTGACCACGGCCGGCACGGCGGCGACGATGCGCGGTTCGAAGGAGCCGTCGAAGGCCGGCACGATGTGGCGCTCGATGGCTTTGGGCCCGGCCAGAAAAGGGATGGTGCCGTCGGCGAACTCGGCGGCGGCCCGCAGGGTCTGCGGGGCCATGGCCGCGACGAGCAGCTGCACGCCGTCGCCGCCGGCCACGGTGGTGGGCAGCGGCGGCCGGGCCCGGACGGACGAGCCGGCGAAGGAGACCTGCTCACCGTCGAGGGCCTGGTTGAGGACCTCGAGTGACTCCCGGAGCAGCCGGATGGGCGGCGGGTAGTCGAGCCCGTACGCCGGCTCGAGCAGGCCTCGCACGCCGAGGCCGACGCCGAGGGTGAAGCGGCCGCCGGTGGCGGCCTGCGCGGTCTGGGCGAGTGACGCGATGACCAGGGGATGACGCGAGTAGAGCGGAACGACGGCGGTGCCGACCTCGATGCCGGGCACTTCCCGCCCGGCCAACGCGGCCAGGCTGATGGCGTCGTGGTCGAACAGCTGGGTGAACCACACCGAGGACAGCCCGGCGGTCGCGGCCTCGCGGGTCTGGGCGATCAGCTCGTCGACGATGTTCTTGGCCTGTCCGGCGTCTCCGGCCGGCAGCACGGCTCCGATGGTCATGGTGTCCTTCCGGTTCAGCCGGCGAGCTCGGCGTGGCGCAGGTGCGGGGCGGTGGCCCAGTCGACGACGGCGAGGGAGCGCTCGGCCAGCTCCTGCCAGCCGATCTCGCCGAGCCGGTCGAACATGCCGAGCGCGAGCCCGATCCGGGCGGACGCCTCGGGATAGCGGTGCTCGCGCAGGTCGAGTTCGCCGAGCAGGTACTGCATCGCGGCCTCGCCCAGGCGGTCGCCGGCGCGGAGCGCGGCCCGCAGGGCGCACTCGTTGCTGTCCCGCCAGTCGCCGAACATCCGTTGCGCGCCGGCCAGGTCGGCGATGGCGGCGGCGAGATTCCAGCAGTGCTCGACGGACACCGCGTGCCGCACGGTCGCGAGCAGGCCGGCGCGTTCGCGGGCGTACCAGCCGAGCGGGTCGGCGAGCGCGGCGTCGACCACGGACGCCGGCAGCAGCCAGCGGCTCGCCTCGCCGCGGGGGCCGAAACCCAGCCGCAGCCGCGCCTCGTCGGCGAGACCGAGCCAGGCGCCGAGCAGCCTGGTCGCGGAACCGTCGTCCTCGGGCCCGAGTTCGCGGGCGTGGATCCGCGCGAGCGGGTGCAGCCGGTACCGCGCGGTGACGCCGGCGCCGGTCACGTCGACCAGCCGCGCGTCGACGAGGCCCTCCAACGCGTCGGCGGCGGCGACGGCGTCCAGGTCTAGCAAGGGAGCCGCCACCCAGGAGGCGAAGCAGGTCGTCGGCAGGGAACCCAGCCGGGCGAACAACGTGCGCGACGCCGGCGGCAGCGCGGCGAAGCCGCGCTGGAGGCTGTCCCGCACCTGCGGGTCCAGGCGGTCGACCCGCATCCGCGCGACCAGGTCCGCGAACGTCCAATGTGGACGGGCAGCCAGCATGGCCGCGGCCCGGGTCACGGCCAGTTGCAGGCCGCCGCACAGCTCGACGAGCTCGCCGGCCTCGGCCAGCTCGGCCCACACCCGGTCCGACCCGACCATGGCCGACAGCAGCTCGATGCCGTCGCGCCGGCCGAGCACGTCCAGCTCGAACACGGTCGAGCCGGGCAGGGCGCCGGTCCGGGCGCGAGTGGTCATGATCAGCCGGCTGGCCGGCGTGCTCGGCAGCAGGCAGCGGATCTGCGCGATGTCGGCGGCGTCCTCGACGACGGTCAGCACCCGCCGGTCGGCGATCGCGCTGCGGTACAGCGCCGCCCGCCCCTCGACGTCGGCCGGGATCGCGGTGAAACCCAGCGCCTGGAGGAACCGTTCGAGCACGTCGGCGACGTCCTCGGTGATCCGGGCGTAGAGCTGGCCGTCGGGGAAGTCGGCGGACAGCCGGTGCGCCGCCTCGATGGCCACCGCGGACTTCCCCACGCCGGCGCGACCGGTGATCACGGTGACCGGTGACGCGTCGACCACCCCGTCGAGCAGATCACCGGCTCCCGTGAAGTAGGGCAGCCGCGCCGGCAGCATGCGCGGCACGGAAACGCTTGCGGTGGCCGGATTCGACGAGGCGTGGCCGTTCAGGATGTCCTGGTGCAGCCGGCGCAGCTCCTCACCCGGCTCCAGACCGAGTTCGTCCACAAAGGTCTGTCGCACGGCGCGGTACGCCGCGAGCGCCTCGACGCGGCGGCCGCAACGGTGCAGCGCGGTCATCAGCTGGCCGACGAAACGTTCCCGCAACGGGAACTCCTCGACCATGGTGGAGATCTCGCCGACGATCTCGTGGTGCCGGCCCAGGTGCAGCTCGGCCTCGAAGCAGTCCTCGAACGCCTCCACCCGGCGCTCGGCGATGCGCACCTGGTTGGCCCGCACCATGGCGCTGTCGACGCCGGTCAGCGGGTCCCCGCGCCACAACCCCAACGCACTGCGGAAAGCCGCCCGCGCGGCGTCCGGCCTGGCGGCCGCCAACTCGGCGCGGCCCCGGCTGACGAGGTCCTCGAACACGTGCAGATCGAGCTCAGCAGGGGCCAGCTCGATCGTGTAACCCAATCCCCGCACCCGAATCCGGTCGCCGAGACCCGCGGTCACGGTCAGCCGGCGCAGCGCCGAGATGCTGGTCTGGATCTGCGCCCGGGCGGTGGCCGGCGGCGTGCTGCCCCACAGCGCGTCGAGCAGGCTCTCCAACGGCACCACCCGGTTGGCGTTGAGCAGCAGCATGGCCAGCACCACCTGCTGGCGGCGGGCCGTCACCCGGGCGGCGTTCACCTGGAGCAGCCCGAGCATCCGGAAACTAGGCGTCACTGTCTCCACTTGGTCTCCCCCAGAACGTGTGCCGTGCCGCCGACGAGCACCTCGCGCGGCGGCGGATGGCCGAGGAACGCGGTCGGGCTGGCGGTCAGCCCGTACGCCCCGGCCTGGAAGATCGCGATCAGGTCGCCGACCTCGGCCTTCGCAAGCTCTACCTTGTCCCCCAACAGGTCCAGTGGCGTGCACAGACAGCCGACGACGGTGACGGTCTCCACTGTGGACTCCGCCGTCGCGACGGTCAGCGGGTAGTTGCGCCGGATCTTCTGGCCGAAGTTGCCGGACGCGGCGAGCTGGTGGTGCAGGCCGCCGTCGACGACCAGGAACGTGGTGCCCCGCGAGTGCTTGCGGTCGACCACCCGGGTCAGGTAGACACCGGCCTCGCCGACGAGGTAGCGGCCGAGCTCGATCACCACGCGGGCGTCCAGCTGGCGCAGCGAGGTGTCGACCAGCTTGGCCAGGTTCTCGCCGATCGGCGCGAGGTCGATGGCGGTGTCGCGGGCCGAGTACGGAATCCCGAAGCCGCCGCCCAGGTTGACGTAGCGCACGGGCGAAGGCGCGATCGACGCCAGCCGCAGCACCAGCTCGACCGTCGCCCGTTGCGCCTCGCAGATGCTGTCGGCGCGCAGGTTCTGCGAGCCGGCGAACACGTGAAAGCCGTAGAAGTCTAGGTCACCGAGCTGTGCCAGCACGGACGGCACCTGCTCGGCATCGATGCCGAACTGCTGCGCGCCGCCACCCAAGGTCATGCCGGCGCCGCGCACCGCGAAGTCCGGGTTCACGCGCAGTGCCACCCGGGCCCGGATGCCGAGCCGCGAGCTCACGTCCTGCACGCGGCGCAGCTCGGTGATCGACTCCAGCTCGACGGTCACGCCGGCGGCAACGGCCTGGACCAGCTCGTCCGTGGTCTTGCCCGGCCCGGCGAAGCTGATCCGGTCGGCCGGCATCGTGGTGTCCATGGCCAGCTGAAGCTCGCCGGCGGAGGCGACGTCGAAGCCGTCCACCTGGCCGCTCATGTGGTGCAGCACGGCCGGCATCGGGTTGGCCTTGACCGCGTAGCTCAGCGAGATCTCCGCCGGCAGCGCCGTGCGCAGCTCGGCGACGCGGGCCGTGAGCAGGTCGCGGTCGTAGGCGAAGAACGGCGTGCCGCCGACGCGAGCCGCGAGCCGGTCCACCGGCACGCCGCCCACGGTCAGCACCCCGTCCACCCGGGGGAACGTGTTCGACATGGCACCCCTCGATCGCTTGCCGAATCAACTTCCGTCGAGACTCTGTCAAGTGCGGGGCACCACCCACATGGGTAGCCCCTACCCATATTCGCCGGGTGGGTAGGGGCTACCCCGGGCTCACCGTCGCTGTCCACTAGTTGCCGGCCTTTTCCGGCCGCCGCGACCGCCTTGCCCGCCGCATTCTCGAGACCGCACGATCGGCAGCGAATTTCCCCTCTCGTGACGGCGGTGAGCGAATGACTGGCATGGCTGCGAACGAGCCGATCGCCGTGGTCGGAATCGCGTGCCGACTGCCCGGCGCGGCCGACCCGGAGCAGTTCTGGCGGCTGCTCGACGCCGGTCGGGACGCGATCACCGAGCCGCCCGACGGCCGCTGGCCCGGCGCGACCGAGTTCCGCCGCGGCGGTTTCATCGTCGACGTGGACCGTTTCGACGCCGCCTTCTTCGGCATTTCACCGCACGAGGCGGCGGCCATGGATCCGCAGCAACGGCTCGCTCTGGAACTGTCGTGGGAGGCACTGGAAAACGCCCGGATCGCACCGGATTCGCTGCGCGGCAAGGCCGCGGGCGTGATCGTCGGCGCCATCAACGGGGACTATGCGCTGCTGCACTCGAAACTGGGGGCCGGCCCCCATTCCCTCACCGGCACCCACCGCAGCCTCATCGCCAACCGCGTGTCGTACCTGCTCGGGCTCACCGGTCCGAGCCTGGCCGTCGACAGCGGGCAGTCGTCGTCGTTGGTCGCCGTGCAGGTCGCGTGCGAGCAGCTGCGCCGCGGCTCGTGCACGCTGGCCCTGGCCGGCGGCGTCAACCTGAACCTGCTGGCCGAAACCACCGAAGCCATCGCCGAGTTCGGCGCGCTGTCGCCCGACGGCCGCTGCCACACGTTCGACGCCCGCGCCAATGGCTATGTTCGCGGCGAGGGTGGCGCGGTCATCGTGCTCAAGCCGCTGGCCGCGGCCGTGGCCGACGGCGATCGCATCCACGCGGTCATCCTCGGCGGCGCGATCAACAACGACGGCGGCGGCGAAGGGCTCACCGTTCCCCATGGCGAGGCCCAGCAGGAGGTCATCCGGCTGGCCCACGCCCAGGCCCGTGTTTCGCCGGCCGAGATCGGGTACGTCGAGCTGCACGGCACCGGCACTCGGGTCGGCGACCCCATCGAGGCACGCGCCCTCGGCGCGGTGCTGCGGGCCGATCGGCGGCTGCTGGTCGGGTCGGTCAAGACCAACATCGGGCATCTGGAGGGCGCGGCCGGCATTGCCGGGCTGCTCAAGGTGATCCTCAGCCTGCGGCACGGGGTGGTGCCGGCCAGCCTCAACTTCGAGACGCCCAACCCGGACATCCCGTTCGACGAGCTGAACCTGGATGTGGTGCGGGAGAAGCAGACCTGGCCCGGCCGGCGGATCGCCGGCGTGAGTTCCTTCGGCGTCGGCGGGACGAACTGCCACCTGGTGGTGGCGGCCGGTCCGATCGAGCCGAGGGACGACTCCGTCCGCTCCGACGCCCCGCTGATCATCACTGCCCGGTCCCGACAGGCCCTTGAGGCGCAGGCGCAAGCGCTTTCGTCCTATCTGGACCGAGACATCGCCCACTCGCTGCTGCACACCCGAACCCAGTTCGAACACCGGTCGGTGATGTTGGGCGATTCGGTTGTGACGGGCCAGGTCTCGCCCGGTTCGACGGCGTTCGTCTTCCCCGGCCAGGGCGGCCAGTGGGTCGAGATGGCGCAGGCACTGCTGGCCCAGGAGCCCGTGTTCGCCTTGACACTGGCGGAGTGCTCGGCGGCATTGCGGGAGTTCGTCGACTTCGACGTGCTGGCGGTGCTGCGGGAGGCCGGCGATCTGAGCCGGGTGGACGTGGTGCAGCCGGCGCTGTGGGCGGTGATGGTGTCGCTCGCGGCGGTGTGGCGGGCGAACGGCGTCACCCCGGATGTGGTGCTGGGGCACTCGCAGGGCGAAGTCGCGGCGGCCACGGCGATCGGCGCTCTGTCCCTGGTCGACGGGGCTCGGGTGATCGCTTTGCGCAGCAAGATCGCCGGTCGGCTGACCGGCGGCGGCATGATGTCCGTGGGGGCGCCGGCGGCCGTGGTCCAGGAGATGCTGCCGCCGGGCGTGACGATTGCGGCGGTGAACGGGCCGAGGTCGGTCGTGCTGGCCGGTCCGGCGGATCAGCTGGCCGCGTTGCAGGAGCGGCTGGCCGACGTCCGGACGAAGATCGTGCCGGCGGCCTACGCCTCGCACTCCCCGGCGGTCGACGTGCTGCGGGACGAGCTGTTGCCGCTGTTCGCGGAGGTCCGTCCACAAGCGACGGACGTGACGTTCGTGTCCACCGTGACCGGCGAGCCGCTGGACACCCGCGAGCTGGACGCCGACTACTGGTTCGCCAATCTGCGGCAGCCGGTGCGATTCATCGACGCCACCCGGCGCGCGTTGGCCGACGGCGTCGGGCGGTTCATCGAGTGCAGCCCGCATCCGTTGCTGCTCAACAGCATAGACGAGACGGTCGAGGGCGAGGCCGCGGTCGTCGGCACCCTGCGTCGGGACGAGGGCGGCACCGAGCGGATCCGCCGGGCGTTGGCCGAGGCCTACGTCGTCGGCGCGCCGGTGGCGTGGAAGATCGCCGGGCGCAAGGTGGACCTGCCGACCTATCGGTTCCAGCGGGAACGGCACTGGTACGGCGAGATCGCCGCCACGCAAACGGTTGCGGCCACCGGCGACCTGCGGGCGACTGTGCTCAGCGCCACCGCGAACGTGTTGGGACACAAGGACGCGTCGGCCATCGACGCGACGCGTCCGTTCAAGGAACTCGGGTTCGACTCGAACTCGCTGATGCGCCTGCGCGCCCGGCTCTCGGCACAGACCGGGCGAAAGCTGCCGACCTCGCTGCTCTACGACTACCCGACCCCTCAGCGGTTGGTCGACGGGCTCAAGGCGGCAATGGCGGCGGATCAGGGAGCCGACGCGCAACGACCGGACAGCGGGCAGGCGGAAACCGCGGCACAGCGGACAGAAAGCCGGCCCGCCCAGGTCGAGGCGCAACGGACGGGCAGTGAGCGACCCGCTCGGCCCGTTTCGGGTTCGGACCCGATCGCCGTGATCGCGATGGGCTGCCGCTACCCCGGCGGCGTCGATTCGCCGGAGGAGTTCTGGCGGCTCATCGCGACCGGCGAGGATGCCGTCACGCCGCTGCCGTCGAACCGCGGCTGGGATCTGGACGCGTTGTTCGACGGCGCGTGCGTGACGCGCAGCGGAGGCTTTCTGCACGATGCCGACAAGTTCGATGCGGCCTTCTTCGGGTTGAGCCCCCGTGAGGCGCTGGCGATGGAGCCGCAGCAGCGGCTGATGCTGGAGATCTGCTGGGAGGCGCTGGAGCGGGCCGGCCTGGCGGCGGCGGACCTGCAAGGCTCGGCGACAGGAGTGTTCGTCGGCGCGATGGCGATGGACTACGGCCCCCGCCTGCACCAGCCGACCGGCGTGGTCGACGGCCACCTGATGACCGGCACGGCCCTGAGTGTGGCCTCGGGCCGCATCGCCTACACCTTCGGCCTCAACGGGCCGGCCCTGACGGTCGACACGGCCTGCTCGTCGTCGCTGGTGGCGATTCAGCTGGCAGTGGAGTCGTTACGCCGCCAGGAATGCACGCTGGCGCTGGCCGGCGGCGCCACCCTGATGGCCAACCCGGGCAACCTGGTGGAGTTCACCCGCCAGAACGGCCTGTCGGTCGACGGCCGGGCCAAGGCGTTCTCCGACAACGCCGACGGAACCTCCTTTTCGGAGGGTGCCGGAGTGCTGCTGCTGGAGCGGCTGTCCGACGCCGAGCGCAACGGGCACGAGGTGCTGGCGGTGATCCGCGGCATCGCCGTGAACCAGGACGGCGCCAGCAATGGCCTCACCGCGCCGAACGGTCTTGCGCAACGTGACGTGATCCGCAAGGCCCTGGACGACGCCGGTCTGTCCACTGCGGACATCGAGGTCGTCGAGGCGCACGGCACCGGCACCGCTCTCGGCGATCCGATCGAGGCGAACGCCATTCTCGCCACCTACGGCCAGCACCGGCCGGCCGACCGCCCGGTGTGGCTCGGCTCCGTGAAGTCCAACATCGGCCACGCCCAGGCCGCGGCCGGCGTCGCCGGCGTGATCAAGATGGTGATGGCCATGCGACACGGCGTGTTGCCGCGGACGCTGCACGTCGACCGGCCGACGTCCAAAGTGGACTGGGAGGCGGGCAACGGCCGCGTGCTCACCGAGCACCGGCAGTGGCCGGCCGGCCCGAGGCGAGCGGCGGTGTCGAGCTTCGGCATGTCCGGCACCAACGCACACGTGATCGTGGAGGGAGTGACGGCGGCCGAACCGATCGCGGCGGCATCCGACACGCCCCTCCCCTGGGTGATCTCCGCCCGTACCGAGGTTTCGCTGCGGGCGCAGGCGGCGCGGCTGGCGAATGTCGCCGAAGCCGGCGACCTCCAAGCCGCCGCGGCGGTGCTGGTCCGCAAGCCCGCCTTCCAACACCGGGCGGTCATCGTGGCAGCCTCTCGCGCGGAACTGCGCGAGGCCCTGCAAGCGCTTGCCGAGGACGAACCACACCCGGCGCTGGTCACCGGGCAAGCCACCCGAGAAGCCGACCCGGTGTTCGTTTTCCCTGGTCAGGGGGCACAGTGGGCCGGCATGGCGGTGGACCTGCTGCGCGAGAACGAGACCTTCGCACGTGAGCTCCGCCGGTGCGACGAGGCGCTCCGGCCGCACACAGGCTGGTCGGTGATCGACGTCCTCACCCAGGGCGAGCCGACGCTGGACGGCACCGACGTGGTGCAGCCGGTGTTGTGGGCGTTGATGGTGTCACTGGCCAAGCTGTGGCAGTCGATCGGCGTCGAACCGGCGGCGGTGATCGGCCACTCGCAGGGCGAGATCGCGGGGGCGGCGGTCGCCGGGGCGCTGACGCTCGACGACGCGGCCAAGATCAGTGCGCTGCGCGGGCAGATCGTCGGCAAGCTCGATGGCACGGGCGGCGTGCTGGCGGTCGGACTGCCGGCGAACGATGTTCGCGAGCGGATCGCGCCGTGGCCGGGCCGGCTCTGGCTCGCGGTGGACAACGGACCGTCGGCCACGGTGATCGCCGGCGATCTCCAGGCGATCGACGAATTCGTTTCCGCGCAGGGCGAGGACGTGCAGCTCCGGCGCGCGCCGGTGGCCTACGCGGCCCATACCCCGCACGTCGAGGCGGTCCGGGACGAGTTGCTCCGGCAGCTCGGCGCTATCGAGCCGGCCGAGGCCACGACCAAAATCTGCTCCACCTGCCACGGCGACTTCATCGACGGCACGGCGATGACCCCCGACTACTGGTACCGGAACCTCGCCGACCCGGTCAGCTTCGACCCGGCCGTCCGGAAGTTCCGCGACCGGCCGCTGTTCATCGAGGTCAGCCCGCACCCGATCCTGGCCGGCGCGGTCCGGGAGATCCTGGCCGACGAAGGCATCGACGGCACGGCCGTGGGCACGTTGCGGCGCAATTTCGGCGGCCAGCACCAGTTCCTGATCGCCGCCGCGACGGCGTACGCACAGGGCGCGCCGGTGGACTGGCCGAAGATCGTCGGCCCGGTGACCAAGCGCGTCGAACTGCCGACCTACGCCTTCGACCGGCAACGATTCTGGCTGCACACCAACGAAAACGGCACGCACCCGCTGCTGGCCGACGCGGTCCCGGTGGCCGACACCGGCGGCCGGCTGCTGACCGGCAAAATCTCGCGGCACAGCGCCCCCTGGGTGGTCGATCACGCCGTCAACGGCACGGTTCTGTTGCCGGGCACGGCCTTCGTCGACCTCGCCCTGACGGCGGCCGACGGCGACCAGGTCGAGGACCTGACCCTGCACGCCCCGCTCGTCCTGCCCACCACCGGCTCGGCCCAGCTCCAGGTCACGATCGGCGGCGACGAGAACGGCCGGCGCTCGCTGGCCATCCACTCCCGCACCGACGGCGACTGGATCAAGCACGCTGACGGCTTCCTCGGCGACGGCCGGCGCAGCACCGGTCGCCTCGACACCTGGCCGACCGGGACGGAGATCGACCTCACCGGCGCCTACGACCGGCTCGCGGCCGGCGGTTACGAGTACGGGCCGGCATTCCAGCTGCTGCAAGCCGCCTATCGCGACGGCGACGACTATCTCGTCGAGGTGGCGGTCTCCGACGCCGATGACTTCACCGTGCACCCGGCGCTGCTGGACGCCGCCCTGCACATCCTCGTGCTCGACGCCGACGAGCTGAAGCTGCCGTTCGCCTGGTCCGGCGTGTGGTTCACCGGCCGCGGCGCGAACCGGCTCCGGGTCCGTCTGAGCAACGGATCCCTGGCCATCTATGACGAAACCGGCACGCAGATCGGCGGCGTCGAGTCGCTGACCCTGGCGCCCGCGCCGCAAGGCGTTGCCACGGCCGAGCTGTACCGGGTCGACTGGGTGGAAGCCGAGCCGACCGGCCAGGCGTCGCTGACCGTCGCCCAGCCGGGCGATCTCAAGAGCGTGCTGGCCCAGGTGCAGCAGTGGGTGGAGAAGGACACCGACGAGCGGCTGCTGGTCCGCGCCGATCCGTCCACCTTGGACGGTGCGCAGATCTGGGGACTGGTCCGTTCGGCCCAGTCCGAGCACCCTGGCCGGTTCGTGCTGGCCGACTGCGCCGAGGACGAGATTCCGACCACCGACGAGCCGCAGTTCGCCGTCCGCGACGGCCGGTTCCTGGTGCCGCGGATCGTCCGGCACGTCAACTCGGGGTCCACCATGGACCTCGGCGACGGCACCGTGCTGATCACCGGCGGCACCAGCGGCCTCGGCGCGCTGATCGCCCAACACCTGAAGTCGCAGGGTGTCCCCGACCTGCTGCTCGTGTCCCGACGCGGTGGCACCGACGGGGTGGCCTGCGATGTCGCCGACCGTGGCCAATTGACCGAGCTGATCAAGGGCCGTCGCATCACGGCCGTGATCCACGCGGCCGGCGTCCTCGACGACGCGACCGTCACGGAGCTGACGCCAAAGAAGCTGGACACGGTGCTCCGGCCGAAGGCCGAGGCGGCTTGGCTGCTGCACGAGCTCCTGCCGGATCTCAAGGCGTTTGTGCTGTTCTCCTCGGTCGCCGGTGTGCTCGGCAACCCCGGGCAGGGCAACTACGCCGCGGCCAACAGCTATCTCGACGCGCTCGCCGCACATCGGCAGAGCCTCGGTCTGCCGGCGGCGTCGATCGCCTGGGGACTATGGTCGCTGCCGACGGCCATGACCGCGCACGTGAACAAGGTCGCGTGGGTGGCGCCGCTGAGCGTGCAGCAAGGCCTGGCCATGTTCGACGCGGCGCTCCGCGAGCCGAATGCCCAGCTCGTAGCGGCGCGGTGGAGTCGCGACGGTGACGACGTGCCGCCCGTGCTGCGTGGTCTGTTCAAGCCACGCCGGACCGTGACGATCGAGGCCGCACCGGCGCAGCAGTTCGACGCGGACTCGATCTTCCGGCTGGTCCGGGACCGGGTCTCAGTGGCGCTGGGCCACCGGTCCGCCGCCACGGTCGACCCGGACAAGCCGTTGCGGGAGCAGGGGCTCGACTCGCTGACCTCGGTCGAGCTGCGCAACAAGCTCGGCGCGGCAACGGGCCTGCGGCTGCCGGCGTCGCTGGTGTTCAACCACCCGACGGTGACCAAGCTGGCCGGCTACCTGGCCGGCGAGCTGGTGCCGGCCGAGCCGTCGCCGGAGGACCTGCTGCGCGAGGCGCTGGACCGCATCGATCCGTCCACTCTGGACGACGATCACCGCGACCGGCTGGCCGCCGTGCTCCAGGAGACATTGCGCACCCTCGTGCCCGACGCTCCCGGCCTTGATCTCTCCTCGGACGAGGAGATCTTCGCCTTCATCGACAACCAGCTGTGAAAGGGAAAACCATGGCCGGCGAGGACAAGCTCCGCGAGTATCTCAAGCGGGTGACGGTCGACCTGGCGAACGCGCGCCGCCGGCTGGCGGACGCCGACGCCCGGGAGCACGAGCCGGTCGCCGTGATCGGCATGTCCTGCCGCTTCCCGGACGCACCGGATGTGTCCTCGTACTGGGAGATGCTGCGCGAGGGCCGCGCGGCGGCGGTCACCGACTTCCCGCGCGGGCGGTTCGACCACGACCCGTCGGCCGAGGACAACACGCTGTACCAGCCGAAAACCGGCGCCTTCCTGCCCGATGTCGCCGGCTGGGACGCGGAGTTCTTCGGTTTCCCGCCGCGTGAGGCGCTGCGCATGGACCCGCAGCAACGGCTGCTCATGGAGCTGGCCTGGGAGGCGATGGAGGACGCCGGCACGCCGCCGAAAACGCTTGCGGGCAGCCGAACCGGTGTGCTGCTGGGCTTCTCCGACGCGTTCCAGTACGGCCAGTTGGAGCACGACCGCGAGGGCATCGACGTCTACACCGACCCGTACATGGGCCAGGGCAGCCTCGGCAGCGTGGTCGCCGGCCGCATCGCCTACCACTTCGACCTGCACGGGCCCACGTTCTCCCTCGACACCGCCTGCTCCTCCTCGCTGGTCGCCGTGCATCTGGCCGTGCAGGCGCTGCGCAACAACGAGTGCGACTACGTGCTGGTCGGCGGCGGATACCTGGCCCTGCACGAGTTCCTGTACATCTACAGCTGCTCCAACGCGCTACTGGCCGACCGCTGCAACACCTTCGACGCCGGCGCCAACGGCTACATGATGGGCGAGGGCGGCGGCATGGTGCTGCTGACCCGGCTGTCCGATGCCGAGCGCAACGGCCACCGCATCCGGGCGGTCATCCGCGGCACCGCTGTGAACCAGGACGGCCGCAGCAACGGCCTCACCGCGCCGAACCGGGCGGCCCAGGTCGACGTGATCCGTCGGGCGCACGCGGCGGCACAGGTGAAGCCGGCGGACATCGCCTTCGTCGAGGCACACGGCTCGGGCACCGCGCTGGGCGACGAGATCGAGCTGGGGGCGCTGAACGACGTGTTCGGCCGGCGCGAAGCCCCGCTGCACGTCGGCGCGGTCAAGACCAACGTCGGCCACACGCACACCGCCGCCGGCATCGCGGGCCTGATCAAGACGGTCCTGGTGCTCGAGAACGGCCTGGTGCCGCCGAACCTGAACATGTCCGAGCCGGCCGAGGCCGTGGTGGCCAGCGACACCGTCCGGCCGGCGACCGCCAGCGCCGAACTGCCGGGCGGGGCGATCGCCGGGGTCAGCTCGTTCGGCTGGTCGGGCACCAACGCACACGTCGTCCTCGAAGCCGCCCCGGCGCCCGCGCCGTCGCCGGCCGACGGGCTCACGTTGCTGCCGGTGTCGGGGGCCTCGGAGAACGCTCTCCGGGACCGGCTCCAGACACTCCGCGGCACAAAAGCGGAGCTCACGGACCTGGCCCACACGCTCCAGGTCGGCCGGACGCACCACGAGTACCGCCGGGCGATCGTGGCCACCGACGCCGCCGACGCCAAGGCGCGCTTCGCCACCGCCGAGCCGGCAGTCAAGGCGGGCCACGAGAAGCCGAAGGTGGCGTTCCTGCTGCCCGGTGTCGGCGACCAGTACCGAGGACTCGGGAGAGCGCTCTACCAGCACGAACCGGTGTTCGCGGCGGCCGTGGACGAGTGCCTGGACATCGCCGCCGACCGGTGCGGGGTCGACCTGCGGGAGCTGTTCTTCGCCGAACCGCCGGCCGAGGTGCAGGTGCCCTCGCTGTTCGGCGGCGGCCCCTCGGACGACGTGATGGACCACGCGGAGATCGCGCACCCGTTCCTCTTCACCGTCGAGTACGCGCTGGCCAACCTCCTGGCGCATCGCGGCATCAAGCCCGATCTGCTGGTCGGCTACAGCCTGGGCGAGTACGTGGCGGCCTGCATCGCCGGGGTGTTCTCGCTGTCCGACGCGCTCTGGGTCGTCACCGAGCGGGCCCGGCTGATCGAGTCGGCGCCGGCCGGCCGGATGCTCGCCGTGGCGGCCGGGCCGGAGCAGCTCGGCGACCTCCCGGTGGACGTCGCGGCGTTGAACGGCCCGCAGATGACCGTCCTCAGCGGGTCGCCGAGCGACATCGAGAAGGTCTCGCAGCAGCTGCGGGCCAACGGGATCGCCAACCGGACGTTGCGCAGCGCGCACCCGTTCCACTCCACCCTGCTGCAACCCATGCAGGACAAGCTGGCGGCGCTGATCGCAACGGTGGCACGTAACGCCCCGAGCGTTACTATCGTCTCCAACGCCACCGGCGCCGTGCTGACCGAGGCCCAGGCCATCGATCCCCAGTACTGGGCCGATCACCTGTGCCGGCCGGTCCGCTTCGCCGAGAGCATCCAGAACTTCGCCGCCGACGCGTACGTCGAGCTCGGCCCCGGCCAGACCCTCGGCGGCCTCGTCCGCCAGAACGTCACGACCCGCCCGACCGTCCTCGGCACGCTGCCGGCACCGTGGCCGGCGGTCGACCGGCCGGCGGAGAACGTCAGCGTGCTGGAGACATGCGGCCGGCTCTGGGAGATCGGCGTCGACCTCGACTGGGCGGCGCTGAACGGACAAGGCCGGCTGGTGTCGCTGCCGCCGTACCCGTTCCAGCGCACGCGTTTCTGGCCGCAGGCCAAGGAGAAGTCGGCCACACCGTCGAACGGCCTGCTCTACAGCCCGATCTGGCGCACCGACCTGTCCCGCCCGGAACCGGGCGAGCTCACCGGCACGCTGATCGTGTTCGCCGACGACGCCGGCATCGGCGGCCGACTCGCGGACATCGCCGAGGCGGCCGGCGTGCGGGTCGTCGAGGTCGCGCCGGGCACCGGCCGCCGGCGCGACGGCCGACGCCTGGTGATCGACCCGACCGTCCCCGAGCTGTACCGGGAGATCCTCGCCGCGGACGGCCCGGTGCAGGTCGTGCACCTGTGGAGC
Source organism: Kutzneria sp. (assembly GCA_036403095.1). Classification (GTDB taxonomy): domain Bacteria; phylum Actinomycetota; class Actinomycetes; order Mycobacteriales; family Pseudonocardiaceae; genus Kutzneria. The sequence continues at coordinate 30,595 of DASWRQ010000068.1, read as the reverse complement.
CTGCTCGCCGACTCCGCGGACACCGCGATCACCAGCGGTTTCGACACACTGCTGCTGGCCGTGCAGGCCTTGGCCGGCACCGCCAAGGAGCACGGTGTCCGGCTGCTGACGGTCAGCGCCGGGTCGTCGGAGATCGTCGGCGGTGATACCCCGGCCCCGTATCGCGCCATCGTGCACGGCCTCGGCCGCGGCGTCCGGGCCGAGTACCCGGGCCTGAGCTGGCGCGGCATCGACCTCGCCCCGGAGGCCGACCCGTTGGCCTCGGCCAAGAGCCTGGCCGAGGAGCTGCGGCGCGGGCCGTGGTCGTACGAGGACGCCGCGGCGGAGCCGGCGCTGGTCGGCTGGCGCAACGGCCGCCGCTGGCTCAAGGGCTACACCGAGATCACCCCGTCCGGCGAGCCCGGCTGGGCCGGCACGTACCTGATCACCGGCGGCACGAAGGGCCTCGGGCTCCGGTTGGCCAAGCACCTGGCCAGCAAGGGAGTCAGCCGGTTGGCGCTGGTCAGCCGCAACGGTGGCGACGTCGACATCGACGGCGCCGAGGTGCTGGTGATCAAGGCCGACGTCGGCGATCCCGAGCAGTTCAGAAGCGCGCTTCGACAGGCCCAGGACCACTTCGGGCCGCTGGACGGCATCGTGCACGCGGCCGGCGTCCCCGGCAGCGGGCTGGCCCAGCGCCAGACTCTGGACGACGCCCATGCGGTGCTGGCCCCGAAGGTCCGCGCCCTGCAACCGCTGCACGAGTTGCTCAACTCGGCCACGCCGCCGCAGAAGGTGATCCTCTACTCGTCGGTGTCCACCGTGCTCGGTGGTCTCGGCGAGGGCGACTACTGCGCCGCGAACACCGTGCTCGACGCCTACGGCACCGCGCTGGCGTCCACTTCGGACACCCAGGTGATCACGGTGACCTGGGGCCACTGGCAGTACGACGCCTGGCAGGACGGCAGCGAAGCCATCGCCGACCGCGCCGCCTACCGCCGCCGCAACGGCTTCGGCGACGCCGCCGGGCTGGCCCTGCTGGACAGGATCGCCGGCGGCGTGCACGGCACCGTCGTCGCGATGCGGCAGCAACTACCGGCGGCACAACGGGAATGGTCCGCGCTGAGCAACCTTGCCGACCTTGTCGAGACGGCCGCCGCGCCGGAGTCGACGCGGTTCCCGAGGCCGCCGCTGCGCACCGACTACGCCCCGCCGCGGACCGAGCTGGAGACCACGGTCGCCGAGATCTGGGGCGAGTTCCTCGGCATCGACCGCATCGGCGTGCACGACCCGTTCTTCGACCTCGGCGGCACCTCGCTGGTCGGCATGGCGATGGTGGCCGCGATCGAGAAGGTCGTCGGCCGGGCGATCGCGCCGGCCGTGCTCTTCGCGCACCCTACGGTCGCCGCCTTCGCGACCGAGCTGACCGCCGCTGACCAGCCCAAGCCGGTGGTCGGCGCATCCCGTGGCGAGCGTCGTCGTCGCGCCCGGCAGAAGTGAGGACCCCGATGACGCCCGAACTGATCGACACGGAGATCCAGAGCACCGACATCGCGCTGGTCGGCATGGCCGGGCGCTTCCCGGGCGCGGCCGACGTCGACGAGCTGTGGGCGGCGATCCGCGCCGGCCGGTCCGGCCTGCGCCGATTCACCGACGAGGAGCTGCTGGCCAACGGCGTCGCCCCCGAGCTGGTCGACAACCCGGCCTACGTCAAGGCGGGCGCGGTGATCGACGGCATCGCCGAGTTCGACGCCGGCTTCTTCGGTATCAACCCGAAAGAGGCGCAGATCCTCGATCCGCAGCACCGGCTGCTGCTGGAGCACTGCTGGCACGCTCTGGAGGACGCCGGCTGCGATCCGGCTCGCTTCGACGGCGCGGTCGGGGTGTTCGCCGGCACGGCCTGGAGCACGTACCTGATCAACAACCTGGCGCCGGCCGGGACAGCCCGCGAGATGGGCGACATGGCGCTGGCGCTGGCCAACGAGAAGGACACGCTGGCGACCCGCGTGGCCCACCTGCTCGGCCTGTCCGGGCCGGCGTTCGCGATCCAGAGCGCGTGCTCGACGTCGCTGGTGGCGGTGTGCGTGGCGGCCAGCAGCCTGGCCAACTTCGAGTGCGACCTCGCCTTGGCCGGCGGCGTCTCGCTGGCCGTGCCGCACGAAGTCGGCTACCTGTACCAAGAAGGCGGCATCGCGCCGCCGGACGGCGAGTGCCGGGCCTTCGACGCGGCCGGGCTCGGCGCGCCGTTGGGCGGCGGCGTCGGCGTGGTTGCCTTGCGGCGGCTGGAAGATGCGCTGGCCGACGGCGACCGGGTGTACGCGGTGCTGCGCGGTTGGGCGGTCAACAACGACGCCGGCCGCAAGGTCGGATTCACGGCCCCGGGGGTCGAGGGTCAGGCCGCGGTGATCGCCGAAGCGCTGGCGGCGGCCGGGCTGGAGCCGTCGGACATCGACTACGTGGAGGCGCACGGCACCGGCACCGCGTTGGGCGATGCGTCGGAAATCGCCGCCCTGCAACGAGTCTTCCACGGCGAGCGGCTGAGCATCGGCTCGATCAAGACGAACGTGGGCCACCTCGACCGGGCCGCCGGCGTGACGGGTCTGATCAAGACAGCGCTTTCGCTGCACCGCGAGGAGATCCCGCCGACGCTCAACCTGGACACGCCGAATCCGCAGCTCGCGGCCGGCAGCGCCGAGCTGGACGTGGTGACCTCCACAAAGGACTGGCCGCGCGGCGCGCGTAAGCGCCGGGCCGGGGTCAGCGCCTTCGGTATCGGCGGCACCAACGCCCACGTGATCCTCGAGGAGGCGCCGGTCGTCGTCCGCGATCCGTCGCCCCGGCCGGAGCTGCTGGTGTGGTCGGCCCGAACCGCCCAGGCGGCCGACGAAATGGGCACCAGGCTGGCCGATCACCTTGCCGCCACGGAAGACTCCCTGGCCGATGCGGCGAACACGTTGCAGCGCGGACGGTCCCTGTTCCGGCACCGACGGATTGTGGTCGCGGCCAACGCCGCCGAAGCGGCCGACAAGATCCGTGAGGGCGAGTTCCTCACCCGCCACGACGGACGCACCGACCGCGGCGTCGGCTTCCTGCTGGCCGGCGCGGGCGAGCAGTACCCGGGCATGGCCCGGCACCTGTACGAGACCGAGCCGGTGTTCGCCATGGCGATCGACGCCTGCATGGAGATCGTCGGCCTGGAACCGCTGCGGGACCTGCTCCAGCCGCGCCGGGCCACTTCCAACGGCCTCGCCCAGCTCATGCGCCGGACCACCACGAGCCCACAGGACGCCACGGATCGCCTGCACCCCGCCCTGTTCGCGGTCGAATACGCGCTGGCCCAGCTGATCCGATCCTGGGGCGTGGAGCCGTCCGTGCTGGTCGGTTACAGCCTCGGCGAGTACGTCGCCGCCTGCCTGGCCGGCGTGTTGTCACTGGAGGACGCGCTCAGGCTGGTGACGCACCGGGCCAGGCTGATCAATGCCCTGCCCGGCGGCGCCATGGCCGCCATCCCCCGCTCGGCCGAGGAGCTGCGCCCGAGGCTCGACGGCGTGGACATCGCCGCGATCAACGGCCCGGACCTGACGGTCGTGTCCGGCGCCTCCCTGGCCGACCTGCGACAGAAGCTGGCCGCGGACTCGATCCCCTGCCGCGCGCTGGCCACCACGCACGCGTTCCACTCCCGCATGCTGGCCCCGATCCGGGACGAGCTGACCGAGTGGATCAAGGCCAACGTCACGCTGCACGCCCCGACCATCCCGTGCGTCTCCAACGTCACCGGCGAGCTGATCACCGACGCGCCGGCGCCGGAGTACTGGGCCGAGCACATGTGCGCGCCGGTGCAGTTCGACCGCGCCATCGAAACCGTGCTGGCCCATGGGGATCTGGCGTTGGTGGAAATCGGCCCCGGCCAGTCGCTCGGCGCGATGATCCGTGGTCACCGCGACTGCACGCCGGACCGCTGGCCGCTGATCGTGCCCACGCTGCCGGCGGCCGACGACCGCCGCGACTCGGCGCTGGCCGAGGCCGCCGGCCGGCTGTGGCTGGCCGGCGTGGCCATCGACTGGGCCGGCTACCAGGGTGATCGCGAGCTCGGCCGGGTCGGCCTGCCGACCTATCCGTTCCAGCGCGAGCGGTACTGGATCGACGCGCCCAAGCCGGTGACCAGGGACAACGTCGAGCTGCTCCGGCAGGTCTGGTCGCCGACCCGGCCCGGCCCGCCCGAGCCGGCGCAGTTCGTGATCATCCCCGACGCCGGCGGCGTCGGCGAGACGCTGACCGAGCTGCTGTGCCAGCAGGGTTTCGACGCCGAGCTGAGCTGCGGCGACCTCTACGGCACGGTCGTCGATCTGTCCGCTTTGGACGCGGTCGACGAGGTCAGGGCGGTGGCCGCCGCGGCCCGGACCCTGAGCACGGGCGAGGACCTGACCGTGCTCGTCGTGACGCGGGGCGGCCAGGCCGTCGGCGAGCCGGTGTCGCCGATCCAGGCGGCCATCGCGGCGCTGCCCGTGGTCGCCAACCAGGAATACCTCAACCTGGACGCCAAGAACATCGACCTCGACCCCGCATACACGGTCACCGAGGCGGCGCAAGCGCTTGCGGCCGAGCTGACCCGACCCACCGACGCCGTGCTGGTCGCCCACCGCGGCGACCGCCGCTACTCCCCCGACTACGAGCCGGCGACAACCCATGCCCGGCAAACCATCAAGCCCGGCGGGACGTATCTCATCACCGGCGGCCTCGGCACGGTCGGACGCCAACTGGCGCAACACTTCATCGACGCCGGCGCCCGGGTCATCCTGACCGGCCGCAGCGGCGGCGAGGTCGAGAACGCCGAGGTGCGGCCGGTCGACGTCACGGATGTCGACGCCATGCGCGCCCTGTTCGAGGAGGGCCGGATCGACGGCGTTGTGCACGCCGCCGCCTCGGCCGGCCCGGACGAGCTCGTGCCGTTGGCACAAAGCGGCGAATCCATTGTGGCGCAGCACTTCGGTGCTAAGGTCGAAGGCGCGCGGGTGCTGGCAACGGTGATCGCGACGCTGCCCGAGGTGGACCGTCCGGACTGGTGTGTGCTGTTCTCGTCCACCTCGTCGGTGCTCGGCGGCGTCACGCTCGGCGCCTACGCGGCGGCCAATGCGGCGCTGACCGCCTTGGCCCGCAACGAGAACTGGACCTGCGCGGCCTGGGACACCTGGCCCGGCACGCTCGACCGGCTGGACGGCCGGATCGGCGCCACCATGGCCAAGCATGCGATGACCCGCGCCGAGGCGCTCAACGCCTTCGACCGGGTGCTCGAGCACGGCGGCCAGCTCGTGGTCGCCGCCGGCGGCCTCAAGGACCGGCTGCCGGTCAAGACCAGCGTGCAGACCCTGCCACGGCAGCAGACCACGACCAAGCGCTACCCCAGACCCGAGCTGCCGCAACCATTTGTGGCGCCCGGCGACGACAACGAGCGCGCGCTGGCCGACATCTGGGCGTCCGTGCTCGGCGTCGAGCCGGTCGGGGCGAAAGACAACTTCTTCGACCTCGGTGGCAACTCGCTGATCGCGCTGCACATGCTGGCGCTGGTCAGGGAACGCCTCGGCGTCGCGGTCCCCACCGCGACGCTGTTCGAGCGGCCCACCGTGCGGGCACTGGCCGCGCAGGTCCTGGACACCAACAGGGAAACGGAGCAGTCATGGCAGTGATCGGCGTGGTGGGCGCGGGTGTGATGGGCATCGGCGTCGCGCAGAACGTGGCCACCGGCGGGCACGACGTCGTGCTCGTCGACACCACCGAGGAGGTGCTGGCCGACGCCCGGACCGCGATCTACCGCAACTGCCGCCTGTCCCGCATGATGGGCGGCCCCGCTCTCGACCCGGACGAGGTGTTGTCCCGCATCACCACCGCCGTCGGTCTGGAGGCGCTGGCCAAGGCCGAGCTGGTGATCGAGAACGTCACCGAGAACTGGGAGGTCAAGCGGGCGGTGCACGCCGAGCTGGACCGCGTGCTGCCGGCCGACACCGTGGTGGTGGCCAACACCTCGGCCATCCCGATCACCCGGATCGCCTCCGTCGGCGAGCACCCGGGCCGCGTCGTCGGCGTGCACTTCATGAACCCGGTGCCGGCCAAGCCCGTGGTGGAGCTGATCCCCGGCTTCCACACCACGCCGGAGACCCTCGATCGCACCCGGGAGCTGTTGTCCAGCATGGGAAAGCGCTGGGTCGACGTGAAGGACGCGTCCGGCTTCGTGTCCAACCGGGTGTTGATGCTGACGATCAACGAGGCGGCCTACCTGGTGCACGAGGGCGTGGCCACGGCCGAGTCGGTGGACGAGGTGTTCCGTGGCTGTTTCGGGCACCCGATGGGGCCGCTGGAGACCGCCGACCTGATCGGCGTGGACACCATCCTGTACAGCGTCGAGGTGCTCTACGAGCACTACGCGGACAGCAAGTACCGGCCGTGCCCGCTGCTCAAGCAGATGACCGACGCCGGACTGCACGGGCGCAAGAGCGGCCGTGGCTTCTACACCTACAACGCCTGAGGGGCAGCACCATGGACACCACGGCGAAAATTCTCGCGTTCATCACCAACCGCTTCCCGCAGGCGGAGATCGGCGACACCGAGGACATCTTCTCGCTGGGCTACATCAACTCCCTGTTCGCCATGGAGCTGGTGATGTTCATCGAGAAGGAGTTCACCGTCACCATCCCCAACGACGAGCTGCGCATCGACAACTTCCGCACCGCCAAGGCGATGACCGAGCTGGTGGACGGCCTGCGGTCCGCGGTCGTCTGAGGAGCGTGACATGACCCAGCAACTGGCCCCCACCATCGACCGAGCCTATGCTCGGTCCTTCGTGGACGAGGAGATCCGGCCGCACGCGGACGTCTGGGACCGGACCGGGCGGATCCCGGAGGAGCTGCTGGACCGGATCGCCGCCGCCGGCCTGTGGGCGCCGTTTCTGCCGGCCGGGCTCGGCGGCGCCGGCATCGACATGGTGACGCTCGGCGAGATCCACGAGGAGGTGGGCCGCGGCTGCTCGTCGGTGCGCAGCCTGCTGACCGTGCACACCATGCTTTCCTGGGCGCTGCAACGCTTCGGCACCGACACGCAGATCCAGCAGTGGGGGTCCGCGTTGGCCGCCGGCCGCACGCTCGGCGCGTTCTGCCTGTCCGAGCCGGGCGCCGGCAGCGACACCGCGGCGATCACCACGACCGCGGTGCCGCACAAGGGTGGCTGGCTGCTCAACGGCGTCAAGAAGTGGACCACCAACGGCCAGCGGGCCGATCTGTTCCTGGTGTTCGCCAAGGGACCGGCCAGCACGGTCGCGCTGCTGGTGCCCGGCAACGCCCCCGGCGTGCTGGTGAGTCCGATCGACGACATGCTCGGCACCCGGTCGTCGATGCTGGCCGAGATCGCCTTCTCGGACGTCGAGCTCGGACCTGATTCCTTGTTGGGGCCCAGCGGTTTCGCCTCCGGCATGGTGCTCACCGGCACGCTTGACCTCGGCCGCTACAGCGTGGCCGCCGGCTCGGTCGGCATCATCCAGGCCTGCATCGACGCGTGTGCGGACTATGCCACCACGCGGCGGGTCGGCGGCATGCCGCTGCGGGACCTGCCGTTGATCCAGGCAAAGCTGTCGGACATGGTCACCGATGTGCGCGCCGGCCGGCTGCTGCTGGCCGAGGCCGGTCGGCTCAAGGACCGGGGCGACGCCGCCACGATCATGGCCACCTGGATCGCCAAGTACTTCGCGTCCACGGCCGCCGCCCGGCACGCGTCCGAAGCGGTGCAGATCCACGGGGCCAACGGATGCAGCCCGGAGTTCCCGGTCGGGCGGTTCTACCGGGACGCCAAAGTCATGGAGATCATCGAGGGCAGCACCGAGATCCAGCGGATGACCATAGCTGCCGAGGCCTACCGGAAGTGGGAGCCGTGACCGCTGTACTGGCCAAGCCGGGCCCTGTCGAACCAACGCAGGGCAAGATCAAATGTGTGGTGTGGGACCTGGACAACACGCTGTGGGACGGCGTGTTGCTGGAGGACGACAACGTCGCGGTCCGACCGTCCGTTGTGGACCACATCCACCGGCTGGACGCGATGGGCGTGCTGAACTCCGTGGCCAGCAAGAACGACCACGAGTCCGCCATGGCCAAGCTGACCGAGCTGGGTCTGACCGAGATGTTCCTGTTCCCGCAGATCTCGTGGAACGCCAAGTCCTCCTCGATCGAGCGCATCGCGGCCAAGCTCAACCTGGGCCTGGACGCGTTCGCCTTCGTCGACGACCAGGAGTTCGAGCTGGCCGAGGTCGGACATGCGCTGCCCACGGTGACCTGTGTGGACAGTGCGGTGATGGACGAGGTGCTGGCGCGCCCGGAGTTCCGGCCGCGGTTCGTCACCGACGAGTCGGCGCAGCGGCGCGGCATGTACCAGAGCCAGCTGGCGCGGGACCACATCGAGTCGGACTTCGTCGGCACCAGCGAGGAGTTCCTGGCCAGCCTGGGCATGACGTTCACCATCGCGCCGGCCCGCACCGAGGACCTGCAACGGGCCGAGGAGCTGACCGTACGGACCAACCAGCTCAACTCGACCGGCCGCACCTACTCCTACGACGAGCTGGACGCGTTGCGGGAGTCGCCCGACCACCTGTTGCTGGTGGCCTCGCTGACCGACCGGTTCGGCTCGTACGGAAAGATCGGCCTGGCCCTGGTCGAGAAGGGCTCGCCGGACTGGCAGCTGAACATGATGCTGATGTCCTGCCGGGTGATGTCCCGTGGCGTCGGCACTGTCCTGTTGGGACACATCATGGGCCTGGCTCGCGACGCCGGTGCCGGGTTGCGGGCCGACTTCGTGGAGACCGGGCGCAACCGGATGATGCAGATCACCTACGCCTTCAGCGGTTTCCGCGAGGCGTCCCGCGACGGCAAGCACGTGGTGCTGGCGGCCGACCTGAGCCAGATCCAGCCGCCGCCCGGCTACGTCGTGATGGAGGTGGTGGCGTGACCGCCACCGTCGGTCACAGCCGTTGGCTGCCCTTCAGCGACACGGAGGGCGGCCTTCGGCTGTATTGTCTGCCGCACGCCGGCGGTTCCGCCTCGGCCTTCCGGCCGTGGATCGGCCGAATTCCCGGCGTCAGCGTGCTGCCGGTGCAGTATCCCGGCCGGGAGACCCGGCTGCGGGAGACCCCGCACCACAGCGTCCGAGACCTGGCCGCCGAGCTGGCCGAGGCCCTGCTCGCCGACGCCCAGGACGCGCCCTATGCCGTGTACGGCCACAGTTTCGGCGCCTTGACGGCGTTCGAGCTGCTGCACGTCATCCGGGGTCTGGATGGGCCGCTGCCGGTGCAGCTCGTCGTGTCCGGCTTCGCCGCCCCGCAGACCGAGGACTTCGCGGACGACGCCGTGACCGACGAGGAGATCATCGCGCTGCTGCGGGAGCTCGGCGGCACCCCCGAGCAGTACCTCACCGACCGGAGGATCCTGAAGATGATCATGCCCCCGCTGCGAGCCGACCTGACCGCCAAGGTCGCCTACCGCTACATGCCCCGGCCCGAGCTGGACGTGCCCATCCTGGCCATCGGCGGCACCGAGGACCGCCAGGCCGAGCTCGACTCCATGCGCGGCTGGGCCGCCCACACCACCGGCGACTTCCACCTGCACCCGTTGGCCGGCGGCCACTTCGCCGTGCTGGAGCAGCCCGAGGAGACGCTGGAGATGATCGGCCGGGCGCTGCGACCGCACCTGGTGTGACCGGCAACGGAAAACGGCCCGGCGGACTCCGCCGGGCCGTTCCTTTGTGGACGCTCACACCAGATGGCTGCGGCCCCAACCGTGCGCCAGTCGGAACGTCGCGACCGCGCCGCAGATCAGACCGATGACCAGGCAGATCAGGCCGGGCTGGAGCGTGCCGGCGACGTCGCCCTGCACGGCCGAGCGCAGCATGGACAGGCCGTAGGTGCCGGGGGAGAACGTGGTGATCGCCTGGGCCCACGGCGGCATCAGGTCGACGGGCAGGATGGCGCCGCCGATGGAGCTGATCAGCAGCGCGCCGACGTCGCACGCCACGAACAGGTCGCCGCGGCTGCGGACGATGGTGGAGAGCATCGCGCCCATGCCGAGCAGGGCGAAGCCCCACACGCACATGGCCAACGTCAGCAGCAGCAACGACTTCGGGAACGGCATGCCGACCACGGCCCAGCCGAAGACGATCAGCACGGCCTGCTGGACGAGCAGCACGAAGAACACCGGCAAAGCCTTGCCCAGCAGCAGTTCCGCGCGGCCGGCGCGGCTGGCCCGCAGCCGGTCCCAGGTCAGCCACTCGCGCTCGACGAAGATCGAGTTGGCCACGATGGACATGGCGAACACGGAGAACATCATCAGCTGGCCGGTCACGGCCTGGATCGAGCCGTAGCTCAGCGCCTTGGTGTACAGCGGCTGGAACATCACCATGAACACCATCGGCGCGACCAGGTAGCTGATCAGCTGGGACGGGTCGCGCAGCCGCAGCAGCGTGTTGTACTTGATCAGCGCGCCCGCCCGGATCAGCGGCTCGGGCACACGCAGCGTGTCAGTGGACATCGGAGACCGCCAGGGAACGGTAGAGGTCGTCAAGGTCGGGGTTGCGCAGCTCCACGGACTCCACGGTGCCCTGGGCCTGCGCGATCAGCTCCATCAGGGCGCCGGTCGGATCCGTGGTGGCGCGGTGGTATTCGTGATCGGTGGTCCGCACGCGGACCTCGCCGGGCAGGCCGTCGAGCAGCTCGGCGCTGCTGCCACGGGCGATCACCCGGCCGTGCGAGGCGACCGCGATGCTGGCCTTGAGGTCGGCCAGCTCGGTGAGGTAGTGCGTGGTGTAGACCACGGCCGCGCCCTCGGCGGCCCGCTGCTTGACCACGTCCAGCAGCGCCTGCCGGGTCTCCGGGTCGGCGCCGGCGGTCGGCTCGTCCATCAGCAGCAGCTTGGGCCGGTGGATCAGTGCGGTCGCGGCCTGGGTGCGCCGCTGCTGGCCGCCGGACAGCAGGCCGGCGCGGCGCTCCAGGAAGCCGGTGAGCTGCATGGCCGTGGCCAGCTCCTCGATCTCGGCCTTGAGGGCCTTGCGCCGCAGGCCGGACAGCCGGCCGTACAGCTCGAGGTGCTCGCGGACGGTCAGCGGCCGGTAGAGGGCGATGTGCTGCGGCGAGATGCCGATCTCGCCGCGGGTCTCGTGCGGCGCCACGCCGTCCACCAGCACGGCGCCGCTGTCCGGCTTGAGCAGCCCGGACACCATGTCCACGAAGGTGGTCTTGCCGGCCCCGTTGTGGCCGACCAGCCCGCAGATCTCGCCGGCCGCCACGGCCAGGCTGAACCCGGCCAGGGCCTGCACCTCGTCGTACTTCTTGGTCAGGTCGGTGGCTTCTAACACGACAGCTCCTTGGCCAGTAGGTGCCGGTCGAACTTGCCGTTGACCGACCTGGGCAGCTGCTCCCGCACGTCGATGCGCTGCGGTTGCAGGTACGCCGGCAGCGCCTCGGAAAGCGCCTTCCGCAGCTCGTCAGCGTCGCCGAGCAGCGTCGCGACGAGCACGATGTGCTGGCCGAGCCGCTCGTCGTCGACGCCGAGCGCGACCGCCTCGCCGACCAGGCCGGTGGCGTAGGCGGCCTCCTCGACCTCGGTCGGGCTGACCCGGTAGCCGGAGGTCTTGATCATGTCGTCGCCGCGGCCGACGAAGTACAGGAAGCCGTTCTCGTCGGCCCGCACGGTGTCACCCGACCAGACGGCGACCTCCGTGCCGTAACTGGTGGGCAGCGGGCGAAATCGCTCGGCGGTGCGTACGGGATCGCGCCAATAGCCTTGCGCCACCAGGGCTCCGCGGTGCACGAGCTCGCCGGGCTCGTTGGGCTCGCACGGCGTGCCGTCCGGGCGGACGACGAGGATCTCGGCGTTGGGGATGGCCTTGCCGATCGAGTCCGGGCGGCGGTCCGCCTCGGCCGGGTCAAGATAGGTGGAGCGGAACGCTTCGGTCAGGCCGTACATGAGGTACGGCTCGGCGGCCGGGAAGATCTCCCGCAGCCGGGCCAGGGTGGCCCGCGGCATGCGGCCGCCGGTGTTGGCGAAGTACCGCAGGCTCGTGGCCGGCCAGTCCTGGGTGATCAGTTGCAACCACAGCGGCGGCACGCAGGTCAGGCCGGTCACGTCGTGCTTGACGCAGAGCTTCACGACCTCGCGCGGCAGCAGGTAGTTCACCAGCACGACGTGCGCGCCGGCCAGAAAAGACGTGGTCAGCTGGCTGAAGCCGGCGTCGAAGCTGAGCGGCAGCGCCGCCAGGATCACGTCGTCCGCGCGGTGCTTGAGGTAGCTCGCGACGCTCTCCGCGCCGGCGAGGATGTTGCGGTGCGAGAGCACGACGCCCTTGGGGCCGCCGGTGCTGCCGCTGGTGTACATGATCGCGGCGACGTCCTGGTCAATGACAACAGGTGTTGTCGACGGCTCGGACCCGGTCAGCGTCCGCCACTGATCATCGCCGAAGACCACCGTCTCGATGTCCGTCGCCTCACGGACCGTGTCCAGGCGCTCGGGCGTGGTGATCACCAGCCGCGGCGTGCAGTCCTGCACGACGTGGGCCAGGTGCCGGGCCTTGAACAGCGGATTCACCGGCACGAAGGCGGCGCCCGCCGCGGATATGGCCAGCAGTGCGACAACCGTGTCGATGCGCTTCTCGGCATACACCGCCACCCGGTCGCCCCGCCGCACCCCGAGCCCGCGCAGGCCGGCCGCCAGCCGCGCGACCCGCTCCCCCAGCTCGCGGTAGCTCAGCGTGACGTCCTTGAACGTCAGCGCCGGCCGATCCGGCTCCCCGCGATCGAGGAGTTGGTCGACCCGGATCTCACGCATCGCTGAACTGCTCCGCGGGCAGCAGCTCCGACACCGTGGCCCACAGCGAGCCGGCGGTCGCGAAGGTCTCCTCCGTGATCAGCTCGTCCGGCAGCTCCAGGCCGAAGGTCTCCTCCAGGTCGGTCAGCAGCTGCACCAGCCCCATCGAGTTCAGGCCGAGCGCGGCCAGGTCGTCGGCGGCGGTGAACGCCTCGTTGACCGCGTAGGGCAGGTGGGCCAGCAGGGTCTTGCGGAAGGAGCGCGGTATGTCCATGGGTTCCTCACTCGGCTGCGGGATCTGGCGGACGCTTGAGCGAGTCGACCACGCGGCTCGCTCAAGCCACCATCACCGCGCCATCAAGAGGGCAGTTGCGGAGCAGTAGTGGCGCGAGAAGATCGTTTGACACGGTTGACGCCACTGAGCACAAGGACTTGGAGGCGACATGTCCGTGGTTACCTTCGGGCCACTGCCCACTGTGGACGGTGTGCCCGACGACCTTGAGGCCGACATCTACCGCTACGCCGTGCGGCTGGGGGAGATCGTCTCGCCGGAGCGGGCCGCCGCCGACCTCGCGCTGCCCACCGGCGAGGTGTTCGCCGCCGTGACGCGCCTGGTCGAGCTGCACCTGCTTCGCACCGACGGGTCGACCGGCCGGTACCTGCCGATGGACCCCGAGGTGGCGGCGACGCTGCTGATCTCGCCGGTCGAACGGGCCATGTACCAGCGGCGGGAGCTGGCCGACCGGCTGCGCGACCGGATCGACGCGATCACCCGGCCGGCGGTCGAGGTCAGCGAGCCCGTCGGGGCCATCGACAGCCTGGAGGGCGTGGCCGAGATCCGCGGGCTGTTCAAGCTGGCCGCCGAGGTGTGCCGGGACGAGATGGTCGTGCTGCGGCCCGGCCACGACGACGATGAGCTGCTCGACGAGCTGCTCGCCCCGTGCTACTCGGTGTTGGAGCGGGCCGTGTCCGTGCGGGTGGTGTGCCCGCACCGCAGCCGCGCCGGCTTTGCCACCCGCGCCAAGGCCAAGCGCCTCATCACCGACGGCGCCGAGATCCGCACCCTCAGCCAGGTTCCGCAGGCGGCCGTGGTGTTCGACCGAACGCTGGCGGTCATGTTCAGCTTCGACGAGGACGGTTACCCGACCGCGCGGCGGGTCCGCGACCGCAATGTCGTGCGGTTCCTGCTGGACATGTTCGGGCAGCTCTGGGACAACGCAACACCGTTCGCCGCCGAGGACAACGGTTACGCCGACGCCATCGACGACCTCCAGCAGAGCGTCGCCCGGCTGATGGCGCAGGGCCTGACCGACGAGGTCGTCGCCCGCCGGCTGGGGATGTCGGTGCGGACGTGCCGGCGGCACATCGCCGCCCTGCTGCAGAACCTCGACGCCGTCAGCCGCTTCCAGGCCGGCGTGCTGGCCGCGTCCCGCCTGACGATGCCGGCCTAGATGTGATGTCCAGGGACGTTGTCCCGAGTTGAGGGCGTGACCCCACGAACTGCCGGCCGGTTTGAAGATCGCCTCGACACCGCCGTACACGAGCTCGCCGGCGGTCGCCGCGAGCGCGTAGCAGTCCCCGGCGAAGTTGCCCGGGCCGCCGGCCACGAAGGTCGCGCACGCGCCGGCGGAGACGCCCAGGATCGCGCCGACATCGACGCCGATCGTGTAGTACCAGCCGAACTCCCGCCGCGCCGCCCAATCGACTGACCAGCCGAGCCGTGCCCGCGCCAACCACGCCGCCGTCGGTGGCCACCACCTGCACGCCGCCGTCCGACCGGGCCGGCGGCTCACAGGCGTCCGCCTCGTACAGCATCGCCTCCCACGTCTTCGACCCGACCAGGCCGTCGGCCGTGAGGCCCTTGTCCGTCTGGAACCGCAGGACGGCGTGCCGCAGGTCATCGGTGAAGTAGTCGGTGCAGGACACCGGCCCGCGTGTGGGCGGCCGACGCCGCCGAGCGCCTCACCGCGCTGGTGAAGGGGCTCAGCGAGCGCCGGCTGAGCGGCTCGATCACCCTGGACCGCACTCGGGAGCTGCAGCACGCCGGAGTCGCCGGTCAGTCCGCGAGCACCTCGATGATCATCGCCTGGAAGTACGCGCCCTGACCGATCGCGATGAGCGCGCAGCGGTCGCCGGGCTGCAGCCGGCCGGTCCGGTCGGCGTGCTCCATGGCCATCAGGGCGTCGGCCCCGAAACTGTGCCCGGTCTCGGGCATCAGGTCCAGGCAGATCTTGTCCCGCGGGATCCCGGACTGGATGCTGAACGTCCGCCAGAACATCTTGTTGTTCAGGTGCGGCAGCACCCAGTCGAGCTGGTCGAGCGTCATGCCGGCGGACGCCGCCGCCCGGTCGACGGTCTCCACGACCTGGGCGGAGCACACCTGGGCGAACAAGGCGTTCTCCTCCTTGGTCATCCGGATGTTGCGGTGGAACCGGGCATCCCGCCCGCCGGCGCCGCCGAGGTAGCGGTACCGGGCCGTCTGTCCACTGTGCACGATCACGCCGGCGGCGCAGTCACCGCTGACGGTCGTGCCGGCGATGACGCGAGCATCGTCGCCGACGCTGCCCTGATCGCCACCGAGCACGAGCACCCGCTCATCGCCGGAAGCGCCGGCCCGAGCCAGGAACAGCCGGGCGTACTCGACACACCGCAGCACGGAGGCGCAGTTGATGTGGGACAGACCGTAGAACCTGCTGTCGCTCAGGCCCAACCGGGCCCGGAGGCGGTCGGGGAACTCGGCGCACAGGTCGGTCTCGGCCATCAGCATCGTGTGTCCATAGAGGACCAGATCGGCGGTGCCGCCGGCCAGCGCGGCCCGGCCGGCCTCGACCAGGACGTCCTCGTACAGCTCGCCCGGCGCCAGCGACGGGATGTCCCGCAGCCCGTACACCTTGGTGAACATCTTGCGCTCGGTCACCGGCCGGCCGGCCCGCACCATGATGTCGTCGACGGGCTCGACCCAGCTCGGCAGCCGCACCGCCACCCGCGACAGCCCGACGCTCACGACCCGCTCCCGAGCTGGCCTCTTCTGATCTGGCCGCTTCTGATTTGGGCGGTGAGCACCGGCCGGTCGGTCTTCCGGTTGCTGTTCAACGGGAACTCGGCCAGATGCTGGTAATGCAACGGGATCAGGTACCGGGGGAAGAAGGTGCCCATCTCCTCCATGAGGTCGGCGGCACGCCGCTCCTGCCCCAGGTAGAACGCGTACAGCTCGCCGTCCAGGGCGATCGCCACGGCGTCGTTGACGCCGCCCAGCCGGCGTAGGCCACTCTCCACTTCGGACAGTTCGACCCGCACCCCGTGGATCTTGACCTGATGGTCCCGCCGGCCGAGGAAAGCCAACTCGCCGTTGGGCTCCCGCCGCGCGATGTCGCCCGTACGGTACCAGCGCCGGCCGTCGTGCTCGATGAACCGGCCCTCGTCGTCACGGGGATCCAGGTAGCCGGGGAACATCTGCGGACCGGTCACGCACAGCTCACCCGACTCCGCCCCGACGACCCCCTCCGAGTCGACGAGAACGTGGTCCAGACCCGGGTGCATGGTGCCGATCAGCACGATGTCGTTGACACACAAGGCCGGCGAGGTCACCGGATCCCAGGTGTGCACGCTGCAGGAGATCGTCAGCTCGGTGGGGCCGTACAGGTTCTCCACCAGCCCGCCGGTCGCGGCCTGCCAGTCGGCGGCGTCGTCACGCAGCAGCGGCTCGCCGCAGAACACCGCCAGCCGCATCGACGGCATGCAGCCGGGCGTCAGCTTTCCCATGCGCCGCACCAAGGAGATGACGCTCGGCGACGAACACCAGACGGTGATGCCGTACTTGCGCACGAACTGCGGCACCGCCACGAAAGCCTGCGGCGGCATGCACACCAGCGTCCCGCCGCTCCCCCAGGCGCTGAAGATGTCGAACATCGCCAGGTCGAAGGTGAGCTCGCCGGTCTGGGAGAACACGTCCGACGGGCCGAAGCCGTAGCGGTCGTGCACGAAGCGCAGGTAGAACTCGACGTTGCGGTGCCGCACCGGCACACCCTTGGGCCGCCCCGTCGAGCCGGAGGTGAACATGATGTACGCGATGTCGTCCGGTTCGGCCGTGCACGGGTGCTCCAACGGCGGCGCGGAAAGTTCCGTGATCACCGGCGTGCCGTCGAGCGCGGACCCCAAGTCGCCCAGCAGCGGCAGCCCGTTGTCGTCGACCAGCAGCGCGTCGATGGCGGCGGCGGTGATCATGTCGCGGGTCCGCTCGGCCGGGAAGCCCGGGTTCAGCGGCACCACCGAGGCGCCCGCGTAACCGGCGGCGAGAATGCCGGCGTAGGCCAGCTCGGTGTGGCTGGCCAGCAGCCCGACCCGCCGGGGCTTCGTGCCCACTCGGGCGACCAACTCGCCGGCCAGCGCCAGCGCATGGTCGTGGATCTGCTGATACGTATACGATTCTCCGGCCACCCGGAGCGCGACCGCCGCCGGGTTCCGGCGCAGACTGCGCAGGAACCAGCCGTGCAGCACGCCCTCGGTGGCGATGCTCCTGGTCATGACGTTCCCTTCCGCACGGCGGCGGCCACCGCGACGACAAGATCGACTTGATGGGTGATGGAGACCGCGACGTCCCCGAGGCCGGCGGCGTCGGCCAGCCGCTCGGCGCCACCGTGCAGGGTCACCGCGGGTGCTCCCCACTCGTCCGCGATCACCTCGATGTCCCGCCAGCGCAGGCCCTGTCCGAAACCACGGCCGAGCAGCTTGCACACGGCCTCCTTGACGCAGAACCGACCGGCCAGCCGCTCGGCGTGCCGCGCCGTGCCGGGCTCGCCGGCCTGCGCCAGCTCGGCCTCGGTGAACACCAGCCCGCGGTAGCGGCGGTGCTCGGCGACCCGGCTGAACCGGGACACCGACAGCAGGTCGACGGCGATCTTCATGCCAGCTCCACGGCCGCCGCGTCCACGACCTGCGCCAGCAGCCAGCCCTCGCGCAGCGGTCCCTTGGTGTGCAACAGGATCCGGTCGCCGTCGGCGATGTCGCCGGCACTCAGCGCCGCGTGCACGTCCAGCCAGCCGTCGCAGGCGCCGGACCCGGTGAAGCGCCACTCGACGTCCGAAAAGGACTCCGGAGCGCCCTCGCCGGCGTCGAGCACCAGCAGCGGACCGGGTCCCTGCCGTACACGCAGGCCCACGGTGGCGAAGCGGCCGGTGCCGACGCGGGCGTCGGCGAACACCGGCTCGTCGCAGATCAGCACCGTTGCCACGTCGGGAATCGCCCAGTCCAGCAGCTCGAATCCCACTGTGCCGCCGAGTTCGTCCAGGTGCGTGATGCCGATGTCCTCACCGCGCCAGCCGAACTTGAGCACCATGCGCGCCAGCAGTGTGACCATCGGGTCGCGCAGCGGGCCGGAGCGGATCAGGAACAGCGGCTGGTCGTCGTCGGGCACGCCGACCGCGGCCAGTGCCAGGTCGCTCAGCTCGGGCAGATCGGAGTCGGCCGGGTTGACGACGATGAGGTGTTCAACGGGAATACCCTCCTGGATCGCCGCCTCCACCCGCTGCTTGGGCAGCAGGTCGTCCGGAAACGCCGTCAGCGGCAGGTAATCGGTGTGCGTCCGAACCGCGGCACACAACCGCGTGATGCTCAGGTCAGCCATCTGCGTCTCCTGACTGGTAGCCGCGGGCCACGTGCAGGCGCTGGATGTTGCTGGTGCCGTCCATGAACTCGAAGGCCCGCACGTCCCGGGTCCACTTCTCCAGCAGCGGGTGCTCGATCAGGCCGGCCGGGCCGATGGACGCGATGGCCCACTGGGCCGTCTGCTGGGCCATCCGCACCGCGCTCAGCTTGGACGCGCTGGCGAAGTAGCCGCGCTCCGGGTCGGCGTCGAGCCGGGCCGCCGCCTGGAAGATCAGCTGCTTGCCGGCCTCCGCGCGGGCCAGCGCCAGGTCCACGCCGGGGGCGTTCTTCCGGTGCTCGGCCACGTATTCGGTGATGGCCATCGCCGTGCCCACCGCGGACGCGGAGATCTGGATCCGCATGTTGTTCAACGTCTTGACCGCGCCCCAGATCCCACGCCGCGTCACCGGCAGGTGCTCGCCCAGCAGCATGTCCGCGGCCACCGGCACGCCGTCGAACCGCAACTCGGACAGGTACGCGCCGCGCAGGCCGACCGTGTCGAGCCGCTGCGCCTGGAAGCCCTCGGCCGGCACCTCGACCATCGCGGCCCGGATGGACAGCGCGGACCGGCCCGTACGACCGAAGACCAGGCCGATGCCGCCGCGCGCGCCGTGGCCGATGTAGCGCTTGGCGCCGTACATCAGGTAGCCGCCGTTGCCGTCCTTCTCCAGCCTGGTCTGCATGTTCGTGGCGTCGCTGCCGTGCCCCGGCTCGCTCATCGCGAAGAACGTCCAGGTCCGGCCGCCGTGCAGGCGGGTGTAGAACTTCTCCTGCTGCGCCGGGTTGCCGAGCAGGCTGACGTACACGCCGGCCAGCGCCGGGCACGGGCAGGCGAACATGGTGGACATGTCGCCGCGGGCCAGCTCGACCATGCCGACGATGTCCTCAAGCACGGACTTCGCCCGCATCAGGCGGTATCCGCCGGGAACGGACTCGCGGTACTCCGGCGGCGTGTTGGACAGCCGGATCATGGTGTACACGGGCGAGTTGAAGTGCTGCTCCATGTCGTCCGGGTCGGCGTCGATGGACAGGGCCCGGGAGCGCATGTCCTCGACGGCATCCCGGCAGTCGTCGCGCACGGCCCGCAGCCGCTCGTCGAGCTCGATCATCACGCCGCTCCCTTCCGGTCGATCCAGGTGTTGGCCACCAGCGCCGACACGTACAGCGCGCGCACCGGGTGGTCGGCGATGTAGCCGGCCGCGCCGAACAGCTGCGTCACCTGCCAGCCCAGTTCGTCCAGCTTGGAATGCAGGTCCGCCAGAGCGTCCGGGGCCAGCGGCACGGACGCGTAGGCCCGGGCCAGCTCCAGCTCGGCGGCGACGTCGCCGACCGTGCCGGTGATCAGCTGCTTGCGGATCAGCGGCTCGTCGCCGACGGTGCGCTCGGACAGGTAGGCGATGGCCGCGTCCAGCAGGCGTCGCACGGTGCCGATGCGCACGGCGGCCAGCAGCCGGCCGATCTCGGCCAGCGTGTAGTCCGCGGCCGGTCGTTCGCCCGGGCAGGCCAGGAACACGATGTCCTCGCGGTCGGCCAGGCTGTGCGTGCGGATCTCCGCGTCATCAGAAACGCTGGATGATGGCACGGCGGCGTAACTTCCGGGCGCGGCGGCGGTGACCTCGGTGCCCGACAGCGCGGCGGCCAGGCCGGCGGCCAGGCCCTCGTCCCGCGCGATCCGCTCGCACTGCTCGAGAACAGTGCTCATGAGTCCTCCTCGACTTCGACGATCGCAGTGTGGAAGTACGCGCCTTGGGCCACCGAGACCAGGGCGCAGCGGTCACCGGGGCGCAGCCGGCCGGTGCGGTCGGCGTGGTCGAGCGCCATCAGCGCGTCCGCGCCGAAGTTGTGCCCGCACAACGGGATCAGGTCCAGCAGGACCTTCTCCCGGGGGATGCCGGCGCGCCGGCTCACGCTGCCCCAGAACATCCGGTTGGACAGGTGCGGCAGCACCCAGTCCAGCTCGTCCACGCTCATGCCGACAGCGGCGACGGCTCGGTGCAGCGTGTTCACGGTCTCGTCGCAGCAGACCCGGCTGAACTCCTCGGCCTCCCGCTGCGACATCCGCATGTTGCGGTGGAACCGCAGGTCACGACTGGTCACGCCGCCGAGATACCGGTAGCGGCCCTGCGCCGCGACCGTGAGGCCGACGACCCCGTCGCCGCCGATGGCGATGCCGGGGATCACGCGGGCCACATCGTGCACGCTGCCGTGGTCCCCGCCCAGCACCAGCACCCGCTCCTTGGGATAACGGGCCAGGTACCGCCGGGCGAGATCCAGCGAGCGCAACACCGATGTGCAGTTCACGTGCGAGATCCCGAAGAACCGGCTGCCGGAAAGCCCCAGCCGGGCCCGCACCCGGTCCGGGAATCCGCCGCGCAGCCCGAACTCCTGGGTGAGCATGGTGTGGCCGTAGAGCACCAGCCCGGCCGTGCCGCCGTCCAGCGCGACCCGGCCGGCCGCCACGAACAGGTCCTCGAGCTGCTCGTGGTCGGCCAGCGTCGGGCTCTCCCGCAGGCCGTGGACCTTGGCGAACATCTTGCGCTCCATGGCGTCCCGCCCGGCGCGCAGCAGGATGTCCGGCACCGGCTCGGACCGTCCGGGCAGCTGGACGGCCACTTTGGACAGTCCGATCGGCATCGTCAGACCGCGGCCTTGGCGAAGCCGTGCTCGATGTAGTCGGTCAGGCTGCCCACGGTCTGGAACACCTCGGGGCCCAGCTCGTCCGGGTCGATCTCCAGACCGATCGTGTCCTCCAGCGACATCAGCAGCTCGATCACGCTGGTCGAGTCCAGCGCCAGGTCCTCGAACAGGCGGGACTCCGGCGACAGCGCGCCGACCTCCTTGTTGAGCACGGCCGACAGGGCGACGCGCAGGTGCGCGACGATCTCTTCGCGGTTCATCGGGACTCCCTTTCAGTGTCGTTCAGTTGCTGGGGGTGACCAGGATCTGGTGCCGAAGCAGGTCTTCCGCGTCGTCGCGGCGGCGCACCAGGTGCGCCTGCCCGCCGGTGACGAGTACCTCGGCCGGGTAGCCGTGGCTGAGGAACAGACCGGGCGAGGCCGTCGGCCCGTACGCCCCGGAGTTGAGGATGCCGATCAGGTCGCCGGGCCGCAGGGCCGGCAGGTCGGCGTGCTTGAGCACCGAGTCGTTGGGCGTGCACAGCGGGCCGGTGACGTTCCACGACTCGCTCTCGCCGACGTCCTCGCGGCTGGACAGCAGCGCCGCCGGGAAGTTGCGCTTGACGAACGAGCCGATGCCGACCGCCGCCATGTGGTGGTGCGTGCCGCCGTCGGCGATGGCGAAGCGCTCCCCCATCGACTCCTTCACGTACCGCACGCCCATCACGTAGACGCCGGCGCGGCCGGCCAGGAAACGGCCGGACTCCATGATCAGCCGGGTCTCCGGGTGCGCGCCGACGAACTTGTCCAGCAGCGGGTTGATCTCGGTGGCCACGTCCACGGCGTCGATGTCCTGCTCGCCGTCGAAGTAGGCCACACCGAGCCCGCCGCCGATGTCCACGGTGTCCAGACGGATGTGGCACGCTTCGGCGACCCGCTCGGCCAGGTCGAGGATGTAGCGGGTGTTCTTGCCGACCACGTCCGCGTCGAGGATCCGGGTGCCCATGTACACCTGGATGCCGGCGACATCGGCGTGCAGGTACTTGGCCGACAGGTCGCCGGCGGCCAGCACCTGCGCCTCGTCGATGCCGAACTGGCGGGGCTTGCCGCCCATGGTCAGCCGCGAGCCGCTGATCGCCAGCGCCGGGTTGATCCGCAACAGAACCCGTTGGTACACGCCCCATTGCGCGGCGATTCGCTCGATGTGGTCGAGCTCGTCGAAGGATTCGCAGACGATGGCGTACACGCCGGTCTCGACGCAGGCCCGCAGCTCACACTCGCTCTTGCCCGGGCCGAGGAAGACGATGTCCTCCGGCGCGGTGCCGGCCTGGAGCACCGTGCGCAGCTCCACCAGCGACGAGACCTCGGCGCGGGCGCCGCCGGCCTTCAGCGCGGCATACACGCTGACGTTCGGGTTGGCCTTGAGCGAGTAGAAGATCTCCAACTTGGGGTGCAGAGCGTTGCGCAGCCCGGTGATCGTGTCGGTGAGCACGTCGCCGTCGTAGACGTAGAGCGGCGTGCCGAACTGCTGGGCCAGCTCCTCGTACTCGATGCCCTGGATCTTCATGACTGGTTCCCCACCATCGCTTGCAGGCGTGCTTCGGCTTCCTGGCGCAGTTCCAGCGCCGCGTCGGCGCTGTCGGCGACGCAGATGGCGTAGAGCCGGCCGTGGAAGCTGCCGTCGGTGGCGGCGGCGTTCAGCGTCGCGAAGTTGTTGACCAGCACACCGGTCGTGCGGCCCTCGTCGAGCAGCAGGTCCCCGAGCGCCGCGGCGACCTCGGTGAAGGTGTGCACGCGGGACGGGCGCAGCCCGAAGGTGGCGGCGATGGCGTGCGCGCCGTCGGGGATGAACCGCTCGGCGATCCGGCTCTGGTAGGTCGACATGTTGAACCGGGCGTTGATCTCCAGGCACGGGTAGAGCGTGCCGTCGGTGGCCAGCATCGCGTCCACGCCGACCAGGCCGAAGAAGCCCTCCTCGTGCAACGCCCGGCCGATCTTCTGCACGGCCTCCTGGAGCTCGGCCGCGGCGGCCGGCGGCAGCTCGACCGGGAAGCGGTGGCCCTGGTGGACGCCGTCCTTGAGCACGGCCGCCTTCACGGTCTCGAAGCGCACGTTCCCGTTGCGCGACACCACGAACTGGTAGTTGAGGTCCTGGGCGTGCTCGATCCACGTCTCGACGACGAGGTTGGCCGGCGCGTCCAGGCCGCGACGCTCGATCAGCCGCAGCAGCCGGCTCGCGGCCTTCTCGTCGGCCACGACGACCATGCCGCGCCCGGACACGCCAAGGGATTCCTTCACGACCACGCGGCCGCCGTCGGCCAACAGCTCGTCCAGCGCCGGGCGCAGCTCGCCGACCGTGCGCACGATCCGGCCCGGCACCTCGCGGATGCCGATGTCCGAGACCAGTTGGCGGCTGAAGATCTTGCCGTTGACCGCCTTGCAGGTCTGGGCGGTGGCGCCGGCCAGCGGCAGTCCGGTCTCCTTGGCCAGCTCCTCCTCGGCCGCGGAGATGCCCAGCGGCATCAGATAGGTGCGGCCGTCGGCCAGCTTGCGCAGCTCGTCCAGCAGCAGCGGGGAGTTGAGCGCGTCCTCGGTGACCATCAGCTCCGGGCTGCTGACCTCGGCGTTGACGGTCCGGCCGGCGGCGGCGCCGAGCCGGCCGAGGTAGGCGGCGAACTCGTCGTCCATCGCGGCCTTGAGCACGACCACGTCGCCGGCGTCGGCCAGCAGCGCGCCCATCTCCTCCATGCGGTTGACGGTCGCGCCGGCGAAGGCGATGCCGGCGCCGGGCAGCTTCGGCTCGCCGACCGCCCAGCTCCGCTCCACCTCGAAGTTGTTGACGAACACGAAGCGGGCGTGTTCGTCGCCGGTCAGGTCCTTCTTCAGTCGTTCGACGAAATTCATCGCTCTCCTCAGTTCGTCGGCGATCGTCCGCAGGGGCCGCGCGCTGGCGAGCCGGCCGAGCGACACGTCGTCCCATCCCTTGTCACGTAACGCCTTGACCGTTAGCGGCAGCAGCAGCGCCCGGCCGCCGGCCGCCAGGTAGCTGACGGCCGGGTCCACGTGGTCCAGGCCGTTGACCTCGGCCACGGCCTCGACCAGCGCCCGCACCGCCTCCTCATCGGCGTCGACAACATCTGTTGTCGCGGCCGGCGTGGCCGGCCTGCTCGAAAACGTCGGCGTGGCGCCGGTCCGGAGCAGCGCCGCGTAGCCGCGCAGAAAGCGCTCCACGTCGTCGCGGCTCATCACGTCGGCCATCGCCTGCAGGGCCAGCGTCGTGCCGTCGCACCACTCGTAGACCCGGAAGTAGGTGTCGCCGCCGGACTTGGCCCAGTGCACCGGCTCCGCGTTCCAGACGAAGCGATCACGGTTGGCCCGGCACGATCGCGGCGCGTAGTTCAGGAAGTTCAGCTCCGACTCCACGCGCGGCTGGCCGGCCTGCGCCACGAGCTCGATGACCAGGTCGTACGGCACGTGGGCGTAGGCCATGGCCTCCTCGACGCGCTGCGCCGCCTGCTTGATCACCTCGGCGAAGGCGCCGGCGGTGTCGATCACCACCAGCGTCGGGTAGGAGGCACAGCCGAGCACGTGCTCGTAGCCGCTCGCTTCGCGCTGGCTGGTGTACATCCGGAAGGCGACCTTCGGCTCGCCCGTGTAGGCGGCGACGGTGATCGCATAGGCGGCAAGGTGCACGGCCGACGGCCACACCTTGTGCTCGGCGGCGATCGCCCGGGCCGTGGCCAGCAGCGACGGCGCCGTGAACGAAGCAGCGTGCGACCCGGCCGCGCCGGTGCGGCGGTGGGTGTAGATGTCTTGGGGCAGCTCGGAAACCGTACGCCGCCAGTGATCGAGAGACGGCTCGAGCGTGGCTTCGTGCCGGGCCAGGTCGACCGGCTGGTGCACGACCGGCGGCAGCTGGATCGGACGGCGCGCGATCCGCGCGGCCAGCACCGCGTCCAGCTCGGCGGTGAGCGTGCCCAGGCTGACGTCGTCCAGCGACAGGTGGTTGAACACCAGGTGCAGCCGGCGCACGGCGTCGCCGTCGGCGATCACGCCGGCGCGAATCGGCCATTCCGTGGTGATGTCGAACGGTTCCTCGGTCAGCCGCGTGATCAGCTCCGCCGGAGTGGCGCCGCAGACGTACACGGTCGGCGCGGCCGGCGGCTGCACGACCTGTTGCGGCCAGGGCTTCGCGAACAGGTCGTAGGTGGTGCGCAGGATCTCGTGCCGGCGCACCAGGTAGGTCAAGGCCGAGCGCACGTGGGCGACCGTCGTGCCCGCGGGCACGGGGTGGTTGATCGCGATGTGCATGTCGTGCCGGGCCTCGGCCGGCGTCTGGAGGTAGTGCAGCACGTGGTGCCGCTGCCCCCAGCACAGGTCCGCGCTCTTCGCGACCATCGTGACCTCCTCACGTGTCGATAGCCAGATAGTGACCCGTAAATGCACACCACGGCAGTGTTGCGCACTGTCATGTTGTTTCCGGGAAATAGCTGCCAGCACAATCCGTTGACAGGGCCTGGTTCGACAGGCGAATCTTTTGGCATCCCCGGCGACGCCGAGAGGCCGAACCGGGGAAATCAATTAACACACCAAGGAATGAGGCGTGCACACGATGCCGAACACCAAGGCCGCGGTCAAGCAGTCCGTCAAGCAGAGCGTGAAGCAGTCCGTCAAGCAGTCGGTGAAGCAGTCCGTCAAGCAGTCGGTCAAGCAGAGCGTGAAGCAGTCGGTCAAGGAGTCCGTGAAGCAGTCGTGATGTGCGGCGGTGCGGCGGGTGCGAATCCCGCTCGTCGCACCGCCGATCTCGCCTCTCTTTTTCCGGGGGAATGCGCCGCCTGGCCTGGCGGCGCATTCCCCCGAATACTCGCGTCCGGAGGAGATCGATGCGCCACACCATCGCGGAATGCGAGCGGGCCGGCCACGACGGCGGCCTGTCCGCCGGCCTCGCACTCACCGGCGCGGCCCTCGACAACGCGCCCGGCCGGGTGGCCGCGGTGCCTCTGACGTCCGTGCCCGCGGGCACGATCGTGCTGCGCTCCGAGCAAGGCGTCGGCTTCGTGCGCGCGGAACCCTTTGACGGCCCGGAATCGACGGCGGTCGCCGCACGGCTGGCCGGCGTCCGGTTAGGACTGACTCGCCGGCTCGCCAGGCGGGTCGTCGCGCACCTGTCCGCGCGCACGGTCGGCGGTGAGCCGACCATCGGCAAACAGCTGGTACAAGGCACTTTGGCCGATGCGCACGTGGCCACCGAGGCCGTTCGCCGCGCCTTGACGGTCGCCGGCGATTGTCCGGACGCCGTAAGGGATGTGCACGAGCGGCTGACCACGGTGGACTGGGAGCTCGCGAAGCTGTTGGGGGCCAGCGGGTTCGTTGACGGGGGCGCCATGTTCGACGTGCACCTGTCCCGACTCACGGCCAGTTGCTGGGTCGGTGCCTCATGACCTCGTCGGACGAACTCCAGGGCCTGGCCGCCGAGCTGGCGGCCGAGCTGCGGCCGCACGCAATGGCCGTCGACGCCGGCCTCGTGCCGGACATCCCGGCACTGGACATCATCCGGGACATCGCCACGCCGCCCGACTTTCGTAGCGCTGACCTGCCCAAATGCGCCGAGCTGTACACCGAGACGTGCCTCGCGCGCACGGCCGCCAACATCGAGTTCTCGCGTGGCGACGCCGGCGTGCTCAACATCTGCCGCGCCCCCTCGCTCGCCGGCCTGGCCGTCGACGCGCTGGGCAGCCCGTCGCAGCAGGAGGCGTTCTACCGAGTGCTGGCCGACGAGCGGCCCTGGACCTTCTTCGGCATGACCGAGCCGAGTTGCGGCAGCGACGCCACTGCCATGAAGACCCGGCTGGACAAGGACTTTCGGCTGCACGGCGGCAAGAAGTACGTGGCCAACGCCCATCGCGGCGGTATCGGCGTCGTTTTCGCCCGCACCGGCCCGACTCCGCTGTCCATCCGCGCGGTGGTCGTGCGCAACCCGAGTCCGGGCTACGCCGGCCGTGCGCTGACGATGTTCGGCCTGCGCGGGGCCGCCCTCGGCGAGATGAGCTTCGACGGCGTCGAGCTGTCACGAGAATCCTTGCTGGGCGCGCACTTGCCTGCCTCACGGCGTGGACTTTGGGGTGCGGCGCGGACGTTCAACGTGATGCGCCTCCAGATCGGCGCCCAGGCCCTCGGTGTCGCCCTGGCCATCAGCGACTACGTCCACGCGCTCCGTCCACAGTGGAAGACGCTGATGACCTCCAGGCTCGAAGCCGCCAGGGAGCTGCTGCTCGACTGCGCGCACGACGTCGACAACAACCCGGACGACCGCCGCGCCCCGTCGATCGGCAAGCTGCACGCCACCACGCTGGCCGTGGAGACCGCGCGCTGGGCCTCCTCGGCGCTCGAACCCGGTGCGCTGCTTGACCATCCGCTGCTGGAGAAGTGGTGCCGGGACGTGCACGCCTTCGAGTTCATGGACGGCACCAGCACCGTCCAACGCCTCACCATCGGGACTGGCCATGACGACAACTGAGCTGCCGCACTGGTCGAGCCGGCCTTACTCGGACGCCGACCGCGACGCCGTGCTGGCCCTGTTCACCGAGCCGGACTTCTTCTTCCGCACCGGAGATCCCGACACGCGGCCGGAGTGGGAGATCCTGGCGCTGCTCGACGAGGACACCCACGTGCTGCTGGCCGACGGCGAGGTCGTCGGCCTGTACGCCGTGGAGTCCGAGGCCAACAACGCCTGCCACTACAGCATGCAGCTGCGGCTGCGCGCCTCGGCGCCGCTGCGCTGGTGGCGCGCCGCGTTCGAGGAACTGGTGCGCGCCAACCGGTGGCGGCGCGAGGTCGTGCGACTGGCTCTGCGGTTCGACGAGTTCGACGACCGTGGCCTGGCCTTCGCCCGCGACGCCGGCCTGCGCGAGGAGGGCACGCTGGCCGCGGTCACCGTGCACGACGGCAGCCGCTACGGATACGTGTCGTTCGCCCGGATCTGGGAGCCGATCTCATGAGACTGCGTGGATACCGCCGCGGCGACGCCCACCTGCTCGCCGGCCCCTGGCTGCCCGGCGAGCTGCTCGGGCTGCCGCTGATCGACTGGCCGATGCTGGCCGAGCCCACCACCGTGCCCGCGCCCACCGATCCCGGCCAGGAGCTGTGCGTCGCCTCCGGGCTGGGCTTCGTGCGCTACACCGAGCTCGACTGGGTGCACCGCCGGGCTCGGGTCGAGATCGGTTTGCAGGCCGTGCACAGCCTCGACGTGTTACTGAAGACCGTGGTGGCGCACGGTTTCCTGACGCTGAACCTGAGCCGCCTGTACGGCTGGGTGACGCCGGCGCTGGACCCGCCCGTCGGGCTGCTGGCCGATGTCGGCTTCCAGCGCGAGGCGACGCTGCCGGAGAGCGCGTGGCTGGACGGCCGGCCGGTGGACCGGGAGATCTGGGGAGTTGTGCGCAATGACTGAGATTCTTCGGCTCGACACCGACACCGCGGTGGCCGAGCTGCGCGCTTCGGGCGACTCCGCACGGGGGTTTCTCGGGCTCGATCCCGTGACCCAGAACGACTCCCTGCTCGCCGCCGAGCTGACCGGGTTGGCGGCGCAGCTGTTCAGTGCCGGCGAGACGCTGGTCGGCTTTGCCCCCAACACTGACCAGCCGCGCCAGGCCTACGTGGCCAGCACGTCGGCCGATCCCGAGCCGCTCCGGGCGTTGCTGGAGTTCCTGACGACCTACCAGCGCTGCACGACGTTCGTGGCCATGGTGCCGGCGGACGCGGAGGGCGGCAAGGGATTCGAGGCATGTGGCTTCGAGCGGGTCGGGGTGCTGCCGCAGCACCGGTGGCAGAACTACGACTGGCAGGACGTCCTGGTCTACGTGGGGAGGGCGGACTCGTGCCGTTCATGACGGTCCGGCACTTCACCGAGGCGGACATCCCGATCCGCACGGAGCTGTTGCGGGAGAACAAGTACCAGACCAACCTGAACGACTTCGCGATGTCGGCCGACGACCGCGCGCTGGGCGACGGCATGCGGCGGACCATCGCCGAGCAGCACCACAGCAAGCGGCTGTTCACCATGTGCGGCTCGAAGGGCCAGGTGGTGGGCTTCTCGTGGATCACGTCGATCGACTGGCGCAGCCAGGCGTGTGAGCTGTCGTTCGCGGTGCTGCCCCGCTACCGCAGCGGTTTCGGCTTCAAGGCGGTGGAGGCGGCGCACGAGTACCTGCGCGAGCAGCTGCACATGGACGTGATCATCAACCAGGTGTTGTCGCACAACACGATGATGCTGTCGGCCGCCGAGCTGGAGGCCAACGCCCAGGTGCGCGCGGAGTACGACTCGTACACGGTCGGCCGGTGGCGTACGGCGTGCTATTGGACGGTGACGCGCGACGAGGTGCGCGACCGCAAGCAGCGGGAGCAGGCGCGACGGCAGGAGATCGCGGACCGGGTCCGAGCAGGAGTGCAGGAGTTGTCGTGACCGGGTACCTGCACAGTCCGACCATCGCCGGCGACACGGTCGTCTTCACCTGCGAGGACGACCTCTGGTCGGTGCCGGTCGGCTGGCATCCGGGCACCGGCGAGATCATCTACGCCTCGACGGCCGAGCAGCCGGCGGGTTTCGGATTGCGGCTGTTCGCGGTGTCGCCGGACGGCGGGCTGCCCCGGCTGCTGCGGCCGGGTCTGGCCGACGCCCTGTCGTTCGGGCCGGGCGGGCGGGTGGTCGTCGGCCGGAACACCGCGGATCCCGCGCGGTGGAAGCGATACCGCGGCGGTCTGGCCGGCGAGTTGTGGACAGCATCCACTGTGGACGGACCGCTGACGCCGTTGCTGTCGCTGCCGGGAAACCTGGCCACCCCGTGCTGGGTCGGCGACCGGATCTTCTTCATCAGCGATCACGAGGGCGTCGGCAACGTGTACTCGTGCCGGCCCGACGGCGCCGACCTGCACCGGCACACCGGGCACCGGGAGTATTACGCCCGTAACCTCACGTCCGACGGCCGGCGGCTGGTGCACCAGGCCGGGGCCTCGCTTTTCCTGCTGGACGAACAGCTTCCGGTCGAGGTCGCCGGCTCGCGGTCGCAGTGCGCCCGCCGGATCGTGTCCGCGGCCGATCACCTCGAGGACGCGCGCCTGAGCCCCGACGGCCAGTCGGTGGCCCTGACCGTGCGCGGCCAGGCATTCACCATGACCCCGCAGGCCGGCCCGGTACGTCAGCACGGGACACCCGAGGGCGTGCGATATCGCCTCCTGGACTGGCTGTCCGACGGCCGCCTGGTCGCCGTCCTCGGCGACGCCGAGCCGGACGAGCGCGTGGCTGTGCTCGGCGGTGCAGAGACGCCCGTGCCAGGCATGATCACCGAACTGGCCGCCTCACCTCGCGGAAACACGGTCGCCTTCGCGACCAACCGCCAGCAGCTGTGGGTGGTCGACGACGGGCTTCCGCGGCTGCTCGATCACAGCCCGCACGAACGGATCGAGGACCTGACCTGGTCCCCCGACGGCCGCTGGCTGGCCTACACCTGCCCGACCTCGCCCCACACCTCGGCG
>DASWRQ010000067.1:0-1882 GCA_036403095.1 Kutzneria sp. | reverse complement strand
GGCGTGAGGGCCCCGGTCGGAACCGGGGCCCTCACGCATGACACTGCGAAGCCCAGGGCTTCAGCAGACTAGGCGGCCTCCGCTTCCGGCCGGCCCCAGTGGTCGGCCCCAGCGGTCTAGACCAGCGCGGCGTCCAGCGTGATCGACGGAACGCCCGCCAGTGCCTTCGACACCGGGCAGTTCGCCTTGGCGTTCTCGGCGGCGGCCTGGAAGTCCTCGGCGCTCAGACCCGGCACCGAGGCGCGGACCGTGAGGCGGATCTCCGTGATGCCGGTGCCCGGCTGGAAGTCGACCTCGGCGTGGGTGTCCACACTGGTCGGCGGGGTGCCGGCCTGCGCCAGGCCGTGCGAGAGCGCCATCGAGTAGCAGGTGGAGTGGGCCGCGGCGATCAGCTCTTCCGGGCTGGTCACGCCGTTCGGCTCGGCCGAGCGCGCGGGCCAGTTGACGTCGAAGGTCCCGATCTCGGACGAGGCCAGAGTGACGGCGCCCTTGCCGTCCATCAGGCTGCCTTCCCAATGGGTGTCGGCCTTGCGCGTGGTCGCCATGGATGTCCCTACCTTCTTCAATGCTCAGTACAGTCGCGGCTTTGACGCGATCCTCTCACGAGGCCGGTGGCCGCGCTCAGTCAGTCCGTCTGAACACGTAGACATTGTCGGCGGGGTCGGCGAACACCTGCTCGTAACCGTGACCGGGGTGCCGCGAGCGCACGAAGTCCAGGGCCGAGGGCTGTCCGTTCCAGCCCGCGCGATCGATGTCGAAGGCCTCGTACTCGGGCGGCTCGACCATGTTCGGGTTGCCGATCCACAGCGCGTCGGTACGCGCCGCGAGGGCCGGCAGCATGGTCACCGTGGTCTCCACCGTGACGCCGGAGGGCACCGCCGCCTCGCCGCGTTTGACGGCCGCGACGTGCACGCTGGGGAACCACGTCTCGTGACGCCACAGGTCCTGCAGCGGAAACGACTGGGTGAGCGCGGCCGCGACCGCGAGCATGACGACGGCGCCGTGCTTGAGCTGGGCGTCGCCGACGCTGTGCAGCTTGGCCCGGAGGGCGGCCCGCGACCGGCGCCGCGGCTGGGGATGGGACTGATACTGCGGTCTTTTCGAGCTCGGGCGCCGAGCGGCCGCGTCCCGTGACTGCTTCATCAGCACCAGGCCGTGCACGGCGGCGGCGAAGACCACGACCGTCGGAATCACGCTGTAGTGGAAATCGGTGCCCCAATAGGCGGGCCCGACGTTGACGAAGCGCGCGAACAGAGCCGGGACGGCGAGCAATACCAGTGGGGAACGGAGCGCGACGAAGGCGACCGGCAACAGCGTCAGCAGGAGCGTGCGTCCCTTGACGCCGAAGCCGTCCAGGAACTGCCCGGGCACACAGGTCATCAGGCGGCCGAAGCCGGCGTGCTGCCCGGGGTCCAGGCAGCCGCCTTCCCGCCAGTACAGGTAGACGCCGTCCGGATTGAAGTGCGGGATGACGATCTTCACCAGCACCGAGGTCAGCAGGGCGCCGAAGGCGACGCCCAGGCCGATCACCGCGCTCTGGTATCCGGGCCGGCCGCGGAGCCGGGTGCGGGCCACGACCACGGCGATGATGACCGGCACCAGCAGGGCCAGGTCTTCCTTGACGAACAGCAGCAGCAGCGACCACAGGATCGTCTTGCGGTATTCGCGGCGGATGTAGGCGCACAGGCTGAAGGCCAGGGCGGGGACGGCGAAGGCGACTTCGTGGAAGTCGAAGTTGGCGGCCTGGACGACGCCCCAGGACAAGCCGTAGGCGATGCCGATGGCGTAGCCCTGACGCGGGCCGAGGAGGTCCATCGCGGTGCGGGTGAGCGGTACGGCCGCGAGCGCCAGGAGAAAGGACTGGGCGACCAGCAGGGTGATC
>DASWRQ010000066.1:0-23322 GCA_036403095.1 Kutzneria sp. | reverse complement strand
CTCGGGCTCGACCCGGCGAAGGTCAACGTCAACGGCGGCGCGATCGCCATCGGCCACCCGGTCGGCAGCACCGGCACGCGCCTGATCACGACCGCCCTGCACGAGCTCGAGCGGCGGGGCGCGTCCACGGCGCTGATCTCGATGTGCGCGGGCGGGGCGCTGGCCACCGGCAGCATCCTGGAACGAATCTGACATCCCCCGTTTGCCCGGTTGTCGTCCGGCCCCGGTGCCGTCGAAGCGCCGCCGCCGGCCCTGACAACCCCCTGGCGCGGTCCGAACGCCGGCCGGCGTTGTTGTGGCCATATGGATCCTGCAGCCGATCAGGTTCTACTGCTTCGCCTCGATCATGTTGCTGGCCAAGGGTTTCGACGTCAGTACTCGCTGGCGTACGCGGCGCTGACCGCGATCGGCTACCCGGTCGGCCGACAACTCGGCCAGGGCTACGACGTGCGGCTGCGCCGACCGTCGAACGGCCGGCCCACGAACTCGAACATCTTGGTGTCCTGGAAGGGCAAGGGCTTCCCCACGAGCCGGTGGGTGCCGACCGAGTACGAGTAGCCCGGCTCAGTGTCGAAGCCCAACTCCTCGAAACCCGCCGCCACGAACCACTCCCGAATCGACGGCGTCAGATCCGGCGCTTCGTGGTGGCGGGTCCACACCACGGTCGCGCCTTCACGGCACAGCATCGGCAGCAAAGTCACCGTGCGCCGAACGTCCTCATCGGGCACATTGCCGAAAACCCCGCACGCCAACACGACATCCGCCGGGTAGTAGGCCGAGGTGACCGAAGCGTCCCCCTCGACGACCTCGATGTTCGGGTCGGTCTGGGCCCGCGCGGCGGCCACATTGGCCGGATCCAGCTCGACCAAGCGCCCCACCACATCGTCGGCGCGCTCGAACTCCGCCAGCGCGCCGAAGACGTCCAAGCCCTGCCCGGCGCACATGCTGATCAACCGGATCTCGCCGGCCGGCGCGTCCCGCAACGCCGTCAGCACCCGTCGCCGCACATGGGCCAGCCGGCGGGTCAGGCCGGACGTGGGGTCGTCGTACGCGTCGTGCCACTCCACCCAGTTCTTCGTCACCGCTGCGAGGGTAGCCGCGACAACGCCTTGGCACCCGCGGAATTCCGGACCGTGAACGCCACCGCGTCGCCGACGTAGCGATCGTCGGACCACTCGAGCATCACGCCGTTGGGGTCGGCGGTGCGCCGCCGTTCCCGCAGCAGCGGCGTGCGCGGCCGGACGGCCAGCAGCCGCGCGTCCTGCGAGGTCGCGGCCACCGCGTCGATCTGGTGCTCGGCGTCGGCGAAGGTCACGCCGAGGTCCTCCAGCCGCTCGGTGATCGACACGACGTCCAGGTCCATGCCGGCGACCATGGCCCCCACCGGCTCGCGGTAGGCCGTCCGCTCGATCATCACCGGCCGCCCGGACAGGAACCGCACCCG
The DNA here is from genome assembly GCA_036403095.1 of Kutzneria sp. GTDB lineage: Bacteria > Actinomycetota > Actinomycetes > Mycobacteriales > Pseudonocardiaceae > Kutzneria. The sequence goes on along the minus strand of DASWRQ010000066.1, from coordinate 21,878 downwards.
GGTCAGCTGGTAGACCCGGCTGCCCGGCGGCACTTCCAGCTGCGCGCACTCGTCCTCGGCGGCCACACGCAGCTCCAGCCGCTCCACCCGGCCCGCCGGTTCCTCACCGATCGCCCTGGCCCAGCGGGCGAAGCTCACCAGCTCGTTGAACGTCTGCAACCGCGGCCCGCCCAGCACCACCCGGCGCGCGCCCTGCCGGGACGAGATCACCCCGTCGACCACCAGCGCCGCGAACGATCACCTTGGTGCACCTGTACTTCCAGATCCCGCTGATGGTGCTGGTGATCTTCCCCGCGCTGGAGGGACGGCCGGTTGGAGCAGTGCGCCAGCCCCGAGGAGGTCTACACCCGCCCCGCCACGCCTTTCGTGGCCGCCTTCGTCGGCGCCATGAACCGCATCGGCGGCATCGCCTCCGGCGCCGAGGTCGAGGTCCTCGGCCAGCGTCTCGCCGTCACCCAGCCGCCCGCGGTCTCCGCCGGCTCCAGGGTCACCGCCCTGGTGCGCCCCGAGTCCGTGCTGCTCACCCCGGCCGTCGCCGGCACCGTCCGGGTGGCCCGCAGCAGCTTCCGCGGGCCCGTCACCCGGGTCACCGTGGAGTTGGCCGACGGCACCGAGGTGGACAGCGATCTGCCCAGCTCCGCCGCCGTCGACCTACGGCCGGGCACCCTCGCCGACATCCGCTTCGCCCCGGAGCCGGTGATGGTCATCCGGTAGCGAACACGGTTGCCCCGCCACCCCGTTCACGCCAGCGTGGACGGGGTGGAAGCGGCTTACGACGAGATCGCGGACTGGTACGAGCGGGACTTCGAGCCGCTGCCCGGGTTGTACCGGCAGCTGGCGGACCTGCTGGGCGAGGGTGAGGGGGTGTGCCTGGAGGTCGGCTGCGGGACGGGGGCGCACGCGGCGGCGGCGAGATCGCTGGGCTGGACGCCGATCGGCATCGACCTGTCCACGGGGATGCTGGGCTACGCCATCGGCCGGTTGCCGGTGGCCAGGGCCAACGCGGAACACCTGCCGTTCCAGGACGACTCCTTGCCGGCGGTGGTGTCGGTGATGGTGCACACGGACATGCCGGGCTACCCGAACGTGCTGCGGGAGGTGCACCGGGTGCTGCGGCCGGGCGGGGTTTTTGTCCACGTCGGCGTGCATCCCTGTTTCTGCGGGCATTTCGCGGACCGGTCGGATCCGGCCAACGTCGTGCTCACGCCGGGCTATCACGACGGCAGCTGGACCAAGAAGTCCTGGACGGACCGGGGAGTGCGCAACCGGGTCGGGGCGGCGCACTGGCCGATGCACCGGCTGCTGAACGCATTCATGAACGCCGGCCTGACCCTGGAGCGGTTCGGGGAGGGCGACGAGGCGACGCCGATCACGTTCTCGGTGCGGGCGCGCAAGTGAGCATTCCCTTGCGGACAGCGGTGTCCACGAATTCCACGGTGATCACGTAGCTTGGCCGGATGGATCTTCAGGGCAAGATCGCCGTGGTGACCGGCGCGAGTCGGGGCGCCGGCAAGGGAATCGCCATCGAGCTGGGTGCGGCCGGCGCGACGGTGTACGTGACGGGGCGCAGTGTCGAAGCGGGCCCGCTGCCGGGCACGATCGGCGAGACGGCGCAGGCCGTGACGGACGCGGGCGGCACCGGCATCGCGGTGGCCTGTGATCACCTGGACGATGCCAGGACCGCGGCCCTGTTCGACCGGATCCGCGACGAGCGGGGCCGGGTCGACATCCTGGTCAACAGCGTGTTCTGTGCGCCGGACCTGGCCGGCTGGCTGACCCGGCCGTTCTGGGAGCTGCCGCTCGACGCCTGGGACCGGGTGATCGGCCTCGGCACCCGCGCCCACTACGTCGCCGCCGTGAACGCCGTGCCGCTGATGCCGTCGGGTGGCCTGATCGTGAACGTGTCGTCCCGTGGCGAGCAGGTGCCGAACGTGGCCTACGCCGTCGGCAAGGCGGCGACGGACCGGTTGGCCGCCGAGATGGCCGGGCAGCTCAAATCCCATGGGGTGGCGGTGTTCTCGCTCTGGCCGGGTCTGGTGCGGACCGAGTTCCTGCTGGCCGCCGCCCGCACCACCGAGGACGGCCGGCCGGTGTTGGACTTCCCGGACGGCCGGATCCTCGACGTCGGCTTCGCCGAGACCCCACGGTTCATCGGTCGCGCGGTCGTCGGTCTGGCCACCGACGCGGATCGGCTGGCCCGGTCGGGCCGCGTGCAGACCACGTCCGAGCTGGCCGAACGCTACGGCTTCACCGACGTCGACGGCACCCGCCCGCCGACGTCCTACGAGGTCGGCTAGCGCGGCTGGACCAGGCCCGACTGGTAGGCGAAGACGACCAGCTGGGCCCGGTCCCGGGCGTCGACCTTGGTCATGGCCCGGGAGACGTGCGTGCGGGCGGTGGCCACGCTGATCACCAAGCGGTCGGCGATGTCGTCGTTGGTCAGGCCATGGGCGGCCAGGGCCGTGATCTCGCGTTCGCGGTCGGTCAGCTTGTCCAGCAGCGCGGTCTGCGCCGCCGTGCGTTGCGGTGTGGCGACGAACTCGGCGATCAGGCGGCGGGTGACACTCGGCGACAGCAGGGCCTCGCCGGCCGCGACGACCCGGACGGCGTTGCGCAGGTCGTCCGGCTCGACGTCCTTGAGCAGGAAGCCGCTGGCCCCCACCCGCAGCGCGGCGAAGACGTACTCGTCGATCTCGAACGTGGTCAGCATGATCACCCTGGTCGCGCCGAGCGCCGGGTGGGCGCAGATCTCCCGGGTGGCCTCGATGCCGTCGAGGCCGGGCATCCGGACGTCCATCAGCACGACGTCCGGCGTGGTGCGCAGCGCCAGGTCGACGGCGGCCCGGCCGTCCGCCGCCTCGCCGACGACGTCGATGTCCGGGGTGTTCTCCAGCAGCGCCCGGAAACCGGCCCGGACCAGGGCCTGGTCGTCGGCCAGGGCCAGCCGCACGGTCATCGCGCACCTCCGAGGTCCAGCCGGGCCGACACCGCGAAGCCGCCGCCCGGGTTCGGGCCGGCGGCGAAGGAGCCGCCGACCGCGCGGACCCGTTCCCGCATGCCGATCATGCCGTGGCCGTCGACGGGCGGCCCGTCGGCATCCCCGTTGTCGACGACCTCCACGTGCAGGCAGTCCACGCGGCGGTCGATGCGAACGGTCGCCGTGGTGGCGTGCGCGTGCCGGATGACGTTGGTCAGCGCCTCCTGGACGACGCGGTAGGCCGCCAGTTCCACGCCGGCCGGCAGCTCCGGCCCGTCGCCGCTGGTCGTGAGGTCGACGTTGATCCCCGCTCCCCTGGCCAGTGCCACGAGCTGGCCGACCTGGTCGAGCCGCGGTTGCGGGGCCAGCTCGTCGACGTCGCGCAGCACGCGCAGGGTGCTGCGCAGTTCGGCCATGGCCTCCTTGGCCGCGCCACGAATCGTGCGCAGCGCCTCCTCGGCGTGGGCCGGCCGGGCCGGCAGCGCGTCCAGGCCGGCCGCGGCCTGCACGGTGATCAGCGTGATGGTGTGGGCCAGCACGTCGTGCAGCTCCCGCGCGATGGTCAGCCGCTCGTCGACCAGGCGCCGCTCGGATTCCCGGGTGACGTGCCGCAGTCGCTCGTCGGCGGCGAACCGCCAGGCCCGCCGCGCCTCGGCCATCGCCAGCAGGGCCACCAGGATGGTGACGATGCCGGTGACGGCGCTGAAGCTGATCCCGCCCGGCGACAGCGGCGGCAGGTACGAGATGACCGGCACCCCGGCCGCGGCGATCCCGCCGACCAGCAGCGACCGGCGGCCGTCGCCCTCGGCGACGAGCGTGTAGCAGGCCGGGCCCATCGCCGCCGCGACCGCGAGGCCGGGGTAGCCGACCAGGTGGTAGACCAGGCACGCCGCCAGGATCGCGACGACCACGGCCACCGGGGCCCGCCGCCGCAGAGGTAACGCCGACACCGTTAGCACAGTCAGCACGAGCGCCCAGGCCAGCGGCGGCAGCGGGCGGTTGGCGTACACGTGCTCGGCGATCACGCCGACCACGCCCACCACCGCCGTGCCGCCGAGCACCGTGGCCTCGGCCAGCTGCCGTCTCATCTCACACCACCGTCACCAGGGCCATCATGGCCATGTCCTCGTGCTCCAGGTTGTGACAGTGCAGCACATAGCGGCCCCGGTAGTCGGTGAACCGGACGATGATCTCGGCGACCTCGGCCGGCCGCAGGTCCACCGTGTCCTTCCAGCCGGCGTCGGCCGGGCCCGGGCTCTTCCCGTTGCGGGACAGCACCTGGAACTGGGCCAGGTGCAGGTGCACCGGGTGGTGGAAATCGGTGACGAGCCGCCAGATCTCGTAGTCGCCGAGCCGGGGCGTGGCGATCGGCCGGGTCGGGTCGAACAGCTCGCCGTTGATACCCCAGTACCGCGGTCCCTTCTGGAACGCGAAGTCCCTCGTGACGGTGGCCTGGCCGCGTTGCAGCAGCGGCACTTCGCTGAGCCGGTCCGGCACGTGGGTGTTGTCCGGTATCGGATCCCCGACCCGGAACCGCATGACCGGCCCGCCGTCGAGTTCGTTGGTCAGCGTGACGATCCGACCGGCGTGGCCGCCGAAGTCGACCACCACGTCGAACCGCTCGGCCGGTGCTACGTCCATTGTGGAGTGCGTGATCGGTCGTTCGAGCAGGCCCCCGTCCGATCCTATTTGGACGAATGACAGGCCGTCGAGCGCGAACCGGTAACGGCGTGCGTTGGACGCGTTGAGCAGGCGCAGGCGGTATCGGCAGGCCTTGACGTCGGCCACCGGCCATGGCGCGCCGTTGACCAGGATCACGTCGCCGAGGGCGCCGTTCATGGCCGTGTCGGGAGATCGGAACGAGCCGTCCCGGTCGAACGACCGGTCGGCCACCATCAGCGGGATGTCCCGGTCGCCCGACGGCAGCGGCAGGGCCTGCTCCTCGTCGTCCTGGATCAGGTGGAAGCCGGCCAGGCCGTTCCAGACGTCGGCGCCCGTCGCCCCCATCCGGTGGTCGTGGTACCAAAGCGTGGCCGCGCGCTGGCTCATGGGATACCGGTAGTCGCGGTGGCCGGTGGTGGTGACCGCCTCGGGGTCGTCGACCATCGGCGGCATGTCGGACATCGCCTCGTGGTCCGGCCGGTAGTCCACGGGATAGACCAGGTCCGTGGGGAAGCCGTCGCTGGCCGCGGGCACGTGGCCGCCGTGCAGGTGGTTGACCGTCGGGATCGGCAGCTGGTTGATCCGTCGCACCACGGTCGGGCGACCGCTGCGCGAGACGATGGTGGGCCCCGGGAACGTGCCGCCCGGCGCCCAGAGCCGGGTCTTCGTGCCCGGCACGATCTCGTGCTCCACGACCTGGTCGACGATCTCGTAGTAGTCCGCGCCCGGGTGATCGGGGTGTCGGCCGGGCGTCAGCGTGCGCGGGATCGGCAGCCTGGTCCGGAACGGCGCCGGCAGCGGCAGCAGGCTCGGGATCAGCGTCCCCGGCTCCTCCGTGCCGCTGAGCAGCGGCAGGCCGATTCCCATCGCCGCCGCCCCGCCGAGGTACCCAAGCATGCGTCGACGGGTGATCGCCCGGCTCACCGGCGCCACGCCCAGACCGCCAGCACCGTCGCCAGCGCGATGATCCCCACTCCCAGCGGGATGTGCACGCCGAGCACCCGGTTGAACCCCATGGCCACCTGTAGCGCGACCAGGCCCGTCAACGTGACCGACAGCGCCACGAGGTGGCCCGACACCTGCCCGGCCCGCCAGGCGATCACCGCCATCACGATGAGCACCACCGACAGCGACGCGACGCCTTCCGCGCCGTTGTAGCGGTGCCCCAGCAGCATTCCGACGTCGCCGGACAGGAACCGACCGGCCAGCACCGCCTGCGCGTAGGCGTCCAACGCCACCAGGGTCGTGGCCGCCCGCAGGCCCCATCGAACCCACGGCTTCGCGGTTCGGGACGTTCCAATGACCATGCCCGGAAGCCTGTCGAAACGCCGCCGCGCCGTCGTCCGTCCACGACAGGCTTCGAGCTACCGCATCGACCGCAGCCCGCGATCGCCCGTCCTACCGCGAGCACGGTAGGACGGGCGGATCGGGCACTCAGCGTCGGCGGGCCAGCAGAGTCGGGACCGTCAGCAGCGACAGGCCGGCCAGCATGAGCACCAGCGCAATCACGATGAGCCAGCCGCCGTTGAAGCCGGTGAAGGCCAACTGCCGGCTGCCGGTGTCGACCGACGGTACGGGCAGCGGTGCGGCCTGCTTGGTGGTCGTCGTGGTGCTGGCCGGTGCGGTCGTGGTCGTGCTCGGCGCGGTGGTTGTGGTGGACGAGGTCGTGCCCGTGGCCGAAGTCGTGGTCGTGGTCGTGGTCGACGTTGTGGTCGTCGGCGGGCACGTGGTGGTCGTCGTCTTCTTGGTGGTTGTCGTCGACTTGGTCGTGGTCGTCGACGAGGTGGGCTTTGTTGTCATAGTTGTTGACGCAGTCGTCGTGGTGGTGGTCGTGGTCGGCACGGTCGTGGTCGTGATTGTCGTGGTGGTCGTCGGCGGGGTGGTGGTGGTCGTCTTCGTGCCGCACACGAACCAGTGGCTGATGGTCGCGGGCGTGCCGCTGTTGCCGGCGAGCGGTGGGTGCAAGTTGGTCCACGGCAGCAGACCGAGCGCCCCGGGCAGGTACACGTTGTACGCGGGCGCGCCCTTGACGACCACGCCGGTGACGGTGGTGCCGGCGGGGACAGCGGTGATGGTGATGTACGTGCTCTGGCTGACAGTGGCGGTCACCGAGATGATGCCGCCAGCCAGGCCGGCCTGTGCACAGGTCACGGCGTTGCCGGCGTGCACGACGGCGCGTGGGTCGCCGGACTGTGGCGGCGTCGGGGGCGCGCCGAAGGCAGCCCCGACAACGGACAGGTCCACGCCGCCGGCGATCAGCACGGCGGCGAGGCAGACACGGACAACCGGCTTGGCCATGGCGGCCTCCAGCGGCGACGAAGTGGAGCTCTCCTCAGGAGAGTGCGCCGCCGTGACCACAATGGACAGTGCCGTTGTCGCTTCGTTAGCAACAAACGCCGGTGCGTAACCGGGTCATCCCGCGCCGTAGACCGGTTCCGGCGGCACGGCCTTCTCGAGCAACGCTCGCACGGCGGGGCCGACTTCGTCGACCGGCCAGCGTTCTACCCGTTCCACGGCGGGTCCACGACGCCAGCCGTCGGCCAGGCAGATGCGGCCGCCCTCGACCTCGAACACCCGCCCGGTGATGTCACCGGCTTCCTCGCTGCCCAGCCAGACCACCAGCGGTGACACGTTTTCCGGGGCCATGGCGTCGAAACCCGTTGCCGGCGCGGCCATCTGCGCGGCGAAGGTCTCGGCGGTCATCCGGGTCCGCGCCGCGGGCGCGATGGCGTTGACGGTAACGCCGTAGCGATCGAGCTCGGCCGCGGCGACGAAGGTCAAACCGAGGATGCCGGCCTTGGCGGCCGAGTAGTTGCCCTGGCCGACACTGCCCAGCAGTCCCGCACCCGAGGTCGTGTTGATCACGCGCGCCGCTACCGCCCGGCCGGCCTTGTGCTCCGCCCGCCAGTGGGCCGCGGCGTGCCGCAACGGCGCGAAATGGCCCTTCAGGTGCACGCGGACGACGTCGTCCCACTCGGACTCGCTGAGGTTGACCAACATCCGGTCCCGCACGAAGCCGGCGTTGTTGACCAGCACGTCCAGCCGCCCGAACGTGGTCAGCGCGGTGTCGACCAGCCGCGCGGCCCCGTCCCAGTCGGCGATGTCGTCCCGGTTGGCCACGGCTGGTGAGTCGATCTCGGCCACGACCGCCGACGCGGCTTCGTCGTCGACGTCGTTGACCACCACGGCGTAGCCGGCGGCGGCGAAAGCCAGCGCGTGGGCCCGGCCGAGGCCGCGGCCGGCGCCGGTGACGATGGCTACCCTCATCGTTCTCCCCGGTCTGGTGAACACTGCGCGGTCAGGAAAGCGGGCCACTCGCCGCCGCCGTGCACGAGCAGCGTCGCGCCCGACACGTACGAGGCGAGCGGCGAGGCGAGGAACAGCGCGCAGCGGCCGACGTCCTCGGGCTCGGCCAGCCGCCCCAGCGGCACGGTCTTGGCCACCGCGGCCAGGTCGGGGAAGTGCAGGTCGGACAGTTCGGTGCGGACGGGCCCGACGGCCAGGGCGTTGACCCGCACCTTCGGCGCCCACTCCACGGCCAGGCTGCCGGTCAGGCTGTCCAACCCGGCCTTGGCCGCACCGTAGCCCGCGGTGCCGGGCGACGGCCGCTGCCCGCTGACGCTGCTGACCATGACGATCGCGCCGCCGTCGGGCTGCCCCTGCATCACCCGGTTGGCCGCCTGCGAGACGAGCAGCGGGGCCAGCAGGTTGAGCTCGACGACCTTGGCGTGGAACCGCGGGGAGGCGTCGGCCGCCGGTGTCGCCGGCGCCCCGCCGGCGTTGTTGACCAGCACGTCGAGCCGCCCGTGCCGGCCGACGATGCCGTCGATCATCGCGATCACCTGTTCGGGCTCGCGCACATCGCAGGCGACGAAGTCCGGGTCGTCGGACGGTCGCCGCGCGCACGTGACGACCGTGGCCCCGGCCTCGCGGAACACGCGGGCGATACCGGCGCCCACTCCCCTGGTGCCGCCGGTGACCAGCACAGTTCTGCCGGTCATTCCGGTGCTCAGATCGGTCGACGTCATGGGCACTTCCAAGGTCCGCTGATGCCTGTTAACGTACCAAGCAACCGCTAGGTTGGGAAGGAGTGCCGATGGGCATCTCCAGCAGCCACACCGGATCCGGCGTCACGGTGATCACGATCGACTATCCGCCGGTGAACGCCATCCCGGTCCGCGGCTGGTTCGACCTGGCCGACGCGCTGACCGCCGCCGGCCGGCGGCCGGACACGCACGTCGTGGTGCTGCGGGCCGAGGGCCGGGGCTACTGCGCGGGCGTGGACATCAAGGAGATCCAGCGCACCGAGGGCTTCGACGCGCTGATCGGCGCGAATCGGGGCTGCGCGGCGGCGTTCGCCGCGGTCTACGACTGCGCGGTGCCGGTCATCGCCGCGGTCAACGGCTTCTGCCTCGGCGGCGGCGTCGGCCTGGTCGGCAACGCCGATATCGTCGTGGCCGCAACGGAGGCCACCTTCGGACTGCCCGAAGTGGACCGAGGGGCGCTCGGCGCGGCCACCCACCTGGCCCGGCTGGTGCCGCCGCACCTGATGCGCGCCCTGTACTACACGGCCCGGCGGATCTCGGCCGAACAGCTGCACCACCACGGTTCCGTGTACGAGGTGGTGTCGCCGGACAAGCTGGACGCCGCGGCGATGACGCTGGCCGAGGAGATCGCGGCCAAGGACACGCGGGTGATCCGCTGCGCCAAGGAGGCGCTCAACGGCATCGACACCCAGCACGTGCACCGCAGTTACCGCTACGAGCAGGGCTTCACCTTCGAGCTGAACCTGTCCGGTGTGTCCGACGAGGCGCGGCGGGCCTTCCTGGAGGGATGACATGCGGGACAAGCGGATGACCGCCGAAGAGGTGGCCGCCGAGCTGTCCGACGGGATGACCGTCGGCATCGGCGGCTGGGGCTCGCGGCGCAAACCGATGGCCCTGGTGCGGGCCGTTCTCGACTCGCCCGTACGGGACCTGACGATCGTCTCCTACGGCGGCCCGGACGTCGGATTGCTGTGCGCCGCCGGCAAAGTGCGCCGCCTGGTGTTCGGCTTCGTCTCCCTGGACAGCATCGCCTACGACCCGTGGTTCCAGCGGGTCCGCCAGCAGGGCGGCATCGAGGTCCGCGAGTACGACGAGGGCATGCTCTACAGCGGCCTGCTCGCCGCGTCCCACCGGCTGCCGTTCCTGCCCATCCGCGCCGGCCTCGGCTCGGACGTGATGCGGGTCAACCCCGATCTGAAGACCGTGCGATCTCCTTATGACGACGAGGAACTGGTCGCCATGCCGGCGCTGACCCTGGACGTGGCGCTGGTCCACCTCAACCGGGCCGACCGGCACGGCAACGGCCAGTACCTCGGCCCCGACCCGTACTTCGACGACCTGTTCTGCCTGGCGGCCAAGCGCCGTTTCCTGTCGTGCGAGCGGATCGTGGACACCGCCGAGCTGGACGGCCCGCCGCAGTCGCTGCTGACCAACCGGATGATGGTCGACGGCGTGGTGCAGACGCCCAACGGCGCGCACTTCACCTCGTGTGTGCCCGACTACGGCCGCGACGAGAAGTTCCAGCGCCACTACGCGAAATCCGCCGCCGACGAGGAGCTCTGGCCATCCTTCGTGGACCGGTTCCTGTCGAGGGGCGAGAACGGCTACCAGCTCGCCGTGCAGGGGATGTCATGAGCCGCATCGACGTGTGCGTCGCCGCCTGTGCCGACCTGTTCCTCGGCGCCGGCGAGATCCTGGCCAGCCCCATGGGGTTGATCCCCCAGCTGGGCGCGAAGCTGGCCCGCCTGACCAGCGAGCCCGACCTGCTGCTGTCCGACGGCGAGGCGTATCTGTTGGGCGAGCACGGGATCGAGGGCTGGCTGCCGTACCGCAAGGTGTTCGACGTGGTCGCGCACGGCCGCCGGCACGTGGTCATGGGCGCCAACCAGCTGGACCGCTTCGGCAACCAGAACATCTCGTGCATCGGCGACCACGACAAGCCGACGCGGCAGCAGCTGGGTTTCCGCGGCGCGCCCGGCAACACGGTCAACCATCGCACCAGCTACTGGGTTCCCAAGCACAGCAAGCGGGTGTTCGTGCCCCAGGTGGACGTGGTCAGCGGGGTCGGCCACGACCGCGGCTTCCACCACGTGCACCGGGTCGTGACCGACCTGTGCGTGCTGGACTTCGCCACCCCGGACGGCTCGATGCGGCTGGTGTCGACACATCCCGGCGTCACCGTCGAGGAAGTCCTGGACAACACGGGCTTTCCGCTGCGAACCGAGGACGCGAGCACCACCAGGGAGCCCTCGCGGCAGGAGCTGGAGCTCATCGACAAGCTGGATCCCGATCATGCTCGAAACTGACCTGACGCGCCTGGTCGGCGTGCGGCATCCGGTGGTGCAGACCGGCATGGGCTGGGTCGCCGGCCCGCGCCTGGTGTCGGCCACGGCCAACGCCGGCGGCCTCGGCATCATCGCCTCGGCCACGATGTCGCTGGAAGAGCTGGACAAGGCGATCGCGGAGACCAAGCGCCGCACCAGCAGCCCGTTCGGCGTCAACCTCCGCTCGGACGCCGCCGACGCCGTCGACCGGGTCGATCTGCTGATCAGACACGGCGTCAAGGTGGCGTCCTTCGCGCTGGCCCCGAAAAAAGACCTGATCACGAAGTTGAAGGACCACGGCATCGTCGTGATGCCGTCGATCGGCGCGGTCCGGCACGCCGAGAAGGTCGCCGCGTGGGGCGTCGACGCCGTCATCGTGCAGGGCGGCGAGGGCGGCGGCCACACCGGCGCGGTCGCCACCACGCTGCTGGTACCGAGCGTGGTCGACGCCGTCAACATCCCCGTCGTCGCGGCCGGCGGCTTCTACGACGGCCGCGGCCTGGCCGCCGCGCTGGCCTACGGCGCGGCCGGCATCGCGATGGGCACCCGCTTCCTGCTGACCAGCGACAGCCCGGTGCCGGACGAGGTCAAGCACCTCTACCTCGTAAGAGGTCTGGACGGCACAGTTGTTACGACCAAGGTAGACGGCATGCCACACCGCGTGCTGCGCACCGATCTCGTGAACCGGCTGGAGCAGGCCGGTCGGCTCAGGTCGCTGCTCGGCGCGCTGGCCAACGCCCGCAGGTTCAAGGCGCTGACCGGCATGAGCTGGCGGGGCCTGATCGGTGACGGCCTGAAGATGAGACACGGGCGAGAACTGAGCTGGTCTCAGGTTCTGATGGCCGCGAACACGCCGATGCTGCTGCGCGAGGGCCTGGTGCAGGGCAACACCGACGCCGGCGTGCTGGCCGCCGGGCAGGTGGTCGGCGTGCTGCACGATCTGCCAAGCTGCGAGGAACTGGTCACCGGCATCGTCGCCCAGGCGGCCGCGGTGATCGACGGACTGGCCGGAGGACGACGATGGCAGAACAGCGGCGTGGCCGACGCATCGCCATGAGCGAGGCGGAACTCGACGACTTCCTCGGCGCGGAACGCACCTGCCGGGTGGCCACCGCCGGCGCGGACGGCCCGCACCTGACCGCGCTGTGGTTCCTGTGGCACGACAAGACGCTGTGGCTCACCTCGATCACCCGGGCCAAGCGCTGGGCCCAGCTCAGGAAGGACCCCAAGGTGTCGGTTCTGGTCGACGCCGGCCACGATTACGATGAGCTGCGCGGGGTGGAGCTGCGCGGCGAGGTCGAGTTCGTCGGCGAGGCCCCGCGCACCGGCGAACCCGTGCCCGAGCTGGTGGAGCCGGAGAAGTTGTTCGCCCGCAAGTACTTCGGCGGCGAGCAGATGTTCCACGACGGCCGGCACGCGTGGCTGCGCCTGCGGCCGCACACCATAGTCTCCTGGGACTTCCGCAAACTGGGGTAAAACGGCGGAAAAGGTACCGACGATCGTCGGGTGCCGCCGACGCCTGCACGGGTCTAGCTTTCGGTTACGCACGACTGTCCCTGCCAGTCGCCGAAAGGTGTATTTCCCATGCGTAAGTCTCTTGTCGCCGCCACGATCGCCGGTGCCGCGCTGGCCGCGGGCCTGGCCGCGGCCCCGGCCCAGGCCGACGTCACCCCGAACATCATCGGTGGCGGCGCCGCCAGCAACATCCCCTACGGCGCCCAGATCTACTGGACCAACGCCGGCTCGGCCAACGGCTTCGAGTGCTCCGGCACGATCATCGCCCCGCAGTGGGTGCTGACCGCGCGGCACTGCCAGAACAACCCCGGCATGTACGTGCTGGTCGGCAGCCTGAACCTGGGCCAGGGCACGCGGGCCACCGTGGACCGCCAGGTCGCCTCGCCCAACGGCGACATCCTGCTGGCGCACCTGAGCACCGCGATCAACACCACCTTCAGCCGGCTGGGCAGCGCCGACCCGGCCACCGGCGCCACCAACCAGATCTACGGCTGGGGCCGCACCCAGGGCAGCAACCCGCCGTCCCCGGTGCTCAAGGTCGCCAACGTGCGCGTGACCGGACACAGCTCGGACGCCTTCGGCGGCACCGCCATCGCCAGCGTCGGCATCAACGGCGCGGCGTGGCACGGCGACTCCGGCGGCCCCGAGGTGTCCAACGGCGTGCAGGTCGGCGTCTGCTCGACCGGCAACAACAGCGGCTCCAATCCCCAGGGCACGCAGAACTACGCCAGCGTCGCCTCGAGCCGCTCGTTCATCCGCAGCACCGCGGGGGTGTGATGCGCGGCTTACTGATGGCAGCCGCTCTGGCCGGCGCGGCCACTCTGGTCGCACCGGCCACGGCCGCGGCCTCCGTGAGTCCGGACATCATCGGCGGCACGCAGGTGAGTTCGGCCCCGTGGGGCGCGCAGGTCTACTGGAACAGCGGCGGCAGCGAGTTCGACGGGTTCGAATGCTCGGGCACGATCATCGCGGCCCAGTGGGTGATCACCGCGCACCACTGCCAGAGCAGTGCCGGCATGCACGTGAAGATCGGTGACGTGCGATTCGACCAGGGCACGAACGTGGCCGTTGACCGGCAGGTGACCTCGCCCAACGGCGATATCGCGCTGCTGCACCTGGCGTCGCCGGTGCAGACGACGTACATGAAGCTGGGCAGCGCCGACCCGGCCACCGGCGCCACCAACCAGATCTACGGCTGGGGCCGGACGCTGAACCAGTCGCCGCCGGCCGCGGTGCTTCGGACGGCCAACGTCCAGGTGACCGGGCGCAGCACCGACGCCTACGGCGGGCGCGCCATCGCCAGCCGGGGCATCAACGGCGCGGCCTGGCACGGCGACTCCGGCGGCCCTGAGGTCTACAACGGCCTCCAGGTCGGCGTGGCCTCGACCGCCGGCAACAGCGGGTCCGACCCGCACGGCGTGCAGAACTACGCCAGCATCGCGGCCAGCCGCAGCTGGATCCGGTCGACGACCGGAGTGTGAGAACGTCGACGGGGCCGCCTGCGGGCGGCCCCGTCGCGTACTTAGATGAACGTCATGGAGTACACACACCTCGGCAGGACCGGGCTGTCCGTCTCGCGCCTGTGCCTGGGCACCATGAACTTCGGCTCCCAGACCGACGAGGCCACCAGCCACGGCATCATGGACGAGGCGCTGGACCAGGGCATCAACTTCTTCGACTCGGCCAACACCTACGGCGGCGCCGCCGGCAAGGGGGCCACCGAGGAGATCATCGGCCGCTGGTTCGCGTCCGGCGGGAACCGCCGCGAGCGGACCGTGATCGCGACCAAGCTCTACGGTCCCACCGGTGACTGGCCCAACGAGGGCAAGCTGTCGGCGCTGAACGTCCGCCGCGCGATCGACGCCTCGCTGCGTCGGTTGCAGACCGACTACGTCGATCTGTACCAGTTCCACCACGTCGACCGGGCCACGCCGTGGCAAGAGCTGTGGCAGGCCTGCGAAACCCTTGTCACGCAAGGCAAGGTGCTCTACTTCGGGTCCTCCAACTTCGCCGGCTGGCACCTGGCCGTCGCGCAGGCCGAGGCGGCCAAGCGCAACTTCCTGGGCCTGGTCAGCGAGCAGTCGCACTACAACCTGCTGACCCGCGAGGTCGAGCTGGAGGTGCTGCCGTCGGCGCAGGCCCACGGCATCGGCGTGATCCCGTGGAGCCCGTTGGCTTCCGGCCTGCTGGGCGGTTCGGTGCGTGGGCACCGCGAGGGCAAGCGCCGCTACAGCGACTTCCTGGCCAAGACCCTGGAGAACAAGCGTGAGCAGCTCGGCCGGTGGGAGGACTTCGCCGAGAAGCTCGGGCACGAGCCCGGCGACCTGGCCCTGGCCTGGCTGCTGCACCAGCCGGCGGTGACCGCGCCGATCATCGGCCCGCGCACCCCGGAGCAGCTGGCCGGCGGCCTGAAGGCGTTGGAGATCACGCTGTCCGAGGCCGACCTGGCGACGATCGACGAGATCTTCCCGGGCTACCAGACCGCTCCGGAGCACTATTCCTGGTGACGAGCGGCGACCGTGAGGTCGGCGACCAGCCCCTGGTACGCCGCCTCGCGGTCGGGCGCCCGCAGCACCGCCGACGGGTGCACGGTCGCGACCGCCGGTATGCCCGGCGCGAGCTCGACGATCTCACCGCGCTGCTCGGTGAGCCGGAAACCCTTGCCCAGCAGGGCACCTGCCGCCGTCGCGCCGAGCAGCACGACCAGTTTCGGCTTGACCCGGTCCAGCTCGGCCAGCAGCCACGGCTTGCAGGCCGAGATCTCGGCCTGGCCGGGCTTCTTGTGGATCCGGCGCTTGCCGCGTTCGGGCAGCGTGAACTTGAAGTGTTTGACGGCGTTGGTCAGATAGACCTCTGTCCGGTCGATGCCGGCCTCGGCCAGCGCTCGGTCCAGCAGTTTCCCGGCCGGGCCGACGAACGGCTCGCCCTGGATGTCCTCCTGGTCGCCGGGCTGCTCGCCGACCAGCATCAGCCGGGCGTTGTCCGGGCCATCGCCGAACACCGTCTGGGTGGCGTCCTTGTAGAGGTCGCAGCCGTGGCAGTCCGCGGCGGCCCGGCGTAACGCGGCCAGGCCGCCGCGGCTGGGCACCTCGGCCGTCATATCGACGCCAGCAACCCGCCGAAGATGGCCAGGTTCTTCAGGAAGTGGATGCGCTCCTCGGGGTCGCCGGACTCCCAGACCCGGTGGCCCACCAGCGTGGTCGGCACGAGATCGACGGCCAGCACGAACGCGGCCAGCCGCGGCAGCCGCCCGACCGTCAGCAGCGCGCCGCAGCCCAGCTTCACGCAGGCGTCGACCTTGGTCAGCGTCATCGCGTCCGTCGGCACCCATTCCGGCAGCACCTTGCGGTAGCGCTCGATCATCGGCTCCGCGTGCTTGGCGATCGGCGCGGGGTCCTTCAGGGTCGCCCAGGCGCTCGTCATGAACGTCGCCGCCAGCATGGGCCTGGCCAGCGTTTTCAGCATCGTCGGCCTCCTTGTCGGGTCGCCGGTGGGGTAGCCCGCCGACGACCCGGCAAACTTGTGCTCAGTGCAGACCACACTTGCGTGCGCAGTTCGTCCAGGGTTGCCAGCCGCGCTGCCGCCACAGGGCCAGCGCCTTCGCGTCCTGCACGGCCGGGGCCGCGCGGTGCGGGTAGCCGGTCCCGCCGAGGCTCTGCCAGGTGCGCAGGGTGAACTGGTAGGCGCCGTACTCGCCGTTGCCGGTGTTGAGCTCGTAGCGGTTGCCGGACTCGCAGCGGCGCAGCTTCAGCCAGTCGCTCGTGCTGGGGTCGGCCGACGCCGGCGCGACGGCGAGCAGCAGCAGCCCGCACACCGCCGCCGCCAGCACGGCTGTGCGCAAACCTCGGCCGGGCCTGGAACCTCGTCCTGGTGCCATGGGCCGGACCGTAGGCCGACCGCCGCGGCGGCCACCACCGGTGGCCAACCCCGGTCACGGACCGTCATCACTCGGTCCAGCTACCGACGGCGGGCCTGTCGCCGCCGACCGTCGAAGATCGTCTTGCGCTCCGACCGCATTTCCGGGATCCCTTGCCGCACTACCAGAAGCGCTCCTGCGCCGCCCGATATGATCGGCCGGCCCTCGCGGTCAACTTCACCCGAACGGAAGGGCAGCAATCCCTTCATCCATTGCTTATATAAGTTGCTGCTGATACTTTGTCGGCCATGTTCGACGTGAAGCAGCAGATCAACGCCGTCAGCCGCCGGGTCGGCAACCGGACCCTGGAGGCGGGCGAAGCCCGCACCGTCACCGTCAGCCAGACCTACAACACCGACATCGACGACCTGTGGGACGCCGTCACCACGGCCGAGCGCATCGCCCGCTGGTTCCTCCCGGTCACCGGCGAGCTCAAGCTCGGCGGCCACTACCAGTTCGAGGGCAACGCCGGCGGCACCGTGACCGCCTGCGACGCGCCCCGGTCCCTCGACGCCACCTGGGAGATGGGCGACCAGGTCAGCTGGATCGAGCTGCGGCTGAGCGAGGTCGAGGGCGGCACGCGGTTCGAGCTGAACCACATCGCCGTCATCGCCGAGGAATGGGACAGCTACGGCCCCGGCGCCGTCGGCATCGGCTGGGACGGCGCGGTGCTGGGCCTGTCCATGTACCTGACCACCGGCGCCGGCATGGCCCCCGAGGAGGCCGCCGCGTGGATGGTCTCCGACGAGGCCAGGGAGTTCTACACCGCCAGCGGCCGGCAGTGGATCGAGGCCGACATCGCGGCCGGCACCGACCCGGCCAAGGCCAAGGAGGGCGGCGACCGGGCCATCGACTTCTACACCGGTCAGTGATATTCCCCGCTAAATACAATTCCGCCCATGGCGAACGGGAATGGCGCGAAACGCCACGACACGCCGTCAAGCCGGCGTACGGCCCAGTTGTCGCAGGTCAGAGCCGTCGACAAGGACCGCCGTACTGCTGTGGGCGAACACGGCCGTGCCGCCGAACTCCGCCGCTCTCCGCTCGGCTAGAGTAGCGCCCAGGAATCAGAAGTCCTGGCTTTCAAGAAGAGGCGGACAGAAGTGGAACACCACGCCAACATGGACCTCGTGGCGCGAGCCTCGTCCGGCATGAACCTCACCGACTCGGTCTACGAGCGCCTGCTCCGCGACCGGATCATCGTGCTCGGCTCCGAGGTCGACGACGACGTGGCGAACCGGATCGTCGCTCAGCTGCTGCTGCTGACCGCGGAGAACCCGGAAGAGGACATCAGGCTCTACATCAACTCCCCCGGCGGCTCGGTCACCGCGGGCTTCGCGATCTACGACACCATGCAGTTCGTGCAGCCCGACGTGCAGACCTACGCGATGGGCCTGGCCGCGTCGATGGGGCAGTTCCTGCTCTCCTCCGGCGCTCCCGGCAAGCGCTACGCGCTGCCCTACGCCCGGATCATGATGCACCAGCCCTCCGGCGGCGTCGGCGGCACCGCCTCGGACATCAAGATCCGCGCCGAGGTCTACGCGCTGTGGAAGAAGGAGCTGGCCGAGATCACCGCGCGCCAGACCGGCCAGCCGGTCGAGGCCATCATCCGCGACGGTGACCGCGACCGTTGGTTCACCGCCAAGGACGCGCTGGCCTACGGCTTCATCGACCACGTCATCGAGCGGTCCCAGGAACGCGTCTGAGATGAGATCCCGGGAGCCCCATGTCTGCGGAGTGCGCAGACATGGGGCTCTCGTCGTGTTCTGTGGGGCTCGCGCCCCGCACCCCCAGGCAGGGCGGGCTTCGCCCCTGCACCCCCAGAATTCGGCTTCGCCATCACGGGTCGCGGCGAGCCCCCAGGTCCGCGGACCGCGCAGACATCGGGCTCTCGTCCTGCTTTGTGGGGTTCCGCCCCACAGGCAGGGCGGGCTTCGTCCGCCTACATCCCACTCCGGCCTCACAGACGGCGTCGCCACCATGGGTCGCGGCGGGGCGCGAAGGGGTCGTTGCAGGTGTTGGCCAGGTAGATCTCGTCCAGCGGCCGCAGCAGATCGAGCAGCTCACGGGCGGCAGGTCGAGGCAGGGCGCGGAGCGCGTCCTCCAGCCGATCGCGGAACTCGTACGGGAAGTCCCACGCGCCGGTCCGGTAGTGGACGTAATGGGGTCGGCGAACGGCGTCGGCCCAGATCTTCAGTGCCCAGGCGACTTCGCCCGGGAACTTCTCCCAGCGGCCGGCGGCGCCGACCAGTCGGGCGGACGCGTGCGGCAGGCCGCGCACGTGACGGTTCTCGCTGCCGCGGACCGAAACGTCCCGCAGCTCATGGGGGCGCCTACGCGGCATGGCCCTTTCGGAAGATCGTCATAGGCACGACTCTACCGCCGCAGCAGTGACGGGTCGATGTCCGGCGGCGGCTCCCCCGCGCCCATGGCGGACGGGTCGTAACCGGTGGGGTAGCCAGGATAGGTCCGGTTCCGCGGGTCCCGCGCCAGCTTGGAATGCCGCCGCGGCGGCAGCTCACGGATGACGGCGGAGCGGAACCGGACGCCGGCCTCGGACATCCGGGTGAGCCACCCGGGGGCCGGCGGGAAGCCGAAGGCGTCCAGCAGCGGCCGGTCCATCAGCGACCGCAGCGCGGGGCGGATCAAGGGCCGCGACGCCGCCGGGTACCAGGAGCAGAAGAGCTCCAAGGTGTAGCGGCCGATGGCGGCGTTCGTCTCGGTGTAGACAAAGTGACGGCGCTCGAAGTCCACGTTGAACTGCTCGAACTCCGCGTAGTCACAAGGGATCGAGCGGATGCCCATGCGAGCGCCGACGGCGCGGAAGAAGTGGAACCCGGCCAGGCGCTCGTGCTCGGACAACCGCCGCCAGCCGAAGCGGTCGAGCCAGCGCACCGGCTCGAACACGAAGGTGGACAGCACGTACAGCATGTCCTCGTTGGTGATCCGATACCGGCCGTGCACACGATTGATCGACCGCAGCGCGGCCTTGCCCCGCGGCGAGTCGTAGCCGTGCTCCATCATCTCGGCCATGAGCAGCGCGGTGTCGTCGTACCGGCGCTGCGGCCGCAGCTCGAACTCGCGCGTGGCGGCCAGCAGTGTGGAGATCGACGGCACGCAGTAGGTGCGGAACAGGGCGAACTCCAACGACCGCTGGTAGTCCCACGGAAATTCGAAACCCGAGGACAGGCGGTAGATCTCCTGGTGGTCACGCTCGGGATGCAGCGACAGAATGCGCCTGAGGTTGTCCCAACGGACCCCCGTGCGGAAAGCCATCGGCTCAGCCCAGCCACTCGCGCACGGTGCGCACGTCGGCGATCGGATCCGGCCCGACCGGGGTCACGTTCAGCATGGTCACGCCGGCCTCGCGGTAGGCCTCGACCCGCTCCTTGACGTGTCCGGCCGGCCCGACCAGGCAGCTGAGCTCCAGGAACTCGGCCGGCACCGCGGCGGCGGCCTCGTCCTTGCGGCCGGCCAGGTACAGGTCCTGGATGGTCCGCGCCTCGGCCTCGTAGCCGTACCGACGCATGAGGTCGTTGTAGAAGTTGCGGTCCCGAGCGCCCATGCCGCCGACGTACAACGCGATGCTCGCCCGGGCGATGTCCCGCAGCTCAGCCACGTCGTCACCGATCGCCAGCAGGCCACCGGCCACCACGTCCAACGGCGTGGCCAACGAACGACGAGCCCGGCCGGCCGCCAATGCCTTGCCCCACACCGAAGATGCCTTCTCCGGCAGGAACAGCGTCGGCAGCCAGCCGTCGGCGATCTCGGCGGTCAGCTCGACGTTCTTGTCCCCCAACGAGGCCACATAGATCGGGATGGCGTCGCGGACCGGCCGGGTCAGGATCTTCAGCGGCTTGCCGAGGCCGGTGCCGCCGGGCAGCGGCAGCTGGTAGATGCCGTCGTTGCTGATCACCTCACGGCGCCAGATGCGCCGGCACAGGTCGACGACCTCACGGGTGCGGCCGAGCGGCTTGTCGTAGCGGATGCCGTGCCAGCCCTCGATCACCTGCGGCCCGGACGCGCCCAGGCCGAGCAGCGCCCGCCCGCCGGAGACGGCGTCGAGCCCGGCCGCGGTCTGCGCGATCAGCGCCGGCGTGCGGGAGTAGATCGGCAGGATCGCCGAGCCGATCAGCAGCCGCTCGGTGCGCGCGGCGAGGTAGCCCATCAGCGTCGGCGCGTCGAAGCCGTACGCCTCGGCCACCCACACGGCGTCCAGGCCGGCCCGCTCCAGCGCGACCACCTGCTCCATGAGCTGGATCGGGTCGCCGGCGTACTGCAGGGGCACGCTGAGCCGCATGACCGAGCCTCCTTGGTGGGCCTGCTCGCTGGAGCCTCGCATATCATATATCTTATGGCCAGGCCCCTGTCGTCCCGCCCGCAGCTGTCCGACGAGGTCGCCGCGCATCTCCGCGAGGCGATCATGTCCGGCGCGCTGCACCCCGGGCAGTTCGTCCGACTGGACGCGGTCGCCGCCGAGCTGGGCGTGAGCGTCACCCCGGTCCGCGAGGCGCTGCTGGCGCTGCGTGGCGAGGACATGGTGGAGCTGGAGCCCCGCCGCGGCTTCGTGGTCAGCCCGCTGTCCCGCCGGGACGTCAAGGACATGTTCGGACTCCAGGCCGAGCTGGCCGCCCAGCTGGTCGGCCGGGCCACCACGCTGATCAGCGAGCACCAGCTGGAGCACGTCGCCCAGGTGGCCGCCGAGCTCGCCGCGGCCGAGGGCCACCAGGAGCTGTCCACGCTGGAGTACGAGTTCCACCGGCTGATCAACAAGGCCGCCGGCTCCCGAAAACTGGCCCGGTTCCTGGACATGGCCAGCCGTTACACACCGGCCCGGGTCTACACGGCCGACCCGCAGTGGCGCGTGCAGGTGGTGGCCGACCACGCCGCCATCGTCGCCGCGCTGCGGGCCCGGGACGCCAACGCCGCCCGCGAGGCCGTCTACCGACACGTCAAGGACGGCGAGCGAAGGCTGCTGCGGCATCTGGACGCCGTCGGCCTGTGGCCCCCGGGCACGACCGGGTGAAAGTGCCGACTGTCGCAGACTTGTCGACCGAGGCATGCACACCGGCGACCAGGCCCGATGGAGTTCCACATGCTGGGAGACGGGACTTTTCCCGCATCACGAACCGTTGTTCCACCTGGTAGGAGCGCGAGCGAGGCGGGCATCAGCGGGTTTCTGGTGAGCCTCGAGTGCGCTCCGGTAATCTTGGGCTCAGGTCGAGAGGCGCTGCAACGGGCTCGGGCCCGCCACGCTCGGCCGGTGAACCGTGACCCAAGGGCGCCTCCCACGACATGGGAGGTCGGTGTGGGCGCAGAAGCGCTGAAGGAACTGCTCGAGCAGCGGATCGCCGTGCTGGACGGCGCCTGGGGCACCATGTTCCAGAACGTGGGACTCACACCCGAGGACTACACCGCCGGCCGGTTCGACAACCACT
>DASWRQ010000065.1:0-4511 GCA_036403095.1 Kutzneria sp. | reverse complement strand
CGATCGGCGGCTGGGAGGCCGCCGCCACCGACCTCCGTTTCTTCGAGCCGGCATTGGTGCCCGGTCCGCTGCAGACCAGCGGCTATGCGCGAGCCATCTTCCAGACGTTCCGGCGGGTGCCCCTTCTTGACGCGGAGGAGCTCAGTGAATCAGCCCTGCTGGCCGCAGTTTCGGCCCGAGTCAAGCGGCAGGAGGTGCTCGCCGATGAGTCCAAGTCGTTCTCGTTCCTCCTCGGCGAGGCCGCGCTCAAGCTCCGTTCGGTCGCGCCCGTGGAGATGCTGACCCAGATCAACCACCTGCGCGAGTCAGCCGATCACCGCGGATTGACGATTCTCGGCATCCCCGACGACGTTCCAGCGGAGATTCCCCTGCTGCACGGCTTCACGCTGTTCGACGAGAGCCTCGTCGTCATTGATCTCTACAGCACCGGCATTCTCTCTCGCAGCCGCCGGGTCGTGGAGAGCTACCGACGTGTGTTCGACGGGCTGATCGGGAGCGCGGTCCCGATCGGCTCCCTGCTCGACAAATACGAGGCGTACTACCTCGACCTCTTGCAGCAGACTCGGACGCCTTCGCGTTGACGCTGCGGACGATCAGCGACGGGAAGCAGGTCGGTCGGACGCCGTACAGAAAAGGCTGGATTGTCGCCCGGCGGGAGCGGACCGCTCAGAGGGCGTTGGTCGGAGCCGCCTGGGTTTCGGTTGTTGGTTCGTGGGTCAGGACGGCTGCGGTCATGAAGGCTCCGCCCACGGCTATGGCGCCGAGGATGCCCAGGGAGATCTGCTGCTCGTGGTCGAGCTGGCGTTCGTAGTCGGCCTGGCTCACCGTCGTGACGCGGCCGTGGCTGTTGATTATGTAGTGGCCGTCTCGGAGTTCGGCGTTGCCGTCCAAGCCGGCGAAGGCTACGACCACGGCCAGCCAGAAGCCGAAGAAGAGGACGCCCGCGAGCATGGCGGCCCAGTGGGGTACGTGCGGAGGGACCCAGGAGACCAGGCTCCACGGGCGGCGGGAGTCGGTGGTGCGGTAGTAGAGGCGGTTGGCGATCGCGCCCGCGATGGCGCCGGGGAGGGTGAGCAGGGCGGCCACGCCTACGGCCACGCCGGAACCGACCGGGCGCCAGCCCACGAAGAGGCCGGCGATGAGCACCGCCGACCAGAGCATGCCGGCTGAGCACATCGCGCTGAAGACGACCAACCCCCGCTGCGTCACCATCGCCGTCACGCTAACCGGCCTCGTCGGGTGGGCGTGGGTGTTCGGGGAAGTCCGCTACGTTCCCGGGCGGGGGCTGTGGCGGCGATAGGCGCTGACCGTCGGGTCGCCCTTGATCCAGAAGCGCCAGGCGACGTCGTGGGCCGAGGTGACGCCGACTCGGGGGCCGGCCTCGATCAGAGGCTCGTCGTCCTTTCCCGGTGGGGTGATCGTCAGCGGTCCGGTTCCGTCGACCACCGACGTGCCGTAGTCGGCCTTGCTGATGCCGAGCGCCCGGGTCAGCTTGCCCGGCCCGGCGCCCAGGTCGGTGTCGTTGCGAGCGCCGGGGCGGCGGGCGCGGGCCGTCTCGACGCCCTCGATCACCTCGCCGGCCCGCAGCAGCACCGCGGCCGCCACGCCGTCCTCGCCGCAGACGATGTTCATGCATTGGTACATGCCGTAGATCTGGTAGACGTACAGGAACCCGGCCGGGCCGAACATGATCGCGTTGCGGGGCGTCCGGCCCCGGTGGGCGTGGCTGGCCGGGTCGGCCCCGAGCCCGCTGTACGCCTCGACCTCGGTGAGGCGGACGACCACGCCGTTCGCCTTCAG
Organism: Kutzneria sp.; assembly: GCA_036403095.1. GTDB lineage: Bacteria > Actinomycetota > Actinomycetes > Mycobacteriales > Pseudonocardiaceae > Kutzneria. Next base: position 2,711 of record DASWRQ010000065.1, on the reverse strand, counting down.
GTGCCAGCCCAGCAGCATCCGCGCGGCTTGATCCACGGCCGTTGCTGGGAGGTCGAGCCACGCGTAGGTCACCGGGCAAGCCAAGCACAGGGGTGCGGCCAACCGCACCATCGGCATGCGTGCCAGCCCGGCTGTGCTTTTCGGCCCCCGCCGGAAGGGTGGACACCATGGAAGAACTTCTGCTGGCCGGCCACGACGTCCGCAGCATGCCGCAGGGCAGGCTGGAGCTCTCGGGCGGTCAGAAGCATCGGGTGGCGGTCGCCCGCGTCCCGGTCCGGCTCGGCCGGGGAGCCAGGGGGCGTGTGCTCGGCGTCGTCTTCTGCAAGGCTCTGCTGGTGACCGGGACGAGCGTCGTGGTGGCCACGGTGGTGGCGATCCTGCACGCGGACTTGATGCCCGCCTCATGTGTGGTTGCCGGCGTGCTGTTGAAGGCGGCCTTGGTCCTGGCCGGCACGGTGGTCCCGGCGGTGGCCGGGCTGCGCCGCCCGGCGGTCGAACTGGCCGGTTGATCGTGCGGTTCGTGCGGGCGTATTCCTATGTGCTGACCGGGGTGTTCCTGGCCGTGCCGCCGTTTCTGCTGTCACTGCTCGGCATCGTCTTCTCGGCGCTGTCGCTGCTGACCGTGGGTCTGCCGTTCCTGGTCGGCGTGCTGTGGCTGGCCCACGGCAGCATCGTGTATTTCCGGTGGCCGGCCCGCAAGTTGCTTGGCTGGGACTGGTCCGGGCCGGGGCCGGTGCGCCTGCTCGGGCTGCTCCGGAACCCGGCCGCGTGGAAGGCGCTGTTGTATTGCTTCCTCACGTTCCCGGTCAAGTTCACGGGGGCGTACGTCGGGGGCGCGTCGTTTCTGATCGGTCTCTACTTCCTGACCGCGCCGGCCTGGTGGTTCGTCTCCCGCCGCGGGATCGGCATCGAGCTGACGCCGGTCTGGTCGCACACCTGGTGGTACTTCGCGCAGGGCCTGGTGGCGGTCGGCGTCATCCCGTGGTTCGTACGCTGCATGGTGTGGCTGGACAGGCTCTTGGCGTACGGTCTCCTGGCCCCCGACCGGGATCGTGAGCGCATCGCCCAGCTGGAGGCCGGCCGAGCCGCCCTGCAGTCCGACGCGGCGGCGTTGTTGCGGCGGGTGGAGCGCAACCTGCACGACGGCACGCAGGCGCGGCTGGTGGCGCTCGGCGTGACGTTGTCCCGCCTCGCCCGCCGGATGCCCGACGAACCGTTGGTCGCCAATGCTCGCGACGCGGTCACCGAGGCGCTGGCCGAGCTGCGCGACATCGTGCGCGGCATGCATCCGCCGGCCCTGGACGACGGGCTCGAGGTGGCGCTGTCCACATTGGTCGGCCGGAGCGCGGCCCCGGTGCAGCTTCACGTCGACTTGCCGTCTCGACCTCCGGACGCGACGGCATCCGCGATCTACTTCACGGTGGCCGAGTTGCTGACCAACATCGCGCGCCACTCCGGGGCCTCCCGGGCATGGGTCTCCCTGGCCACCGACGACGACTGCTTGCGGCTGGTCGTACGCGACGACGGACGCGGCGGCGCCGCTGTCGCCTCCGGCACCGGGCTGCCGGGGCTGGCGCGACGGGCCGAGGCTCTGGACGGATCGTTGACCGTGGACAGCCCGGCCGGTGGCCCGACCGTGGTGACCGTGACGTTCTCCGGAAAGGCGTGAACCCTCATGCGCGTCGTCATCGCCGAGGACAACCCGCTGCTGCGGGACGGCATCAAGCTGCTCCTCGGCGAGCACGGGATGGACGTGGTGGCCGTGGTCTCGGAGGCCTCGGCCCTGCTGTCCGCGGTCGCCGAGCTGCGGCCGGCTGCCGCAGTGGTCGACGTGCGGATGCCGCCCGGCTTCACCGACGAGGGCGTGCGCGCGGCGCTCGAGATCCGCTCCCGGTTCCCGTCGGTCGGCGTGCTGGTGTTCAGCCAGTGGGTCGAGACCAGCTACGCCCGCCGGCTGATCGCCGACCACGGCGGCGGCGTGGGCTACCTGCTGAAGGACCGCATCGTCAGCACCGACGACTTCGTGGGCGCGCTGCAGCGGGTCGCGGCCGGCGGCACCGCACTCGACTCGGAAGTGGTCCGCCAGCTGCTCGCGGCCCCGGCGGTCGACGCCGGGCTGGCCCGTCTGACCGACCGCGAGCGCGAGATTCTGGGGCTGCTCGCGGAGGGCCGCTCCAACCTGGCGATCGCCGCACTGCTCAAGCTGGCCGACCGCAGCGTCGAGAAGCACGTGACGGCCATCTTCACCAAGCTCGACCTGCCGCAGGATCGCGCCGACCACCGCCGGGTGCTGGCCGTGCTCCGCTACCTGCGAGCGTAGGTGAGGCGCGGCCGCTGCCCTCGAAGCGGCTGCGTTGCCCGCGGGCGTAGGTGACCGTGCGGCCGCTGCCCTCGAGGCGGCGCCACCTCTGCGTATGGGTGGCCGTGTGGTCGCTGCTCTTGAAGTGGCTGCGCTGCCCGCGGGCGTAGGTGACCGTGTGGCCCCTGCCTTCGAGGCAGCGCTATCTCCGCGTGTGGCCGCCGTCCTCGAAGCGGCTGTGCTACCTCTGGGCGGTGGGTGACTGGTGCGGTCGCTGCCCTCGAAGCGGCTGCGGTGATGGAGCGCGCCAAGGTATCGCCGAACTTGCTGTGCGACCAGTGCCCGCCGGACGGCGGGGCGGCGGGCTCAGGCGGTCAGGCGGTCAGGCGGTCAGGCGGTCAGGCGGTCAGGC
>DASWRQ010000064.1:0-39232 GCA_036403095.1 Kutzneria sp. | reverse complement strand
CTCGTGCAGCACGTCCCGGGTGATCGCGTCCAGCGCGGCGAAGGGCTCGTCCATCAGCAGCACCTCGCTGCCCTGGGCCAGGGCCCGGGCCAACGCCACCCGCTGCCGCATGCCGCCGGACAGCTCGTGGGGCCGTTTGTCGCCGGCCTGTTCCAGGCGTACCAAGGACAACAGTTGCCGGGCCTCGGCCTCCCGCTCCTTGCGCGGCATACCCCGCAACCGCAGCGCCAGCTCCACGTTGCGGGCCGCCGTGAGCCACGGGAACAGCGCCGGCTCCTGGAACATGAGCGCCGCATGGCCGCCGGCCAGCTCGACCCGGCCGGCGGAGGGGACGTCCAGACCCGCGATCAGGTTGAGCAGCGTCGACTTGCCACAGCCGGAAGCACCGAGCAGGCAGACGAATTCGCCGGTCCGGACCTCCAGCGAGATGTCCTCCAGCACCGGTGGGCCGGTGTCGAAGGACTTGCCCACGCCGTGGAGCGCGACGGCCCGACGGGTCGAACTCGGTGCCACGACGGTCATTGCGCGGCCCCCAAGCCGGCATCGTCGACCTTCACCTTGCCCGCGGCCTCGAGTTCGGCGTTCAACGGGCCGACGTCGACGATGCCGCGCAGGTCGGTCGCGGACATCAGGCCGACGCTCACGGCGTGATCGGCCTGCACGCCGACGGTCGAGGCCAGCGGGTCCTCGGTCACCCGCTGCTCGTCCCAGGCCCGGGAGACCTCCGGCTCGGTGAGCGTCGTCCCGGTCAGCCGCCGCAACTCGGTGCTCACGGTCTTCACGGCCTGGGCGGCGTTCTTGGCGATCCAGTCGTTGGTGGCCAGTTCTCCGGCGATGAGCCGCCGCGCCAGGTCCGGGTGCTCACGGAGGAACTTCGTCGACACCACCAGGTCCGTGCTGGCGAAACGGCCGTTCGGCCACAGGTCGTTCTCGTCCACCAGCACGGTGGCCCGCGCCTCGATGACCAGCCGGGACGCCCACGGCTCGGGCAGCCAGGCGCCGTCGATCTTGCCGGCGCGGAACTGGTCGAGCGTGGTGGCGTTGTCCTGCGGTCGGACGGCGACGTCACCGCCGCCGTCCGGTGCGCTCTTCATGCCGTGCTGGCTGAGCCAGTAGCGCAGGGCGACGTCCTGGGTGTTGCCGAGTTGGGGCGTGGCCAGCGTCTTCCCACGCAGCTGCGCCGGCTTGTCGATGCCGGCTCGGACGACGAGCTCGGCGCCGCCCATGGTCGCGCCGGCCACGATCTTCAGGGCTTGGCCGTGACTGCGGACGTAACCGTTCAAGGCCGACGACGGGCCGACGTACGCGGCATCGAGCTGGCCGCCGAGCAGCGCGGTCATCTCTGCCGGCCCGGCGTTGAACACCTGCGTGGTGAGACGGGTGTCCCCCAGCGACTTCTGAAAGAACCCGTTGGCCACACCGACCATCGCCGTGGCGTGGGTGAGGTTGCCCAGGTAGCCCAGCCGTAGCTGGTTGTCGGGGGCGGCGGTGGCGCAGCCGGCCAACAGCAGGCCGGCGGCTGCGACCGGTAAGAACCCCTTCATGGCCACCACGGCGGCACGCCCACCATTCCGGCCGTCAGCGTGTCGCCGCTGGCCTCGTCGATGAGCAGGACGGCGCCGCAGTGCCGGTTGAACTCGTACGTGTCGACCGCGACCGGCTCGGCCGTCCGCACCGAGACCAGCGCGATCTCGTTGGTGTACAGGGTGTCCATCGGGTTGTCGACGGTCAGGTCGTGCACGTCCAGCCGTTCCTCGACGGCCTCGACGAACGCCCGTACAGTCCGGGTGGTGTGCCGCACCAGCACCCGGTCCCCCACGCGCAGCGGCCGCGACGCCAGCTGGCAGGCGACGACCGTGAGCCGCTCGGTCGGCTCCGGCATGGTCGACACCGGAGTGATCAGGTCACCGCGGGCCACATCCACGGCGTCGGCCAGCCGTACCAGCACGGACTGCGGCGCGAAGGCCTCGTCGACCGGCGCGCCACCGATGTCGATGCCGGCGATGCGGGTGCGGTGCCCGGACGGGGACACCGCAACGGGATCACCCACGCGGAGCCTGCCCGAGGCCAGTTGTCCGGCGTAGCCCCGAAAATCGGTCGCACGTATGACGTACTGCACCGGCAGCCGGGTCACCTCCGGCTCGCCGACGGTCGGCACGGTCTCCAGGTGCTCCAGCAGCGTCGGCCCGGCGTACCAGGGCATGTGCGCGCTGGGCGTCACCACGTTGTCCCCGCGCAGCGCCGACATCGGGATCGCCACGATGTCCGGCACACCGAGCCGGCCGGCGTAGTCGCTGAACTCCGCGGCGATCTCCGCGAAGCGCTCTTCGTCGTAGCCGACCAGGTCCATCTTGTTCACGGCCAATGCCACGTGCGGAACCCGCAGCAGCGCCGAAACCACGGTGTGTCGGCCGGTCTGCTCGACGAAGCCGTGGCGGGCGTCCACCAGGATCACGGCCAGCTCGGCGGTCGAGGCGCCGGTGACCATGTTCCTGGTGTACTGCACGTGTCCCGGCGTGTCGGCCAGGATGAACCGCCTCTTGGCCGTGGCGAAGTACCGGTACGCCACGTCGATGGTGATGCCCTGTTCCCGTTCCGCGCGCAGGCCGTCGGTCAACAGGGCGAGGTCGGCCTCGGCCAGCCCGCGGTCGAGCGAGGCTCGGCGGACGGCCGCCAGCTGGTCGGGCATGACCGTGCTGGTGTCGTGCAGGAGCCGCCCGACCAGTGTGGACTTGCCGTCGTCCACACTGCCGGCGGTGGCCAGCCGCAGCAGGTCGCCGCCGGGAAGTTCGGTCGTGGTCATCAGAAGTAGCCCTCCCGCTTGCGGTCCTCCATGGCGGCCTCGGACATCCGGTCGTCGGCGCGGCTGGAACCCCGTTCCGTGACACGGGACGCGGCGATCTCGGCGATCACCTCGTCCACCGTGGACGCCGGCGAGTCGACGGCGCCGGTGCAGGACATGTCGCCGACGGTGCGGTAGCGCACCATCCGGTCCTGCACCGGCTCCCCGTCACCGGGCCCGCCCCACGGTCCCGGCGCGAGCCACATGCCGTCACGCAGGAAAACCGTTCGCCGGTGGGTGAAGTAGATCTCCGGCAGCGCGATGCCCTCGGCCCGGACGTAGCCCCAGACGTCCAGTTCGGTCCAGTTCGAGAGGGGAAACACGCGCACGTGTTCGCCCGGCCGGTGCCGCCCGTTGTACAGCCGCCACAGCTCCGGCCGCTGCCGGCGCGGGTCCCACTGGCCGAAGTCGTCGCGCAGCGAGAAAACCCGTTCCTTGGCCCGGGCCTTCTCCTCGTCGCGGCGGCCGCCACCGAGCACGGCGTCGAACTTGTTGGCCTCGATGGCCCGCAGCAGCGGCAGGGTCTGCAGCGGATTGCGGGTACCGTCGGGACGATCCCTGAGCTCGCCGGCGTCGATGTAGGACTGCACGTCGGCGACCAGCAGCCGCACGCCGTAGCGGGCCACCGTGCGGTCGCGGAACTCCAGCGTCTCCGGGAAGTTGTGCCCGGTGTCCACGTGCAACAAGGGAAACGGAATCGGCGCCGGGGCGAAAGCCTTGCGGGCCAGGTGCAGCATCACCGTCGAGTCCTTGCCGCCGGAGAACAGCAGCGCCGGGCGCTCGAACTCCGCCGCGACCTCGCGGAGGATGTGCACCGACTCGGCCTCGAGGGTGTCGAGGTGGGAGAGGATGTGTCGTGCTCGGGTCGTCGCCCTCACACCGAAACCCCTTTCGGTCGCGGCGGGTGGCGGTTCCGCCGGATTGTGGTCACGGGCTGTGCAGGCCGCACTCGGTCTTGGCGCGGCCCGACCAGCGGCCGCTGCGCGCGTCGGCGCCGGGCGCCACCCGAGTGGTGCACGGGCGGCAGCCGACGGACAGATAACCTTCCGACAGCAGCGGGTTCAGCAGAACTCCGTGCCGCGCGGCGTATTCCGCCACGTCGGACGCGGTCCACGCGGCCATCGGGCTGATCTTGAGCAGGCCGCGGCGGTCGTCCCAGCCGACCACGGGCGTGTCCGCCCTGGTCGGGGACTCGTCCCGGCGCATGCCGGTGACCCACGCGTCGTAGTGCCGCAGCGCCCTGTCCAGCGGGGCCACTTTGCGCAGGGCACAGCACTTGTCCGGATCGCGGGTGTACAGCCGCGGGCCGTACCACCGGTCCTGCTCGGCCACGGTCTGCTCGGGAACGACCGTGACCAGCGTGATCGGGTAGGTGGCGGCCATCGCGTCCCGGGTGCCGATGGTCTCCGGGAAGTGGTAGCCGGTGTCCAGAAAGAGCACGTGCACGCCGGGGGCATGCCGGGCAGCCAGGTCGACCAGCACGGTGTCGGCCATCGACGAGGCCACGGCGAGCCGGTCGCCGAAGGTCCGGCCGGCCCAGCCGAGTATCTCGCCGGCGGTCGCGTCGTGCAGTTCGACGGCGGCTCGGTCGGCGATGCGCCGGAGTTCGGCGCGCGGGCGAGCGTCCATGAGGGGCCCTCCTCCAGCGGGAGTAGCCAATTTGTTAGGAAACTTTCCTTACTGTGCGGCGGAGCGTAGGCCGGCCCGATGTTGGCCGTCAACCCCGCCATCAGGGTGACCCACGACGACCACGCGTCGCAGGTCAGCGACTGAAATCGTTTCCAGGCAAGGCATCGGCGGCCCGGGCCGGCGCGGCGTCGCCGGGTTGACGAGGTCCACGTATGCGAATAGTCTCCGTGACCGAGTTAAGAAGGTTTCCTAAATAACTTGCTCCTGGCCGGCGGACCCTGAAGCTCCCTCGCCGACGTCCTCGCCGCCCGCGCGGCCCCTGCCGCAGCCGCGCCGTGGCGGCCCCTGATCGCCAACTCAAGGGGTGCATCTCGCATGCGTGTACTTGTTCTGGGCGGAGACGGCTTCTGCGGTTGGCCCACGGCCCTGCACCTGTCGGACAACGGCCACGACGTGACCATTCTCGACAACCTGAGCCGGCGAGCCATCGACATCGAACTCGAGGTCGACTCGCTGACCCCGATCCGACCGCTGGGTGAGCGGTTACGGGTGTGGCGCCAGGTTTCCGGGCGCGACATCGGGTTCATCCGACTGGACCTCGCGACCGAATACGACCGGCTGGTGTCCGTGTTGGCGCGGCTTCGGCCGGACGCGGTGGTGCACTTCGCCGAACAGCGGGCCGCGCCGTACTCGATGCGGTCGACCGGGGCCAAGCGCTACACCGTGGACAACAACGTGCGGGCCACGCACAACCTGTTGGCCGCGCTGGTCGCCACCGGCGGCGAGACCGCGCTGGTCCACCTGGGCACCATGGGCGTGTACGGCTACGGCTGGTCCGGCTCGGCCCCGATCCCCGAGGGCTACCTCACCGTCCGGGTGCCGACCCCCGACGGCGACCTCGACCGCGAGATCCTGCACCCGGCCAATCCCGGCTCGGTCTACCACCTGACCAAGACCTTGGATCAGCTCATGTTCGCCTTCTACGCGAACAACGACGGGCTGCGCGTCACCGACCTGCACCAGGGCATCGTGTGGGGCACGCAGACCCCACAGACCGCACGCGACGAGCGGCTGGTCAACCGCTTCGACTACGACGGCGACTACGGCACCGTGCTGAACCGGTTCCTGATGCAGGCGGCCATCGGCCACCCGCTGACCGTGCACGGCACCGGCGGGCAGACCCGGGCGTTCATCCACATCCGGGACACCGTGCGCTGCGTCGAGATCGCGCTGAACAACCCGCCCGAGCCCGGGGCCAGGCCGACCGTGTTCAACCAGATCACCGAGACGCACCGGGTCCGCGACCTGGCCGGCCTGGTCAGCGCCATGACCGGCGTCGAGGTGGCCAACCTGCCCAATCCGCGGCAGGAGGCGGTGGAGAACGACCTGGTCGTGCGCAACGACCGCTTCCTCGCGCTCGGCCTGAAGCCGACGACCCTGTCCGAGGGTCTGTTGGAGGAGTGCACGGACATCGCGGCTCGCTACAAGGACCGCGTCGACCCGTCGAAGATCGTCTGCCGGTCGGTGTGGCGCGAGGGCATGGCCGTCGCGCCGGACCTGCTGACCGAGTTCCCGACCCGGCAGCCGGTGGCGGTCGACTGATGGCCCGCGGCCAGGCCCGGGTCCGCGGCATGAACGCGGCGGCCGACCTCACCCCGTCCGCCGACGGGCATCCCTTGGCGCGCAAGGAGTTTCCACACTCGTCGATACGGCAGCTGCTGGTCGCGGTGGTGATCCTGTCCGGGGGCTCGGTCCTGGCGTACTTCACCTACACCGACGTCTCCGCGCGCAGCAGTTTCGTCGGCGCGGTTCGGCCGGAGCAGTCGCTCAACCTGGACTTCACCCAGACCGGCCGGATCCAGGACGTGATGGTGCGGGCCGGGGAGCACGTCAAGAAGGGGCAGCCGCTGGCCACCCAGGACCAGGCCGTGGCCAAGGCCACCCTGGCCGACGCCAAGGCCGTTCTCGTCGCGGCCCAGTCGAAGCTGGCCGCGTTGCAGTCGCCGGCGCTGACCGACACGGCCAAGCAGAACCTGGATCTCCAGGTGGCGAAGGCGAATGCGCAGCTGGCCGGCGCGCAGAAGGCATCGGCCGACGCGGCCGTCACCGCCAATGCCGAAGTGGCCCAGGCACAGCAGGCCGTCACGGACGCACAGTCCACATACGACACCGACAACAACCAGTACAACGCGGTGTGCGCCACCAACGCCGAGGCCGACAAGACCTACTGCGCGAATCTCCAGGCGCAGGTGCGCAAGGACGCATCGGCCATCGCCACGGCCAACGCGAACCTGACCCACACCAAGGCAGCCACGGCCCAGCTGCGGGACACCGCGGCCAATGCCGTGACCTCGGCCCAGTCCACCTTGGCCCTGACCCAGAACCAGCGCACAGCCGCCGGGGAGCCGGCCTCGCCGGCCGACCTCTCGGCCGCCCAGTCGGCGGTGGCGTCCGCACAGTCCGACGTCGACCAGGCCCAACACACCCTCGATCAGCTCACGCTGACCTCCCCCATCGACGGTGTGATCGCCAACGTCGGCGGCGTGCCCGGCGAGCTCGACGGCACCACCGGGGTGCACGGGTTCGCCGGGCCACAGTCCATGCAGCCGGCGCAGGCGCCGGCGTTCAGCCTGTTCCCGCCGGCCGCCGGCACCGACTCCACGCAGAACCCCGGCACGGCCAACCAGCATCCGCTGATCACGCTGGTCAGCTCGGAGAGCGACGCCGTGGCCCAGGTGACCGAGACGGCGATGCCCGGGCTCAAGCCCGGCACCAAGGCTCGGATCACCGTGAACGCGTTGCGGCAGACCGTGGACGGGACCGTGGACCAGGTCATCCCGATGCCGATCGACCAGTCCGGGGCGGTGGAGTACGCGGTGCGGCTGACCGTGGAGCACTGGCCCGATGGCACGACGCCGGGCATGAGCCTGAGTGTGGTCTTCCCATGATTCGATGGGCAGGCCTCGTCCTGCTGGTGTTGAACATCGGGTTGATCGCGGTGCTGGTCGTGCCCGCGTTACGGCGCAGGTTCGACGACTCCGACCGCGGCGTCGGCAACGTGGTGCGGCTGCCCAAGCCGCACCCGCCGTCGCTGCGGCGGGTCGCCGCATTCGTGGTGATCTGCCTGGGCGGCAGCCTGGTGCTGAACAGCATCCGGACCCCCGATCTGTCCACTTCGTACCGTTGGGCGATCGGTCGGACCGTCACGTCGGTGGTGCCGCTGCCGGGCGTGGTCGCGGACTACGTGGCCCAGCTGCGGCCGGTGATCCCGATCAGCTTCCTCGCCTTCACGGTGGCGCTGGCGCTGTGTGTGCGGGCCAGCCCGTCGCGGCGCCTGCTGATGGTGCTGCACGCGCCGCTGGCGATCTTCGCGTCGATCACCGCGGACACCGCCCTCGGCGTGGTCGGCATCGAGTTCACGCTGCCGCTGGGCCCTTTCCCGCTGGTCAGCATCCTCATGCACTACGGCGTGGCGTACGTGATGGCGATGCGGCTGGCGCTCACCACCTATCTGCTCCCCCGGCCGACGCAGGTGCCGATCCGGCGCAAGGGCGACACCTTCGACACCGTGATCACCATCATCTCGCTGGCCGCGGTGTCGGTGCTCGTCGCCGCCGGCGCGGCCTATGCCGTCAGCCTGATCGGCGACGACCCGGTGGCCTACACCTTCCTGCTGCTGGCCGTTCCGGTCTACCTCAAATTCGGCCTCTACATCATGTTGTCGATCCTGCGGGTCATCGGCCGGCGCCGGCTGCCGCAGCCGGGCCCGAACCCGCCGCCGGTCGACGTGATCGGGCCGGCGTTCAACGAGGAGACCAACATCGTCGCCTGGGTGCGCAGCGTCGACCGGGCCGCGGCGGCCTACGGCGGCCCGGTGCACCTGATCCTGTGCGACGACGGCTCCACCGACGACACCCGACGACTGGCCGAGGAGGCGATGGCGCGTGCGACCGCCTTACAGGGCACGGTGATCGCCGGTGCCCACACCGGCAAGGCGACCGCCCTCAACCTGGCGCTGACGCGGTGCACCGCGGATTACGTGGTGCGCCACGACACCGACTGCGAGCTGCATCCGAACGTGTTGCGGCACAGCATTCCCTGGTTCCGGGCCGATCCGCGGATCGGCCTGGTCGGGGCGTTCATGCTGCCCAAGTTCCCGTTCCGCACCTGGATCGACCGGATGCGCTCGCTGGAGCTGGCGGCCGGCTTCGGCCTGCCCCGGCTGGCCTACTCGGTGGTGGACATGCAGCCGTGCGTGCCGGGCAACTACACGGCGGTGCGGCGCACGGCCGCCCTGGAGGTCGGCGGCTGGCCCGAGGGCATGCTCGGCGAGGACATCGACTTCACCTGCAGCCTGGCCCGCATCGGCTACCGCGCAGTGTACGACCGGCGGGTCTGGGCGTACGAGGACGTGCCGGAGTCGTTGGCGCAGTTGAGGTTGCAGCGACGGAGGTGGAGCCAGGGCTCGATCTACAACTTCGCCCGGTTCGTGCCGCTGGCCGCCGGCTCGGCCGGCCCCCGCTTCTGGTTCGCCGAGTTCTTCAAGGGGGCGCGGCGAATCGTGCAGCCGATGCAGTTCGCCGCCTACCTGTTCGCGGTGCAGGCGGCGGTGCTCGAGCCCGACAACCGGCAGAACCTGGTCCACCTGCTGGCGTTTTTCGTGCTGGCCAAGCTGCCCATGCTGGTGGTGACCGTCTGCGCGCTGTGCTACCGCCGGCTGTGGACATCGCTGCTGTGGTGGCCGCTGTTCCTCGGCTTCGTGATCGTGAAGCGGCTGGCCAACGTGGAAGCGTTGCTGCTGCTGCGAACCCGCCCGGTCCGGCCGGTGTGGCGCCCGGTCCGCCGGGAGGTCCCCAATCCCGACATCGCCTGGCCGGTGCTCGCGCCGCGCTACCTGACGAATGGAGATTCGTGAACCGACTGCATCGTCTGTTCGTTGCAGCCGTTGCCCTCACCGCGGCCTGCGCGGCCACGACACTGCCGGCGGCCGACGACCCCTGGCAGACCGTCGCCGCGGACGACACCGTCATCACCGACCCGACCACGCACCTGACCGACAACCAGCTGGGCTTCCTGCGCGAGGTCGGCGCTCGGACCTGGCGGCTGCTGTCCGGTCCAGGGGTGGATCCGGCGACCAGCCTGCCGCTGGCCAGCGTGCTGCTGTCCGGCGACCCGGCCGGCACGGTCGAGCTCGCGCCGGCCACGGCCGACCAGCAGTACACCAATCCGGCGCTGATCGGCAACTACCTGTCGGCGATCGTGGCGGCCAAGGACCTCGGTCTCGACGACCACGCCCAGGACAAGGCCGCGGCCGTGCTGGCTCGGATCCAGCAGCTGGCCAAGTACAACGGTTTCCTGTTCCGCTGGTACAGCACCACCACCGGGCAGGCCATCGAGTCGCCGCGCGGCCGTCCGATCAAGAACGGCTACGTGTCCACTGTGGACAACGGCTGGCTGGCCCAGGGCATGCTGACCGCCGGGCAGGCGTTCCCCGCGCTGGCCGGCGGCTTCCAGGCGCTGCTGGACGCGATGCGGTGGGACTTCCTGTACAACACGGCTGAAGACGTGCTGTACAACGGGTACCAGGTCGGCGGCACGTACTCCGACACCACCTACGACAACATGTACTCCGGACCGCGCATCGCCGACTACGTGGCCATCGGCAGCGGCAAGGTCCCCGGCCGGCTGTGGTGGGGTCCGGCCCGCACACCGCCGGCCGACCACCGGCAGCGGCAGGTGCCGGTCGGTCAGAACCGGACCTACACCGATCCCCAGGACGGCAAGGCGTACACCATCTTCGAGGGCCACTACGGCTACGACCGGATCAAGTTCGTGCCGACCTTCGGCGGCAGCATGTACCAGGCGCTGGCGCCGGCCATGGTGGTGCCGGAGCAGGCCATCGCCCCGCAGAGCCTGGGCATGAACAACCGGAATACCGCGTTGGCCCAGGGCGCGTACGGGCAGTACGGCGCCAAGTCCGCGGTCTTCGGCTGGTCCGCGGCCACCTCTCCGACCGGCGCCCAGCGCTACACCAACTACGGGGCGACCGAGCTGGCCAGCAACCAGGGCGACGTGCCGGACGACGTGATCACGCCGTCGGCCGCCTTCCTGGCCCTGCCGATCATCCCCGAGCAGGCGTACGACAACATCAGCCGGCTGATCACGCGGTACCCGACGATCTACAACCAGTACGGGCTGCTGGACGCCGTGCAAGCGAGCACTGGCAAGCTGGCGCCGCGGTTCATGGCCATCGGCCAGACCGCGATCATGATGGCCGTCGACAACGCGGTGAACCACGACCGGCTCCAGGGCTACTTCGCCGCCGGCCCGTACGCCAAGTTGCTGTTCCCGTACCTGTCGATGGAGCGGTACTCGATCCACGGGCTGGTCGGTCCGGGCTGACCGGTACGCTGCCGCCCATGGATTCTCTGGCCAAGGCGGCGGCGGAGCGCGAGGAGTGGGACAAGGTCGTGGTCCGCACCCATTTCGGTGACGACGAGGCGTGGCAGGCGGTGCTCACGCTGGCCGCGCAGTCGTGGGGCGACGAGGACGACCAGGACGACGAGGGCTTCGCGTCGACCACCTACCTGGTGGACGACCCGACCCTGGCCGGCGTGGCCGTCGACCAGGTGCGCGACACGCTGGCCTCGATCGACGAGTACCTCTCGGTGGTGTTCATCGCCGACGAGGAGACCATGCGCCACCCGCAGCACCCGCTGCTGGCGGTGAACCTGGACGACGAGCCCAACTTCCTGGACGAGGAGGGCTCGGTGTTCGGCCGCCAGTTCCGGATCGTGCCGCGGCAGGCGTCGGGCGTGCACGTGAACCTGACGCTGGGCAACATGGACTACACCGACTGGGCCGGCACCGCCATGCAGGCCCCGGACGGCGTGTTCTACGACTTCCCCTGATCGACGTGGGCGCGGTGGGCGGGCCTCCCACCGGTCGACGCCTTCCGCGGCCTCGTCCCGGAGCAGCTGCCGCGCCCGGTCCAGCACCTCGTCGGCCCGGGCCTGCGGCACCGCCGCGACAACGTCCTCGTCGGCGACGACGATGTCTCCCGTGTGGACGGTGGCGCGGCGGAGTGCAGCGGCAGCACGGCTTTGCGCAGCCCGGGGATGGGTACGACACGCTGCTGCCCCGATCAGTTGGCCCTAGGCCCCGGAATTGATGGCGGTCACCAGCTCGGCCCGCTGCTGCGGGGTCAGCGTCAGGTCCACGGCCGCGACCATCGGCTTGAGGTGCCCCTCGGAGCGCGGGCCGACCACCGCCGCCGTCACGCCGGGGTCGGTCAGCACCCAGGCCAGGGCCATCGTGGTCAGCGGAACGCCGTATCCGTCGGCGATCTCGGCCAGCTTGGGCAGTGCCCGGAAAGCGTTGTCCAGACTCAGATCGGTCAGCTCCGGCGGCCGCAGCGCCATCCGTGAGCCGGGCGCGTAGGGCTGGCCGGCCCGGTGCTTGCCGGTCAGCAGGCCGCCGGCCAACGGGCTGTAGGCGGAGAAGCCGACGCCCTCGGCGGCGCAGACCGGCCACAGCTCGGCCTGGGACTGCCGGTCGAACAGGTTGTATCCATTTTGGACGTTCACCGGCCGCCCGGCGGCCGTCGCGGCCGACAGCTGCGCGGCGGTGACGTTGCTGACCCCGTACGAGCCGATCTTGCCGGCGGCCACCAGTTCCTCGAAGGTGCCGACGGTCTCCTCGATCGGCACCGTCTCATCGGGCCCGTGGGCCAGGTAGAGCGCCACCCGCTCCACGCCCAGTCGGCGCAGGCTGGCGTCGAGCTGGCCCCGAATGTGGTCCCGGGACAGGCCGCTGCCGGCGTCCGTAGGCCCGCCGACCTTGGTTGTGACGGCAATGTCGTGATGTGCCTGCCGGTCGGCCAGCCACTCCCCGATCCACTGCTCGGAGATGCCGCCGGCATAGGCGTCGGCGGTGTCGAACATCGTGATGCCGCTGGCCCGCGCGGCGTCCATGATCTCGAAGGCCGCGTCCCGGTTGTCGCCCTTGCCCCGGAACCGCACGGGCGAGCCGATACCGCCGAAGTTCCCGCAGCCCAGGACCAGCGCCGGCACCCGCGGCCCGGCCGCCCCCAACGTCTCGTAGCGCATACCAATACCGTACTCAGGCCTTGACGAGTGATTGAGCAAGTGATTTAGTCACTTCGAACGAAGGGAGTGCCCCATGTCACAGGCGCCACCGGTCGGCGGGCTGTCGGACCGGCTGGTCGACGGGCTGCTCGACCTGATCAGCGAGGGTGCGCTGGGCCCGGGCGACAGCCTGCCCACCGTGCGCGAGCTGGCCCAGCGATTCGCCGTGACAACACCGACCATTCGGGAAGCGCTGCGCAGACTCCAGACCACCGACGCGGTCCGGATGCGCCACGGCTCGGGTATCTACGTCGGCGACGGCATCAACCGGATGCTGCTGCCCAACCCGAACTCCACGCCGCTCAAGGACGAGCACATCATCCAGCTCGTCGAGGCCAGGCTCACCATCGAGCCGGGCATCGCCGCGCTGGCCGCGGTCAACCGGACCGTCGACGACGTGGAGCGGCTGGCCCGCGCGGTGGACACGGCCAAGCGGGCGGCCGGCGACAACCGGCCCAAGCTCAACTTCCACCGCGAGCTGGCCGCCGCCTCCGGCAACCAGGTCCTGTTCGAGGTGGTCGACTCGCTGCTCTCGGCGAGGAGCCGGGAGCAGCGGGCCCTGCGGGCGCAGATCGAGAACCGCGTCCGCGACTACGAGCAGCACGTGGCGATCTTCCTGGCCGTCGAGGCCGGCGACGCCGAGCAGGCCCGGCAGCTGACCGAGCAGCACCTGCACGACCTGCGCACCACCGTCACCGATCACCTGGGGACCCCCGAATGACCTACCTTCCACGCACCCACCGGCTGGCCGACCTGACGTGGCCCGAGATCGACGAGCTCCGGCCGCACGCGCCGGTCGCGATCGTGCCGCTGGGCGCCACCGAGCAGCACGGCCACGGCATGGCCCAGCGCGTGGACACCGCCCGCGCCGAGGCCGTCGCCGACATGGTCGCGCGCCGGATGGCCCCGAAGGTCGTTGTCACGCCGACGATCCCGGTCGGCATGTCCGAGCACCACATGGCCTTCCCCGGCACGCTCACGCTGTCCGCGGTGACGCTGCAACAGGTTGTCGTCGAGTTGGTGACCAGCCTGCACCGGCACGGCTGGCGGCGCATCTTCGTGCTGACCGGCCACGGCGGCAACAACGCCGCCATCGACGTCGCGGTGTCCCGGCTGCGGGCCGAGTTCACCGACACGCACATCGCGTGGAGCGGCGTCACCCCGGTGGTGTCCGACGTGGTCAAACAGCACGCCGACAGCCCGGTCCGCGGGCACTCCTGCGAGATCGAGACCGCGCAGGCCCTCTACGTCGACCCGGACCTGGTGCAGCCCGAGCGGCTCGTGCGCGGCAGCGCCACCCTGGACGACCTCGACCCGGCCGGGCGGCTGGCCCGCTCGCAGGCCGGCATCCACTTCCCGCAGGCGTACAACGCCCTCAGCCCGACCGGCAACCTGGGCGATCCGCGCCTGGCCACCGCCGAGCTCGGCGCCTTACTGGTCGACACCGTCGTCGACCGCATCTGCGACTTCCTGACCGGCCTGATCGGCCTGCCGGACCGCAGCCCGGCCCCGCCACCCGCCCCGATAGCACTGGAGACCTCATGACCGCCGCCCCGACCCGATGCCGTATCGGAGTGGCCGCCGTCGCGCTCGCCGCCGGGATGTCCCTGGCGGCCTGCGGTGGCGCCGACGCCGGCTCCGACGCCAACTCGCTCGGCACCATCGACGCCGGCACGATCTCGTTCGCCTTCCGGTCCGACGACAAGCCGGTCTCGTTCGTGGACAACGGAAAGCCCGCCGGCTTCCTGATCGAGCTGACGCAGGCCATGGCCGCGAAGATGAAGGTGACGCCGAAGTACACGGCCACCGACTTCGCCTCCATGCTGCCCAACATCCGCAACCACAAGTACGACTCCGCCGCCTTCGGCACGCTGGCCACCGACGCGCGCAAGCAGGTCACCGACTTCACGCTGCCGGTGTCGTTCGGCGAGGCGAAGATGGTCAGCCGCAAGGACGCCGCACTGTCTACTGTGGACGCCTCGGCCGGCAGGACGGTGGCCATCACTCGCGGCAGCGAGCTGATCCCGTTGCTCAAGGCCAAGGTGCCGACCGTGACCGTCAAGGAGTTCCCGAACATCGCGGCCAGCGCCAACGCGTTGACCGCCGGGCAGGTCGACGGGCTGTTCACCGGCGAGACCACCGCGCTGGACCTGGTGACCAAGCACCCGGACTACACCTCGTCGCCGTCCATCACCAGCGGCGAGACCGCGCTGCCGGTGGCCAAGGACAAGCCCAATCTGAAGAAGGCCCTCGACGACGCGCTCAAGTCCGTGATCGCCGACGGCACGTACACCAAGCTGTTCGACAAGTGGAACCCCAAGGGCGTGGCCATTCCGGCGGACATGATCGCCGCCTACCCCGGCATGCAGCAGCGCCCGGGAGCGGGGTCCTGACGCCATGGACGGTATCCAGCACGTTCTCGACACGTTCTTCGACCTGCCGCTGATCCTCGGCACGCTGCCGACGCTGCTGCGGGAGGGCCTGCTCAACACGCTGTTCCTGACCGTGTTGGCCAGCGTCATCGGCCTGGTCGTCGGCGTCTTCCTGGCCAGCGGCCTGATGTCGCGGCGACTGGTGCTGCGGCTGCCCTGCCGCTGGTACGTGGATGTGTTGCGCGGTCTGCCGCACATCCTGTCCATCTACCTGATCGGGCAGGGCCTGCCGCTGGCCGGCCTGAACGTGTTCGGCAGCTGGACCTACGGCTACGCCGCGCTGGCCATCGGGCTGATGGAGGGCGCGTACATGGCCGAGATCTTCCGGTCCGGCTTCCAGAGCGTGGAGAAGGGCATCGTGGAGGCCGCCCGCAGCCTGGGCCTGTCCCGGGCCCGGACCATGCGGCTGATCGTCATCCCGATCGGGTTCCGGCGGGTGCTGCCCGCGCTGACCGGGCAGTTCATCCTGGTCATCAAGAGCACCGCCCTGGTGTACCTGCTGGGGCTGGCCACCGGGCAGCGGGAGATGTTCGCCATCGCCCAGGACACGTCCAGCAACAACGCCTCGCTGTCCCCGCTGGTGGCGGCCGGGTTGCTGTACCTCGTGATCACCGTGCCGCTGACCTACGCCGTGAACGCGTGGGACCGGCGGATGCGCGAGGGCCGCCCGGTCGCCACCCTGCCGCCCGTGGAGGCCGCCGCATGACCACCATGACTCCCAACGGCAAGACCCGTGCCGGCACCGCGGTGCGCTTCGAGCACATCGACAAGAGCTTCGGGCAGAACCAGGTGCTGCACGACATCGTGCTGGAGGCGCCCGGCGGCGCCACCACGTGCATCGTCGGGCCCTCCGGCTCCGGCAAGTCCACGCTGCTGCGGTGCGCCAACCTGTTGGAGGTGCCCAGCGCCGGCCGGATCCTGATCGGCGACGAGGCGATCACCGATCCCGGCGCGGACGTGGACCGCATCCGCACCCGGGTGGGCATGGTGTTCCAGAACTTCCACCTGTTCCCGCACCACACCGTGCTGGACAACGTGACCCTGGCCCAGCAGCGGGTGCTCGGCCGGTCGCGGGACGAGGCCGTGCAGGTGGCCCGCAAGCAGCTGGCGGCGGTCGGTCTGTCCCGTTTGGAGGATCGACGGCCCGAGCAGCTGTCCGGCGGCCAGCAGCAGCGGGTGGCCATCGCCCGGGCACTGGCCATGGATCCCGAGGTGATGTTGTTCGACGAGGCCACCTCGGCCCTGGACCCCGAGCTGGTGAAGGGGGTCCTCGCGGTGATGCGCGATCTCGCGGACCGCGGCATGACGATGATCGTGGTCACGCACGAGATGCGGTTCGCGCGTGAAGTGGCTCAGCAGGTGGTGTTCCTCGACCACGGCCACCTGCTGGAGGCCGCCCGTCCCGCCGACTTCTTCGACACCCCCCGATCCGACCGGCTCCGGTCCTTCCTGAAGCAGGTGCTGTGATGAGAGTGCTCCCGCTAGCTGCGGTCGTGGCCGCCGTCGCCGCAGTGCTCACGCCGGCAGTGGCTTCCGCCACGCCGTCGGTGCGTAACTATCCCGTCCTGTCCGCCGGGTGCCTGTCCCGGACCGCCCCCGCCATCGACGTGACCACCCATGAGACCGTCACTTCCGGTGGTGTGGAACGGGAATACCTGCTGCACCTGCCGGTCGGCTACCAGCCGCACCGCCCCACCCCGCTGGTGATGGCCTTCCACGGCCGCAAGGGCGACGGCTCCGACATCGAAGCCTTCTCCGGCATCGACAACCTCGACGCCATCGCCGTGTATCCGGTCGGGGCCAAGGGCGAGGCCGATCAGCGGGCCTGGCAGAGCGCGCCCTACGCCGCCGTCGGCGTCGACGACGTCAAGTTCGTCAGCGACCTGCTCGACAAGCTCCAGGCCACGCTGTGCGTCGATGCCAACCGGATCTACGCCACCGGCAAGTCCAACGGGGCCGGCTTCGTCTCCCTGCTGGCCTGTCAGCTGCCGTACCGCATCGCCGCTTTCGGCACGATCGCCGGCGCCTTCTACCCCGGCACCACGGTCGGCTGCGACACCAGCGCCCCGGCGCCCATCGTCGACTTCCACGGCACCGCCGACCCCACCATCAAGTACGAGGGTGACGTCAGCCACGGCGTGGCCACTCCGGCGCTGATGGACTGGGCCCAGAACTGGGCCACGCACAACCACTGCGCCACCGGCCCCGTGCAGACCGCGATCGGCGCCGATGTGCTGCAGTTCTCCTGGAACGGCTGCGTCCAGCACGCCAACGTCACCCACTACCGGATCATCGGCGCCGGCCACACCTGGCCCGGCGAGCTGGTGGACAGCGGTCCCGGGTCGGCCACCCAGACCATCAAGGCCACCCAGGTGATCTGGGACTTCTTCAGCACCCACCCGCTCACCGCCCGCCTCTGACCGCCGCACTGGATGCTCGCCCCTGGTCGACAGGGGCGAGCATCCCTTGCCTTCACCGGTAACATTGCGCAGGCACCGACCTCGTTCCGCCGACCGCCGGGCAGCCCGTGATCCTTGGGGGCTCCACCATGGCTTTCGGACGGCCGCTGACCAGTTCTCCGGTGTTGTCGGGCGATTCCACGCCCACCGTGCCGATCCCGGTGGTGGTCGCCGCCCGCGCTCGCGGTCCCGTGCTGGTCCGCGCCGCGCTGGCGGCGATCGGCCTGCTGGCCGGGGTCATCTATGCCTGGGGCATCACGGTCCGGCCGGTGCACAACTACTACGCCTCGGCCGTCCGGAGCATGGCCGGCAGCTGGCGCGCGTTCGTGTTCGGCGGCTTCGATCCGCAGGGCTCGATCAGCATCGACAAGATCCCGGGCGCGTTCTGGCTCCAGGCGTTGTCGGTGAAGGCGTTCGGTTTCCACGACTGGTCGGTGGCGCTGCCGTCGGTGGTGGAGGCGGTGCTGACGGTATTGGTGCTGTACAAGGTGGTGCAGCGCTGGGCGGGTCCGGCGGCGGGACTGCTGGCGACGCTGGTGATGGCGTTGACGCCGATCGCGGCGGCGCTGGCCAAGGCGCAGATCGCGGACACGCTGCTGACCCTGCTGCTGGTGTGCGCGGCGGGGGCGTGGCAGAAGAGCGTGCTGGACGACAAGCCGCTGTGGCCGTGCGCGGTGTGGATCGGCCTGGCCTTCCACGTCAAGATGGTGCAGGCCTGGCTGGTGCTGCCGGTGTTCGTCATCGGCTACCTGCTGTTCGCGCGCAGGCGGCGCATCGGCCGGCTGGCGGTGGCCGGCGTCGTGACGCTGGCGGTGTCGTCGGTCTGGGTGGTCATCACTCTACTGACACCACCGGCCGACCGCCCGTACATCGACGCGACCAACGACAACAACCCGCTGAGCATGGTCCTCGGCTACAACGCGGCGAGCCGGTTCCACGGCGGCAACGGCTGGCGGGACCTGCTGTCGGCGCACACGTTCGTCCAGGTCGGTTGGATGTATCCGATATGTCTGCTGGCGGTCGGGCTCGGTCTGCGGTGGACCCGTGAGCGCAGCGGGTATGCGATGTGGGGCCTGTGGCTGGCGGTGCACATGCTGGCCTTCGGTTTCGGCCAGTTCCGGCACGCCTACTACGTGATCGTGATGGCCCCGGCGGTGGCCGCGCTGACCGGTGCTGGGCTCGTGTTGTGCTGGCGCGAACGGGACCGGCGCCCCTGGCTGTTGCCGACGGTGGTGTTGGTTTCGGTCGGTTGGGCGCTGGCGCTCCCCCACCGGTCACTGACCGCGGCGTTGACGGCCTTGGCCTTGTGCTCGGTGTTGGCCCTGCTGGCGGCCCGGACCAAACGGCTGGCCGCACTGGGCGCGGTCGTCGGACTCGTGGCGGTGTTGATCACGCCGGCGGCCTGGACGCTGTCCACGGACTCGAAGGTGGCCAAGGCCAACGCGGCCAACCCAGCCGTGGACGCCAAGCCGCGCAAGCCCCATCTGCTGTCCAAACAGGACCGTGAGCTGTTGGACTACGTTCAGCGCGGCAGCGGGAACGCCCGGTACGTACTCGCCGTCGACGGCGCCGGTCCGGCGGCCACGCTCATCTCGCAGGCCGGGGCGAGCGTGCTGCCGATGGGCGGCTTCAGCGCGAAGACGCCGTTCCCGACGGCGTCGGAGTTCCAGTCGCTCATCCACACCGGCCAGCTCCGGTACGTGCAGGGCAAGGTCGAGAAGCCGGCGAGGACCGTGGCCCAGAAGAACATGGCCTGGGCGGCCGAGCACTGCCATGAAGTGCGCGAGCAACTGTACGACTGCGCAGGAAAGTAGGCTTCCCCGATCGAGTCCAAGCACGCATAAGCTTGTCGGTGCTATCGGCGTTGCCGGACGTCAGGGAGTCGGACATGCTGGACAGTGCGGAGCAGGCGATCGTCGACACCGTGCGCGACTTCGTGGACCGGGAGGTGCGGCCGGTCGCGCGGCAGTTGGACCACGACAACACCTATCCCGAGGCGCTGATCGAGCAGATGAAGCGGCTCGGCGTGTTCGGACTGGCGATCCCGGACGAGTTCGGCGGCGCCGCGGTGTCAGCACCGTGCTTCGCGCTCGTCACCGAGGAGCTCGCGCGCGGCTGGATGAGCCTGGCCGGCGCGATGGGCGGCCACACCGTCGTGGCGAAACTCCTGCTCCAGCACGGAACCGAGGAGCAGCAACGCCGCTACCTGCCGCGCATGGCCAGCGGCGAGCTGCGGGCGGCGATGGCGCTCACCGAGCCCGACGGCGGTTCCGACCTCCAGGCGCTGCGGACCGTCGCTCGTCGCGACGGTGACGAGTACGTTGTCAACGGCAGCAAGACATGGATCACCAACGCCCGCCGCGCCGGCCTCGTTGCCGTGCTGTGCAAGACAGATGCCGAGGCCGATCCGCCGCACCGGGGCATCAGCGTGCTGCTGATGGAAAAGGGGCCGGGCTTCACCGTGTCCCGTGACCTGCCCAAGCTCGGCTACAAGGGCGTCGAGAGCTGCGAACTGTCCTTTCAGGACTGTCGCGTGCCCGCGTCCGCCCTGCTCGGCGGCGTCGAGGGCGCGGGCTTCGCCCAGATGATGCGTGGCCTGGAGATCGGCCGCATCCAGGTCGCCGCCCGCGCCACCGGCGTCGCCCGGGCCGCCTTCGACGACGCGTTCGCGTATGCGCGGCAACGGGAATCCTTCGGCAAGCCGATCTGGCAGCACCAGGCCGTCGGCAACCTGTTGGCCGACATGGCCACCCGGCTCACCGCCGCCCGTCAGCTCCTGCTGCACGCCGCCGACCGCTACGACTCCGGCCGGCGGGCCGATCTCGAGGCCGGCATGGCCAAGCTGTTCTGCTCCGAGACCGCCATGGCCGTCGCCCTGGACGCCATCCGGGTCCACGGCGGGCACGGCTACTCCACCGAGTTCGACGTCGAGCGCTACTTCCGTGACGCCCCACTGATGATCGTCGGCGAGGGCACCAACGAGATCCAGCGCGACGTCATCACCCGCCAGCTCATCCGCCGCGGCGGCCTCACCTGATCGGCGTGAGGCCACCGTCGATGACGATGTCGGCGCCGGTGAGGTTGCCGTCGTCCGGCCCCGCCCGCGTGGCATGATCCACGGGTGAACCGCACATCGGACGAGCAGGAGTTCTTGGCAACACTGAAAATCGGCGACATCGTCGAGGGCACGGTGACCGGCCCCGCATCAGAGGTGACGTTGGACGGCTTCCCCGAGCGCCCGCTGGGCGAGGCACTCTTCGCGTGGCGGCGCCTGGCCATCGGTGAGCGAATCACCGCCGAGGTGATCCGGGTCGACCTGAATCAGGGCCGGGTGTTGCTGCGCACAGCAGCACTCGAGTACCCCGAGCTGTGGGCGTTCCTGGCGGCGCGCCGTCCCGGCGAGGTCCTGTCCGGCACCGTGGCGGCGATCAAGCCGTTCGGCGTGTTCATCGCGCTGGACGACGGGCCACCGCACCCGATCTTCCCCGGTGTCGGCTTTGTCGCCTATCCCGAGTTGTCCTGGCGTCACTTCGAGGCGGCGACCGATGTCGTGCAGGTCGGCCAGCGTGTGTCGGGCAAGTTCCTGGCGTTCGACACGCACAACGGCGAGGCCAGGATGTCCCTGAAGGCGCTCAGACCGACAGCATCTTCTGGATCGCCTGACGAGTGACGCCGAGTTCGCGGGCGATGTCGGACTGGGTGACGCCCTGGGCGATCAGGGACTGCATGAGGTCACGGCGCTCGGCGGCGAACTGCTGGGCCAGGCGGGCGTGGTGGATGGCCTGGGCGCGGACTTCCTTGATGCGGTCGTAGGTTTCGCGGTGCTCGTCGGTTGTCATGACACCAGCATGACAACCGGGGGTTGTCATGTCAACCCCCGGTTGTCAAGACACGGCGGCGGCGCGGAGGGTGTCGGCGACGCGGGCGGCCGGTGCAGGGCGTGGCCCACTACGCGCTGGACCTCGAGAACGCGCGTCGGCTGTGGGTGGTGTGGCGGCAGATGCTCGACGTCTGAAGCACGATCCCGTCGGGGCGGATGACCGCCGCGTGGGCTCGCCCCTGACGCAGCCAGTCCGCGAGCTGCGGGTGCGACGTGGCCGTCACGACGGTAAGCCGGTCGGGAATGAAGCCTGGACACAGGGTTCCGGCCAGACTGCGGCGGAATCGGGGCCGTTGCACTAGTTCCGACCTGTGCAGGGGCGGGGTTTCGCTGCTGAGCACCCGATTCCGCAGCCCCGGCAACAGATGCAGGCGAGGCATCACGATGCGACGGAGCAGGTTGCCGGTCTCGCCGCCCTCGGTCATCGCGGCGCCGAGCAGCTTGGCCAGTCGAATCATCGTCCGCGCATGGGGCAACCGCTCGGTCTGGTACGTGTCGAGCACCGAGGCCGGCAGCTCTCCCTTGTGTACGGCGGCGAGCTTCCAGGCAAGGTTCGCCGCGTCACGCAGGCCCGCGCCGAGGCCCTGTCCGATGAACGGCGGCGTCAGGTGGGCGGCGTCGCCGAGCAGGAAAACCCGGTTCTCACACCATTTGTCGGCGATCTGGGCCCGGAAGGTGTACTCGGCCACCCGGCGCAGCTCCAGGTCATCGACCTTCGTCCACGGCGCGATCAGCGGCCGCAGTCGGTCCAGATCCCGGTAGTCATCGGCAGTTTCGCCGTCGCGGAGCCGGAACTCCCAGCGGTAGCGGGACTTGCCGACTCGCATGTACGTCGCTGCTCGGCGTGTGTCGCAGACCTGGTGCACGCCGTCCCACTGCCCGAGGTCGGCGTCGGTGTTCATGTCGACCACCAGCCACCGCTGCGCAAAGCCGAGATCCCGCATCCGCGCCCCGATTGCCTTGCGGACGAAGCTGTTCGCACCGTCACAGCCGAGCACGTAGTCCGCCCGCTCGCCGTTGACGCGAACGTGGTCACCGTGCTGGGTGACCTCCGTGACCTCGACGCCGTCAACCACGGTGACCCTCTTGCGTAGCAAGCGTTCCAGATCAGGCTGATCGAACATGTTGGCCTCGGGAAAGCCGTGCCGGCCGGCCGCCGAGGAGCGACGAAACTCGGCCAGCACCCGCAGGTCCGCGTCGAGCAGCCGCAAGCCCTGGCACGGCCACGAAATCGACGCGAAGTCGACGTCGATGCCGGCCAGGATCGCGTGCACCTCGTCGTCCAGATGCACGGCCCGGGGCTGCATGTGCGCCGAGGGCCGGCGGTCCAGCACCAGGCAGTCGACGCCGCGCCGGGCCAGCAGCGCCGCGGCGGTCAGGCCCGTCGGCCCCGCCCCGACCACCACGACCGACGCCATCTCAGAGGCCCGGCCAGCCGCGCTTGAGATGCTCGAACGCGATGTCCAGCGCCGCCGGGGCGTCCTCGGCGGTGCCGGCCAGGTCGGGGATCTCCAGCACGTAGCGAGCGAGCAGCCGCAGCGACACGTCGGCGTCACGGCCGGCCTCGGCCGCGATCACCTCGGCCAGCGCCGCCTCGTTGTCCGTCCACATGCGACGGGCGTAGGCCCGCAATGCCGGTGTGCTGGCCACGAGTTCGACGACCGGTTGGGTCTCCGGGTCGGCCTCGAAGGGGCCGCGGGTGGCGAGGAAGTCTCGCAGCGCGTCGAGGACCGACCGGTCGCCGCGCTCCCGCACCGCCGCGGTCAGCGACCGCTCGCGCTCCGCGCCGTCGCCCAGGACCAGCGCCTCCTTGCCCGCCGGGAAGTGCGCGAACAGGGTCGACACCGCCGTGTCGGCGGCCTCTGCGATCTCCGCCACCGTGACCTTGTCGAAGCCGCGGGCCAGGAACAGCCGCGTGGCCGCGTCGGAGAGCGCTCTGCGCGTGGCCTCCTTCTTGCGCTCACGCCGCCCCTGCGTCATGCCATCACGGTACCCGCGGTCGAAGCGATTGCAAAATCGAAGTCACTCCGATTACGGTGTGGTTATGACTTCCTGGAACGTGCACCAACCGCCGCGCGCCGACGGCCGGACCGTGCTGGTCACCGGCGGCAACGCCGGCATCGGCTACTTCGTCGCCGAGCAGCTCGCCGGGGCCGGCGCGTCCGTCGTGCTCGGCTGCCGCTCCGCCGAGCGGGCCGAGGCAGCCATGACCGCCATCCGCTCGGTCCATCCCTCGGCGTCGCTGCGTTTTCTGCCCCTGGACCTGGGCGACCTGTCTTCGCTGCGGACGGATCACCTGGAGACGACCCTCGACGCGGTCGTGCTCAACGCCGGCGTGATGATCGAGGGGCCCGATTCTGACGAGCGGACGTTCGCCGTCAACCACCTCGGCCACTTCGCCCTCACCTCATTGCTCGCGCCGCACCTCGCCCCCGGCGCTCGCATCGTGACCACCGGCAGTTTCGTGGCCAAGACGGCCAAGTTCCCCGCTCACGAGCACGACGGCAAGCGGGCCTATGCCCGCTCCAAGCTGGCCCAGATGCTGTTCGGCTTCGAGCTGGCCCGGCGCGGCGTGCTCAGCGTCGTCAACCATCCCGGCGGCGCGCTCGACTCGCTCACGCCGTCCCGCCCGCCCGTGCACACCCGCCCAGCCGGACTACACCCTCAGCGCCTTCTGTTGCAGGGCAAGGATTCCGGCGCTTGGCCGGCCGTTCGCTGCGTGCTCGATCCGGAGGTCCGCAGCGGTCAGCTCTGGGGTCCCCGGCTGTTCGGCCTGCGCGGCGTTCCCCGCCTCGAACCCGTTCGCGGCATCCTCGCCGACACCGAGCTGGCCGCCGCCGTGTGGGAGCGCAGCGTCGAGCTCACCGGCCTCGACCCCTCAGCGGCCCTTCTTCGGCGGCAGTGACTTGGCGTAACCCACGCCGCGCCGCACCCATGCCGCCAGGTCCTCGTCGCTCTCCACCGCTGCCGTCGCCACGTGCAGCCAGCCCGTCATCTCACGGCCGCCCATCACCATCGGCTCTACCCGGTCGCCGATCAGGCTGTCGGACTCGCCGGGGTCGACCCGCACCAGCAGCCCGCCCCGCCCGCTCGCCGCCACCGACATGTTCCCGTTGACCAGGAACGCCAGGCCGCCGAACATCGCCTTCTCGATGATGGTCCGCTCGGTCGCGACCAGTTCCCGGATCCGGTCGGCCAGCTCGGTGTCGTAGGCCATGGCCGGGATTATCGGCCCCGGAGCCGGCCGCCGCCACCGGCCTGGCCGCGTAGCGTTGAGGCGTCACCGGAAGGGGAGGGCCAGGTGCGCAGAACACGGGAGAGGGACCGGGGCGTTCCGGCGCCCAGAGCGCAGTGGAACGAGGTCGTGCCAGGGCTGTGGATGGGCGGGCACGAGTGGATCGACGAGCACGGTGAGCTGCGGGACGCTGTCGTGACCGACCAGTTCGACGTGGTGTTCAGCCTGTTCACGCGGCGGGGCCACGGGCCTGGGCCGGCGCGAAGGCATGTGGTGCACGAGATTCCGGACGGGCCGCTGCTGCCACCGCAGATCGACCGGGTGGCGGAGCTGGCCGTGCTGGCGGCCGAAGACGTACGGGCGGGGCGGAAGGTCCTGGTCCGGTGCCGCGTCGGCCTCAACCGATCGGGCCTGCTGACGGCCCAGACACTGATCGAGCAGGGCCATGACGTGCGCACGGCGATCGGCCTGGTGCGACAGGCCCGATCCGACTCGGCGCTGAACAACGCGACCTTCGTCGACTACCTGACGACCGGGCTGAGCGTCGCGTCGCTGCTCAGCGGCCTGGAAGCGCCGATCTAGAGCCAGCGGGCGAACCAGGCACGGGTGCGGGTCAGCACGTCGATGCGGTGGGCGCGCTCGGCGATCGAGTGGCCCTCGCGGGGATAGACGACGAACTCGTGCTCGACGCCGTAATGCCTCAGGGCGCGGTGGAAGTACTCGGACTGGGCCAGCGGAACATTGGTGTCCTCGGCGCCGTGGAGGATGAGCACGGGAGTCCGGACCGACGAGGCGTAGGAGATGGGGCTGAGCTGGGTGTGGGGGTGCGGACCGACGCCCTCCCAACCGGTGCTGCCGCCCAGCGCCGCCTCGAAGAGGCCGTTCTCGCCGCTGGCGACGAGCATGCCCCAGTCGGTGATGCCGGCGCCCATGACGGCGGCGGCGAAGCGATCGGTCTGGCTGACGGCCCAGGCCGCCAGGAAACCGCCGTGGCTCCAGCCGGCGATGCCGAGCCGCCGGGCATCGGCGATGCCGTCGGCGATGAGTAGATCGATGCCGGTCAGGATGTCGGTCCACTCCTCTTGCCCGACGGCACCGGCGACCGCGAAGGCGAACTCGTGGCCATGGCCCATGCCGCCGCGGGGGTTGGGTAGGAACACGGCGTAGCCGGCCAGCGCGAGCCACTGCCCGCAGGGATACCAGTGCAGCGCGAAACGGTCGGCGTTCCGGTCGTACGGCCCGCCGTGCGGGAGAGTGACCAGCGGAAACGGACCCTCTCCGGTCGGCGGCAGGATCAGCAGGCCGTCCAGCTCGAGCCCGTCCGATGCCTGGTACGAGAGCCGGGATTGGGTGCCCCAGGTGATGTCACGGGTCCAGGGCCGGGTGTCGGTGACGCGAATCCCGTTGAGGTGCACGTCCGGCGGCTCGTACGCGGTGCTGACGACGGCGGCCAGCGAACCGCCGCCGACGCTGACCTCCTTGACCAGCCCGGTGTGCCGCGAGACCAGGCCCGCCGACAGTCGGTGCAGCGACGTGTCGAGCCCCTCGGCGACAACCATGATCGGATCGCCGTCCTCGGTCTGCACGAGCTCGAAGGGACAGGCGGCCATCCCCGAAGTGAGGTTGCCGTCGACGACGTCGTACACGGCGACGCCGGACTGGAGGCTGGGCGGTGTGAGCGCGAGGTAGGCGATCCGCCACGAGCCGGCCTTGCGCCACACGGGCGAATGCGCGCCGACGACGGCCGGCCCGAGATCCCGCACTTCCCCGTCCAGGGCGACGACGTGCAGCTCCGGTTCGAGCAGCCCGGGATCGATCTCGTGACTGGACCAGGTGAGCACGGCCAGCGGGCCGCCGCCGGGCTGCTGGGTGACGGCATCGACGTGCCGATTCCCGTACAGCACACGGATCCCGCTCGAATCGGCGACACGAAGGCGGGACGGCCGAGGGCCGCGCACCTCGATGTCGTCGGACGGCGCGTCGGGGGCGATGAACAGAACACGGTCGGCCAGCGGCAGATGGTCGTCGATGCCGGCGTCCCAACTCAGCACGACAGTGGATGGGCCCGCCAACTCCACCCGGTGCAAGGAAGTTCCCTCGACCACGTACACCGAACTCGAGTCCGGGGCCCAGCGCGGTTTCGCGCCGGCGGACAGACGCCGGGGCGGCGCGGAGGCGCCGGCCAGCCACACCCCGCCGGCCGGCCGCAGCTCGTACGCGACCCAGCCGCCGTCCGGCGACACCCGGACAGCGGCGGCGTCCATAGCGTCCACGATCATCTCGGCGGTCAGCACGACCGCTGACACTAGCCGGAAATCCGTTGAAACAAGGCGACTTTCGGCCCCTTGTGGCGTCAGATCGGGGTTCCTAGCGTCGGCCGGGTGTTGAGACGAATCCTCATTGCCGGCATGGTGTCGGCGTTGGCCCTCGGCCCGCTGCCGATCATGGCACAAGCGGACACGGCCGCTGCGACGGTGGTGCCGATCCGCATGACGGGCGACCCGGCGAAGCGCTTCAACCTGGTGATCCTCGGCGACGGCTACACGGCGGCGGAGATGCCGAAGTTCCGCGCGGACGTGGACAAGCACATGAACGTGCTGTTCACGATCGAGCCGTTCAAGTCGTACCGCAACTACATGAACGTGTACTCGGTGGAGATCCCGTCGCCGGACTCGGGCGTGAGCTGCGACCCGGACCTGACCTCGCCGAAGAAGAACACGCCACTGCACATGGCGTTCTGGTCGGGCTGCGACCCGCAGGGCGTGCAGCGGGCGCTGGCACTGGACGAGAACGCGGCGACGCCGTACGCCGACCTGGTGGCCGGCACGACCGCGGCGAACCGGCAGATCCTGGCCATCGCCAACAGCACGACCTACGGCGGCGTCGGCGGCTCGTACGCCACGGCCTCCGGCGGCAACGCGATGTCGTCGCTGATCACGCCGCACGAGCTCGGCCATTCGCTGGGCGGGCTACAGGACGAGTACGACTACTACGCTCGGGGCGTGCGCGGCGGCCCGTACACCGGCGGCGAGCCGAGTTCGGTGCACCACACCACGCTGACCGAGCAGCAGATGACGCAGCAACACCAGAAGTGGTGGCGCTGGCTGGGCGAGCCGAGCGAGGCCGGCGGCACGATCGGCCGCACCGAGTCAGGCATGTACAGCAGCACCGGGGTGTGGCGGCCGAGCGCGCACTCGATCATGAAGACGCTGGGCTACTACTACGACCAGGTCGGCCGCGAGGACATGGTCAAGTCGATCTCGGCCAAGACCAGCATCGTGCAGGACGCCACGGCCACGACCAAGACCATCGGCGCCGACCGCGTGGTCTGGGTGGTGCCGATGCACCCGAACAGCCACCAGCTGGCCATCACGTGGAGCCTGGACGGCAAGCCGCTCGCCGCGACCGGCCAGCAGCTGGACCTGCGGCAGCTGAGCCTCAAGGCGGGCAAGCACAAGGTCACGGCGACCGTGGTCGACCCGACGGACTACGTTCGTGACCCGGCGATCCGGCAGGCGCTGGCCACAACCCGCACGTGGAACGTCGACACCGCGGTCAAGACGTCGCCGACCACCACACCGCTCGACTTCACCGACACCACGGAAACCGATCGACCGGTCGGTGCGGACGAGGTCGTGTTCGCGGACACCACGCACCCGGTCAACCAGGTGGTGCCGGTCCGCTGGGCGCTGGACGGCAAGGCCCTGCCGACCACGGCCAACGACGTGGACCTCAAGGGCCTCAAGCTGACCGGCTCGCACACGATCGCCGCGACGGTTGGCGGCACGACCCGTAGCTGGACCGTCGACGGCACCGCTCCGTCCACCGACTACACGCTGTCGAATTCGCTGCTGACCCTGCGGCGGGCCGACGGGACCGCCGCGTACGTCTACAATGGACCGTTCACCATGAAGCTGACCGCGGCCGACGACCGGACCGGCTCGCTGGTCAGCGAGTTCCGCACGGACGGCGACGGCTGGTTCAACTACTTCGGCTGGCCGACCGACTCCAGCCAGCCCTGGCACTTCACGCCCGGCGGCACCGAGATCGACCATCTGGTCTACGGCAAGCTGGGCAAGCCACGACTGTCCCCTTGGGACGATGCGACGCCGAGCTACGGCCAGCACACCATCGAGTACCGCACCACCGACGCGGCCGGCAACACCGCGGCGGCCAAGAGCTTCCAGGTGAACCTGCTGCCGGCGCCGCCGGCCTGCACGACCACGATCACCGGCCGGCACGACGGCGCGCTGGTCGTCCGCGACGGCGTCACGTGCCTCGATCACGCCCAGGTCAGCGGGGCCATCGTGGTGCAGCCGGGCGCTTCGCTGGTCGCCACCGGCTCGACGATCACCGGCGGCCTCAGCGCAACCGGGGCCAACGCTGTAGAACTGTTGGACACCACCGTGCACGGGGCCGCCAGCGTCGCCGGCACCGCGCAGGACGTGACCGTCGTCGGCGGCGCGATCACCGGCGCGTTGACGTTGTCCGGCAACCACACCGGATCGCGCCAGCCGGTCGTCGCCGGCATCGCGGTCACCGGCGCGTTGGCCTGCGTCGGGAACTCCCCCGCCCCGGACGACATCGCCGCGCCGAACACCGTGCGCGGCGGGTCGATCGGGCAGTGCTCGGGCCTGTAGGCCATCGGCACGCGTCCTCGTCCATGCGGGCATAATCCCCCGTATGGACGAGGCGCTGCACGAGCGGATGCGGGAAGCGATCAAGGACGTGCCGGCCGGGCGGGTGTCGACCTACGGCGACATCGCGGCCATGGTCGGCGCGCCCAGCCCGCGCATGGTCGGGGCGCTGCTCTCCGAGGACGGCCACGACCTGCCGTGGCACCGGATCCTGCGGGCCAACGGCACGCCTTCGCCGCACATCGCGGCCGAACAGCTGGCGCGGCTACGGGCCGAAGGTGTGCTCGCCGACGGCCAGCGGGTCAACCTGAAGAAGTACCGCTGGCAGCCGGAGGGCTAGTCACCCGCCGTGGCCGACGAGATCGTTCACGGCGCGTTTGCGGCGCAGCAGCCACGGCAACACACCGTGATACATCTGCTGCGCCAGTGCAGGCGGCGGAATCAGCAGCACCGTGCACCGCGCGTGGGCGGCGCAGTACCTCGGCACCGACGGGATCAGGGCGCGGCGCAACGCATTGCGCCGTCCCGCCCCGATCACCAGCAGGTCGTTCTCGTTGTCGGCGATGCACACCAACGCCTTGCCCGCGTCGGCCCGCACCGCCACCTGCTGCACGTCCACATCGTCCGGGATGCCGCCCAGCGCCTCGTCCCACGCCCTGGCCAGCCGCTCCCAGGCGCCCTGCTCCCACAACTGCTTGAGCTGCACGTCGAGCGTGCGCCGGTAGGCGGCCTCGCCGCCCGGCGCGCTCCACGCGATCACCGCGGTGAGCGGGACCGCGCGCATCCGCGCCTCGGTCACCGCCCGCCGCAACGCCTGCAAGCTGCCGACCGAGCCGTCGACACCGACGACGACCCGCCGAACACCATCCATCGCTGTATTGTATGCCGCGCGTCCCGCGCGGGGCTCGGCCCCTTTAAGCCACTGCCTCGCCCTTGCCGAATTTCGACCGCCGCATCGGCGCAGGTGGTGGGGCGCGTCGGTAGCGGCGGCCGAAATCCGCCAACCGGGCGAAGCAGCGGCGGGGCCGAGCGTTCTCTTGCCTAGAAGTCCTCGTCGAAGCTGACGGTGCCGGTGACTGCGACCTGGTAGGCGGACACGCGGCGCTCGAAGAAGTTGGACAGCTCCTGCACGTCCTGCAACTCCATGAAGGCGAACGGGTTCTTGGCGTTGAACTCCGGGGCCAGGCCCAGCGCGGCCAGCCGCCGGTCGGCGACGTGCTCGAGATAGGACCGCATGTCCGCCAACGACAAACCGGCCACGCCCTGGGTCAGCAGGTCCTCGGCGAACTTGGTCTCGGCATCGACCGCCTCGCGCAGCATCTGCCGGACCTGGTCGTGCAGTTCGTCGTCGAACAGGTCGGGCTCCTCGCGGCGGACGGTGTCCACCACGTCGAACGCGAACGCCATGTGCATGGACTCGTCGCGGAACACCCAGTTGGTGCCGGAAGCCAGCCCGTTGAGCAGGCCGCGCGAGCGCAGGAAGTACACGTAGGCGAAGGCGCCGTAGAAGAACAGGCCCTCGATGCAGGCGGCGAAGCAGATCAGGTTGAGCAGGAACGTCCGCCGGTCCGCCTTGCTGTGCAAGCGATCCAGCTGCCCGATCGAGTCCATCCACCTGTAGCAGAACTCGGCCTTGTCGCGGATGGACGGGATGTTGTCCACCGCGGCGAACGCCTCGGCCCGCTCGGTCTCGTCGGGCAGGTAGGTGTCGAGCAGCGTCAGGTAGAACTGGACGTGCACGGCCTCCTCGAACAGCTGCCGCGACAGGTACAGCCGGGCCTCCGGCGCGTTGACGTGCTCGTACAGGTTGAGCACCAGGTTGTTGGCGACGATGGTGTCGCCGGTGGCGAAGAACGCGACCAGCCGGTTGATCAGGTGCTGCTCGGCCGGCGTCAGCTTCTTCAGGTCGGCGAGGTCGGAGTGCAGGTCGACCTCCTCGACCGTCCACGTGTTCTTGATGGCGTCCCGAAAACGCTCGTAGAACAGCGGATAGCGCATGGGGCGCAACGTCAGGTCCATGCCGGGGTCGAGCAGAGCCTGCTGGCGAGCGGTGTTCTGTAGCGTGTTCACTGGCAGGCCTCACATGATTCGGGGTTCTCGAGGGAGCAGGCAATCGCCTCGACGGCGGGAACGGTGGCCTGCTGGATGCGAGTCGCCGGGCGGGAGCGCAGGTAGTAGGTGGTCTTCAGCCCGGCTTTCCAGGCGTACAGGTACATCGAGGAAAGCTTGCCGATCGTCGGCGACGCGACGAACAGGTTCAACGACTGGCTCTGGTCGATGTACGGGCCGCGAGCGGCGGCCAGTTCGATCAGCGCCTTCTGTGGCAGCTCCCACGCGGTGCGGAACAGCGTGCGGCTGGCCTCGGGCAGGCCGGCCAACGCCTGCGCGGAGCCGTCGTCCCGCTTCAGCTGGGCCCGGGTCTGCGCGGTCCACCGGCCGTGCTTCTTCAGCTCGGCGACGAGATAGGTGTTGACCTGCAAGAACTCCCCGGACAGGGTCTCGCGCTTGAACACGTTGGACACCTGCGGCTCGATGCACTCGTAGCAGCCGGCGATGGACGCGATGGTCGCGGTCGGCGCGATCGCGACCAACAGTGAGTTGCGCAGGCCGCTCTCGGCGACGCGCTCCCGCAGCGTGGCCCAGCGCTCGGTCTGCGTCGGCGTCACGCCCCACAGGTCGGGCTGGAGGTCGCCGCGGGCCGCGCGGGTCTGGTTGTACGCCGGGTGCGCGCCGGCGCTGGCCGCCAGATCGGCGGAGGTCTCCAGCGCCGTGAGGTAGATCTCCTCGGCGATCCGGGTGGACAGCTCCTTCGCGTCGGCGGAGTCGAAGTCCAGGCGCAGCTTGAAGAACACGTCCTGTAGGCCCATCACGCCCAGGCCGACGGGGCGCCAGCGCGGGTTGGACCGGCCGGCCGGCTCGGTCGGGTAGTAGTTGATGTCGATCACGCGGTCCAGGAACGTGACCGCGGTGCGGACGGTCTCCCGCAACCGGTCCCAGTCCATGGCCGCGCCGGCCACGTGTGCGCCCAGGTTGACCGAGCCGAGGTTGCACACCGCGGTCTCGGCGTCGCTGGTGATCTCCAGGATCTCCGTGCAGAGATTGGACAGGTGCACCACGTTGGCCGGCTCGGCGGTCTGGTTGCAGGTGCGGTTGGCGGTGTCCTTGAAGGTCATCCAGCCGTTGCCGGTCTGGGCCAGCGTGCGCATCATCTTGCCGTACAGGTCGCGCGCCTTGACCGTGCGCACGGCCCGACCGGCCTGTTCGGCGGCGCGGTAGGCGCGGTCGAAGTCCTCGCCCCACAGGTCCGGCAGCTCCGGCGTCTCGTCCGGGTCGAACAGCGACCACTCGCCGTCGGTCTCGACCCGGCGCATGAACTCGTCCGGGATCCAGTTGGCGATGTTCAGGTTGTGCGTGCGTCGCGCGTCCTCGCCCGTGTTGTCGCGCAGCTCGAGGAATTCCTCGATGTCCGGGTGCCACGTCTCCAGGTAGACGCAGGCCGCGCCCTTGCGCCGGCCGCCCTGGTTGACCGCCGCCACCGAGGCGTCCAGCGTGCGCAGCCAGGGCACGATGCCGTTGGAGTGGCCGTTGGTGCCGCGGATCAGCGCGCCGCGGGAACGGACCCGGGACCACTGCACGCCGATGCCGCCGGCGAACTTGGACAGCTGCGCCACCTGCGCGTACCGCTCGTAGATCGACTCCAGCTCGTCGCGCGGCGAGTCCAGCAGGTAGCACGAGGACATCTGGGTGTGCCGCGTGCCCGAGTTGAACAGGGTCGGCGAGCTCGGCAGGTACGCCAGCGAGGACATCAGGCGGTAGAAGCGGATCGCCTCGCCCGCGGTGTGCGACAGGCCGCAGGCCACGCGCAGCAGCCAGTACTGCGGGCGCTCCACCACCGCGCGGGAATTGGGGTGGCGCAACAGGTAGCGGTCGTACACCGTGCGCAGGCCGAAGTACTCGAAGCGACGGTCCGCGTCCGGGTCGATCGCGTCGTCCAGCTTGCGGGCGTGGGTGGCCACGAACTTGGCCGTCTCGTCGCCGATCAGCCCCTCGCGGTGGGCCAGCGCCACGCTCTGGCTGAACGAGTGGATGCCCTGGCCGCGTACCTCCTTGTCGATGTACGCCGCCAGCAGCTGGGCCGCCAGCTTCGAGTACTCCGGCTCCTCCGACACCAGCTCGGCCGCCGTCTGGATGGACAGCCGGTCCAGCTCCTCGGTGGTCGCGCCGTCGTACAGGCCGTTGATCGTCTTGGTCGCCACCCGCAGCGGGTCCACCTCGGCCAGCCCGACCGCGCAGCGGCCGACCGCCTTCACGATCTTGTTCACGTCCACCGCTTCGACGGCGCCGCTCCGTTTCCGCACCCGCATCGTCGGGTGGGGATCGGCGTCGACCCGCACGACTGTCTGGTCGGAGACCGTCACAGTCCTTGACTCCTCGCACGCTGTGGGCCCTGGGCGCGAGGACGAGCCGGCATGCGCCGGCCACTGTCCGCACGCCCTCCCTCGGGGCCTGGACACGAGCCCGTCCACGGTGCGGACGGGCGAGCAGGCAGGTCTTCGGACTCACGGGCATGCCGGTCGACACCTACTGGCCGTCGCTTCCCGGACCCCTTGCGTCCAGTGCTTCATGACGGCGGTCGTTCCCGTTCACCGCTGCGGGGCAGTCCCGGACTCGCACCGGGTTCCCTCTTACGACGACCGCCCTGGCGGGACGGCCGAACCAGCTCGGTGAGCACAATACATGGACGACGATCAGCCGCAACCACCCACATGTTGTGTCGGCGTGTCACACGTACTCCCGAGGTCGTGTGGCCGCAGTCACCGTGGTTCTTATTGCACCGTTCGTTCTCAACAGACTATCGTCGTCGGCATGGACTTCACCAAGACCGTTGCCGTAGTGACCGGGGCGAACCGCGGGCTGGGCCGCCACTTCGCCGAACAGCTCGTCGCCCGTGGCGCCAAGGTGTACGCCACCGCGCGCCGCCCGGAGACCATCGACATCGAGGGCGTCACCCCGCTGCGCCTCGACATCACCGACCACGCCAGCATCGAGGCCGCCGCCAAGGTCGCGACCGACACCACGCTGCTGATCAACAACGCCGGCACCTCCAGCGAGAAATCCGTGCTGGCCGCCGACTTCGACACCATCCGCCAGGAGCTCGAGACGCACTACGTCGGCCCGCTGGCCGCGATCCGCGCGTTCGCGCCGATCATCGAGCGCAACGGCGGCGGCGCGATCCTCAACGTCGCCTCCGTGCTGTCCTGGTACCACGCTCCCAGCAACGGCGCGTACGTGGTGGCCAAGGCGGCCGAGTGGGCGATGAGCAACGTGGTCCGCCAGGAGTTGGCGCCCAAGGGCATCACCGTCACCGGCCTGCACGTCGGCTACATGGACACCGACATGGCCGCGCACGTGACCAGCGGCAAGTCCGACCCCGCAGATGTCGCCCGGACCACCCTGGACGCGGTGGCCAAGGGCGAGGCCGAGGTGCTTTTCGACGAGCTCACCCGCAACGCGAAAGCCGGCCTGAGCGCGGCACTGTAGTTCGTGTGAGAGGTTTGTCCCCATGGTTCGCCACAAGGAATTCGACCCGGACGAGGCCGTCCTCGACGCGATGACGCTGTTCTGGCAACGCGGCTACGAGGCGACTTCGGTGCAGGACCTGGTCGAGCACACCGGGATCGGTCGGCGCAGCATGTACGACACCTTCGGGGACAAGCACTCGTTGTACCTTCGGGCGCTCGACCGCTACATCGGCATGACCGAGGACGCGTTGCGCGAGCAGGC
Organism: Kutzneria sp.; assembly: GCA_036403095.1. Classification (GTDB taxonomy): domain Bacteria; phylum Actinomycetota; class Actinomycetes; order Mycobacteriales; family Pseudonocardiaceae; genus Kutzneria. Next base: position 4,187 of record DASWRQ010000064.1, on the reverse strand, counting down.
CGCCGCCGCGGCCGACGGCCTCTCCGCGATCCGCTCCCTGTTCTCGCCGCTGATCGAATCGCCGGCCGACGACTACCGGGGTTGTCTGATCGTGAACAGCTCGACCGAATTGGGGCCTTCGGACGACGAGGTGGCGCAGCACCTGAGCCGGCATGCGGAAGTGGCCCGCGAGACGCTCGAGGCGTTGATTCGCCGAGGCCAGCGGGACGGTTCCGTCACCGACCGCATCGACCCGGAAACCGCCACCGCCGTGGCGTTCAACGCCTGGCTCGGGATCCGCGTGCAGCGGCGGGCCCGCACTCCGCGCGACCAGATCATCCACGATGTGGAAAAACTGATGCACCTGCTCAGCGGTTCACGGACCTGAACAATTCCACCTGCCTGACGGGTATTGACGGGGCAGCACCGGTATCCCAAACTGATGGCCCCTGCTCTTCTCGAAGTCGGTATGGCACCGCCGCCAGGCCGGAGGAGATTAATACCCATGCGCAATACCCCTGCCAGCGTTTCTCGCTGTGACGGGGCGGCTCGAAAACCGTGGGATCCTGCCTGATCCCTCGGTTACCTGACGCCGCCACACGTCCCTGCGAGGAGCCAAAAATTGAACAAGAAGCTCATGGCGAGCGCCCTGACCCTCGCCGCGGCCGGCACCCTGTTCGCCGGGCAGTCCGCCATGGCCGCACCGGCTCTCAACCCCGGGGTCGCGCCGGGCGGGAACTTCAACCTGACGGTGTGGTCCCTACAGGAGCCCGTCGGCTCCCCCGGCTCGCCGACGACGATCAGCCCCAGCCGGCTGAAAGGCGCGAGCGGCTACACGGACCAGTACTTCTACACCGACAAGTCCGACGGGTCGATGACCTTCTGGGACCCGGAGAACGGCGTGCACACGCCCAACTCCAACTTTTCCCGTTCTGAACTCCGTGAAATGAATTCCAGCGGGTCGGCGGCCAGCTGGGGCCTGCCCGGATCGCACAAGCTCAGCGCCACCGTCAAGGTGACAAAGGTGCCGTCCAGTGTCTGCGTCGGGCAGATTCACGCCAGTGAGGGCAGCGGCACCACCAAGCCGTTGGTCGAGCTCTATTACCACAGCAACGGCGATATCATCGCCGGCATCGAGAACGGCCCCGGCGGCGGCCAGACCGCGCACTCCGTCGGCCACGTCTCGCTGAACACGCAGTGGAGCTACGTCATCAGCGTCTCCGGCGGCAACACCATCAACATCCAGATCAACGGCAGCAACCATTCGTTCGCCATTCCGTCGGGCTGGAAGGGCTACCCGCAGTACTTCAAGGCCGGCGACTACAACCAGTCCGCCAGCAGTAGCTCCACCAATGGCGCGACCGTCCACTTCTACGCCCTCACCGTCTCACACAGCTGAGCACCACACATGCCGGTCCGGCGGGCTCCAACCGCCGGGCCGGTTCAGTACTGGTGGGGCACCAGGCGCGCCACCGCGTGCGGATCCGCGATCCCCCGCAGCTCCAACTGCGCTGGCACACGGCCCCAGTGCAGACCGGTGCGCTTCCAGCTCGCCTCGCCGAACCGCACGTCGCCGAGCCCGTCCGCGCGGTCCACCACCGTCGGCGGCGGCAGCGCCCGAAAGTAGTGGGCCTGCCGGTGGGTCAGGCCGAGCACCTTGACCTCGCTGAGTATCCGTCGGTCCGTCACCGTGTACGTCGTCCCACACAGCATCAGCCAGCGCACGATCGGCCGGCCGACCACGTTGTACGCGGCAATCGCGACGATGCCCCACCACCAGATCATCCCGAAGACGCCACGCGCCGTGGACTGCCCGAGCCACAGCATGAACCCGGCGACCAGGATCATGGCCGGCACCATGAGCAGATCGGCAAGCTCGAAAACGGGCCGCCGCACCGGCTTCCCGCTCCACTGCACCCGCTCCGCCGGCTCCAGGTCCGCTGCCACACAGGGGACGATACGGTCATAGCCGACCCCCTGTCCCAGGATTCAGCGACCTCGCGCCGGCAGCCCATCCCCCGCCTCTCCCTGGGGAGGCCGCCCCGGGTCCATTCTACCCGTCGTGGCCGGATGTCGATCTTGGCAGCGGCGAGGCTGTGGATAACGCCTCGTGGGCCGAGGTGCCTGTGGACAACCGGGTCAGCGACCTCGTTCGGCCAGGGTCTGGCCGCCGGAGCTCCACAGGTCGGGGTCGACTTCGGTGATCAGCACCCGGATCGAGGCGTCGGGCGCGCCGAGGCTGTCGCGCACGGCGTTGTGCACGGCCTGGAGGCACGCCCGCAACTGCGAACGGGAACGGCCGGCGGCGACGGAGATGCGCACGATGGGCATCAGCGGCCGAGCCCGGGCACCTGCGGCTGGGAGGCGCAGCGGTTGGTCGGCCCGCGCCACATGTCGATGGCGTCCGGTTCGGCGGGATCGAAGTAGCGGACCCGCCAGGCGTCGTCGTCCTCGATCCGCCGGACGCCGTAGGAGTACTCGTAGGTCAGCCCCTCGGGCCCCTTGAAGTACAGGAACACGGCGCCGGACTGGGGATGCCGGCCGGGCCCCTGCTCGATCTCGATCCCGTTGTCCTGCAGGAAATGCCAGCTGCGCATGACATCGTCGATCGAGGAGACCTGGAAGTTCATGTGGCACAGACCCGGTCCGGCCCCCTGGAACACGGCCATCTTGTGATGCACGGGATCGAAGCGCATCAAGCACGCGGCGTCGCCGATCCAGTCGGACACCTTCATGTTGAAGTGCTTGACCCAGAACCTGTGCGCGGCCCGCACATCGGGCGCGTCGAGGCAGAGGTGGCCGAATTCGGTGATGCCGGCTGCACGGGCGAAGTTGACCGGGGTCGGCACCTCCTTCTGGTCGACGACGAGCTCGACGACGTTGCCGAACGGGTCCTCGAAGGCGATGAACTCCCGCACGTGCCGGTCGGCGGCGGCAGCCTTGTCACCGCGGGCGACGGTCAGGCCGGCCGCTTCGAGCTCGGCCTCGGCGTCGGCCAGCTGGTCCTCGTCGGCCAGGCTGAAGGCGGACGCCAGCACGCCCGCCTCACCAGCCACAAAGGACAGACAATGATGCCGGTTGTCGGCCCGTAGATAGGCCCGCTCCGCGGTGCGCTCGACCAGTTCGAGGCCCACCACGTCGACCGCGAAGCCGACGGCGGTCTCCAGGTCCGCGGTGCCGGAGCGGACGTACGCGATGTCCTGGATGGTGATCACTGTCCCACCTCGCTGTCAGACGGCAACCCAACGATCACCACGTTACAGGTATCGATATATATGTCAATCCTCTGGTTGACAGATATACAGATACACGTAACCATTGCCCCCATGTCGCCAGCCAGCATCGCCGATGACCTGACCCGGGCCGGCCACGCCCTCGACGAGGCCGGGCTGGTCACTGCGTTTGGGCACGTCAGCGCCCGTCTTTCGGACGAAGAGCTGCTCATAACGCCACCTCGGCCACTGGGCGCGCTGACCGGTGGCAAATTCCCGCAACTATCTATTTGTGCGGAGAAACTTCCCGACGGCGCGCCCCGCGAGGCGTGGCTGCACACCGCCATTGCCGCCGTCCGCCCGGACGTCGGCGCGATCTGCCGCGCCCAGCCGCCGGCCGTCGCCGCCACCGCCGCGCTCGGCATCCCGCTGGTGCCGCTGCACGGCCAGGGCTCGCTGCTCGGCGCGATCGTGCCGATCTTCCACAACTCGCGCCTGATCCGCGAGCCCGCGATCGCCCGCGAACTGGCCGCCGCGCTCGGCAGCGCCTATGCCCTCGTGCTACGCGGCAACGGCGCGATCACCGTCGGCGCCACCATCGCCGAGGCCACCGCCCGCATGTGGATCCTCGAAGAGACCGCGAAGCTCACCCTCGCCGTCGCCTCCCACGGCCCGATCCGCCCGCTGCCCGCCGAGGAGCAAGCAACCTGGGTGGCAACGGGTTCCGAACTGCTCAACCGCATCTGGCACCACCTGACCGCAGTGTCGCGGTGAAAGGACCCCGCCATGCCGAACAGAGTCTCCCGCGGCGCCTTATGGAGCGTCGTCACCCTGTGCGCCTTCGCCGTCACCTTCGACGGCTACGACCTCGTCGTCTACGGCACGACGGTGCCGTCCCTGCTGGCCGCGTGGCACATCGGCCCGGCCCAGGCCGGCGCGATCGGCAGCTACGCGCTGATCGGCATGCTGCTCGGCGCGCTCCTGGTCGGCACGGTC
>DASWRQ010000063.1:0-12104 GCA_036403095.1 Kutzneria sp. | reverse complement strand
AGCCGACCGCGACTTGAGCAGGTCACGCCGCTGCGTGAACTGCGCGGCGAAAACGGCCCGCAGCTCGTCGATGCCGCTGCGACGGGTCAACTCGGCGGCCAACCGGCCGGGGTCGGCGAAGCCCTGGCGGATCAACGCCAGCGACAGCCGCACGCCGAACAACCCGAACCGGTCCAACAACCCGAAGCCGCCGACGTACTGGGCGAACCGGTCGGCCGACAGCAAGGCGGACTCGACCTCGGCCCGTGGCATGGCGGCGATGCCGGCCAACGCGTCGAACTCGTGCTGATGCAAAGAACGAGCCGTCTCGGCGAGCAGGCCGGCCACCGGCACGACACCCTGGCAGAGGCGTCGCAGCCGCGGATCGGAGCGGTACCGGCGGGCGATCTTCGAGGCGGACATCAACGCGTCCACGCGACCGACACCGATCTCGTCGGCCCGAGAAAGCACGGCGAGCGTGTTCACCGGATTGGCCCGAGCGACCCCGTTGTCGTGGAACGATTCCAGCAGCCGCAGGTCGGCACTGTGCAGGTGCCGCATCAGGTACACGACGGCGTCGGCCTCGCTGGGCTCGTCGTCCGGCGCCAGAAAACCGTTGGCCCGCGCGGAAATATCGGTCGACAGCGAGGCGATGCCCGGCGTGTCGATCAGGATCGTGTCGGACAGCCCCCGCGACGGCCAGTCCACCACCAGCCGCTCGACGTGGGCCGGGTTCACCCCCTCCAGGTCGATCCGCAGCGCCCCGTCGGCACGGTCGATGCGCAGCTGCCTGACGCCACCACCGTTGGGGTGCGCGCAGACCCGAGGCCGATGCCCCTGCCGGTACCAGGTGACGATGCGCGTGCACTCCCCCGCGTCGGTCGGCGCCAGCCGCTCCCCCACCAAGGCGTTGAGCAGCGTGGACTTGCCGGCCTTGATCTGCCCGGCAATGGCCACCCGCAGCGGACCGTCCAACCGGTCCAGGTGCTCACGCAGCGACTGGGCGATCTCCGGGGACTCCCGGAAGACGTCCACGGCATCCCGCAGCAGGGTCCGCACCTGCCCGCCGAGCCGGCTCATCGGGTCAGCTCCCGGGCCAGCCCGGCCAGGTGCTCGACCCGGCCCAGCTCGGCGGTGACATCCTTGATCCGGCCGTCCCGGCCACCGGAATCGGCCTTCACGGCCTGTTGCGCGGCCGACAGCGCCTCCTGCACGGACCGGGACAGCTCCTGCGCCTGGGCGGTGAAATGGTCCCGCAGGGTGCGCTGGAGCTCACGCAGCAGGTCGCGGGATTCCTTGCCCACCTGGAAGATCAGGTCGTCGACGAAGCGCCGAGCGGCCGACTTGGCCTCGCCCTGCCGGCGTTGCAGCATGCGTTTGCGCTCGTCCTTGACGGTCTTGCGGCCCAGCAGCAGACCGGCGGCCACGGACACCGGGTTGAGCAGCGACAGCCCGGCGACGGTGCTCAGCATGCCGATCATGATGGTGCCGCCGTAGCCGCCGCGCATACCGGTGATCACCTTCTGTCCCAGGCCGAAGGACTCGGCCGACGGCATCTCGAAGGTGCTGGACGCATTGGGGGCGTGGAAGCTCAGGTCGGGCAGGGCCTGCTCGCCGGCGTCGCCGAAGTGGTCGGCGACCTGCCGGGCCAACCACTGGGCCCGCTGGTGCGTCCACACGAAGTTGGCCGATGCGGCGGCGGCCCCGCGCTGGTGCAGCCACAACGTGAACTCTTCGTCCACAGTGGCCGGATCGACGCGGTCCAGCTCCTCCTCGGCCTCGCGCAGCAGGTGCCGCATCCGGTCCCGCAGGTCGTACTCGATGTCGGCGATCAGGTCGCTCACACCGTCGTTGAGGGTCTGCTGCCAGCGCGCGGAGCGCTCCTTCAGCGCGTCGACGCGGCTGCGGGCGCGGGTCAGCTCGGCGATCAGATCGCCGGCGTGCTGGGGATCCCGGTGCGCGGCCAACTCGGCCTGCATCGAGGCCGACAGCTGGCTGGTCACCGACAGCACGTCGTTGGCCACCGAACGATCGGCCAGCGCGGCCGCCTGGCCGAGAATGTCGTTGCGCAGCCGGTGGATCAGCTCGGGAAAGCCGGATTCCTCGTTCAGCTGGGTGTCCTGGGCGCGGATCGCGTGCTGCCGCAACGTGGACGAGACGGCGATCAGGTCGGCGTCGACGTCGGCGGCCGCGAGGTGGCCCCGGTTCAGCTCGGCGATCCGCCGCCACTGGGGGTAAAGATCGGTCTTGGTCAGCAAGCAGAGGACGGTCGGGCACATCTTCATGGCCTGCCGCAGGAAGTCCAGCTCCGGGCCGGTGTACTCCTGGGCCGCGTCGGACACCAGGATCACGGCGTCGGCGGTTGGCAGCACGGCCATCGTGCTCGCGCCGTGGGCCGAGTCCAGGCCGCCGACGCCGGGCGTGTCGACCAGACACAGGCCGCCGGACAGCACGGTGCGGGGAACCCCGACCTCCGCGTAGCGCAAACGCTCGCGGTTGCCGGGGTTCCCCGCCTCCGAGACATGCTGGGCCAGCTGGTCGATCGGCACCGGCCGGCGGTGGTGCTCGTCGTCGCCGACCAGCACCACCGACGGCTCGGGGGCGTAGCGGACCATCGTGGGCACCGCCGTGGCCAGGTCGTCGTCGACCGGGCAGACCGGGGCGTCCACCAGCGAGTTCACCAGCAAGCTCTTGCCCTGCTTGAACTCGCCGACCACGAGCACCCGGACCTCCGGGTCCAGCAGCCGGCGGCGGGCCACCGCCAACCGCTCGCCGAGGTCCTCCCTGCGGTAGGCCGCGGTGGCCCTGATCGCGAGGTCGAGCAGCTCGGCGGCGGTCGGCGGCATGGTGGGCGCTCCCGATCAGAGGTGGATGAGGTTGTGGTCGACCTCGTTGTTGGACGCGATGTCGTTGTTCGACGCGATGTCCGTGTCGTTGTGCGAGCCCAGCTCGGTCAGGCTGTGGTCGTGCGAGTCGTTGCCCGAGCCGATCGCCGTGTTGTTGTCCGAGGCGATGTCGTCGTGCGAGTCGTCGTGGGAATCGTCGTGCGAGTCGTTCCCGGAGTCGACGGCGGTGTTGTTGTTCGAGGCCACGGCGTCGTGCGAGTCGTCGTGCGAGTCGTTGCCGGACCCGATCGCGGTGTTGTCGTGCGAGTCGTTGCCGGAGCCGACCGCGGTGTTGTCGTGCGAGTCGTTCCCGGAACCGACCGCCGTGTTGTCGTGGCTGTCGTCGTGCGAGTCGTTGCCCGACCCGATGGCCGTGTTGTTGTGCGAGTCCGTGCTGTTGTGCGAGTCGGTGCTGTTGTGGCTGTCGGTGCTGTTGTGCGAGTCGCTCTGGCTGAGGCTGCTGCCGTTGCTCGCCACGGCCACGTTGCCGCTGCCGTAGGCGTGCACGTCAGTGGAGTTGTCGTCGTTGGAGCCCGTAGCGCTACCTCCGACGGCGACCGCGCCGCCGTGGTCGGCCGTGAGGTCGCCGTTCTGCACCTCGTTGCCGTTGCCGACGACGTTGTGGTCGCCCGTGGTGACCACCGAGTGGTTGTCGAAGCTCTGGAAGACGTCGCGGGCCCAGACGTTCTGGTTCACCGAGTTGTCGACCACGGTGTTGTGGCTGTCCACCGCGTACGAGTAGTTCTGCGTGATGTAGCGGATCTGCTCGATGGCGTGCTCCATGCCGCCTCCGCCGTCACCGCCGTGCACCGGCGGGGGCGGCGGCGGGGTCACCACGTGGCTCGGGCCGCCGGCGTCGTAGGTTCTGTCGAACGACTGCGCGGCGTCGATGACCAGCGGCATCGCGTCGTGCACGTCGGCCGCGCACAGGTGGTTGAAGCCGTGGTCGTTGAGCGTCTGCTGCGGGTGCTGCTCGAACTGGTCGCGGGCCGTCTGGTCGCCCAGCAGCTCCATGATGAAGTCCAGCAGGCTGATTCCGGTCGTCATGGGATCTCCTCCTCGATCTCCGAGATGCCATGACGCTAGGTAGCGATCACTGGTGGGTGCATCGGGTGCCGGCCCCCGTCGTGGATCCCCGGCGTTGGGGGATCCGAGGCGGGGGCCGATTGGGGGATTATTGGGGGCTTTGGGTGCTAATAACCACCCAGAGTGTCGCGATGTGTCTCGCGTGACCTATCTGCTCGGCTTGGACCTGGGAACGACGTTCACCGCGGCCGCCATCAGGCGAGGCGGCGGACCGCCGGAAATGGTCACACTCGGTAATCGCAGCACGTGCATGCCCTCGGTGCTGCACATCGGCCGTGACGGCGCCGTGCTGGTCGGCGACGCGGCCGAGCGGCGGACCGCGGTCGACCCGGGCGGGGTGGCGCGGGAGTTCAAGCGGCGTATCGGCGACCAGACGCCGATGCTGCTCGGCGACGGCGGGCACACCGCCCACGAGCTGACCGCGCGACTGGCCCGCTACGTCGTGGACTTCGTGCGCTCGCGCGAGGGCGGCGAACCCGAGCAGATCTCGATCACGCATCCGGCCGGCTGGGGCGGGCACAAGACCGCGCTGCTCGGCGAGGCGCTGGCCGAGTACGGACTCGGCGACTCGCTGCTGCTCAGCGAGCCGGCGGCGGCCGCGATCGCGTACGCCGCGACCGAGCGGCTGGCTCCTGGCGCGGCGCTCGGCGTCTACGACCTCGGCGGCGGCACCGTGGACATGGCCGTGCTGCGCAAGGACGCGATCGGCTCGTTCGAGCTGGTCGGCGAGCCGGCCGGCGACGACCACTTCGGCGGCGTGGACTTCGACGAGCTGCTGTTCGAGCGGATCCGCAACCAGTTCCCGGAACTGATGACCGGCCTGTCGGCCGACGATCCGCTCGCGGTGAGCGCGATGGCGCGGCTGCGGCGGGAGATCACCGAGGCCAAGGAGGCCCTGTCGCTGGACACCGAGGCCGTGATCCCGGTGCTGCTGCCGTCCGGGCAGCGCCAGGCGCGGCTGATTCGGGCCGAGTTCGAGGCGATGATCCGGGCCGCGCTCGAGGAGACCGTCGACCTGATGCGGCGGACCATCCACTCGGCCGGGCTCACCGAGGACGACCTGGCCGCCGTGCTGCTCGTCGGCGGTTCGTCACGGATTCCGCTGGTCACCGAGCTGTTGTCGGCCGGGTTGGGGCGTCCGGTGGCCGTGGATGCCGATCCCAAGGCCACTGTCGCGGTCGGGGCCGTGCTGTCGGCGTCGTTGGACACCGTGGTCGAGCCGGTGCCGGCGATCGTGGCGATGACCGCGCCCGCGACCCGCCCGGCGCGGCCCGCCGAGCCCGAGCTCCCGTTGCACCTGGCCACGCCGGCCCGGCCGCAGCGGGTGCTCCGACCGCGGGTGTTCGCCGGCGCGGCCGGGTTGGCGTTGGCCGCCATGGCCACCAGCGCGATGGTGTACAGCGCGCAGACCACCGACGTCGGCGCCCCGGCTCAGGCCGCCACGCCGGAGACCACGCCGTCCGTCGCCCAGCCGCCGGCCTCCGGGACCCATGCGGCCGCGCACAAGCCGGCCAAGACGACCACGGGTCACAGCAGCACCACGACGACCTCGAAGTCCGCCAGCAGCACCTCGGCGACGCCCGGCGCCCCGACGTCCGGTCAGGCGGTCCCAACCACGAGTGTCGAGCAGCGGGCCGGCAATCCGCTGATCGGACCTCCCCCGGACGACACGACGTCTGCCGACTCGGCACCGCCGCCGCCCCCGCCGCCGCCCGTGACCACCCAGGACACCACGCCGCCGTCGACCAGCGCCGGCTCGCCGCGCAACGACCCGCCGCCCGACGACAGCACCGTAGTCACGTCAGCGCCGGTCGACCCCACGACGTCGGCCATCACCTCGACCACCGACGCCACCCCGCCGACCGTCTGACCTCGCTAGAGGTCGTCGAGCTCCTCGGGGGCCTCGTAGATGGGTGCCGTGGCGCCGTAGACGGTGTGGATCTCCACCGAGCCCAGGCCGATCGTCACCAGGTACTCGCGCACCTGCGGCTCGGTCGCGCCGGCGAAGATCAGGTGTGTTGTCCAGGCCGGACGGTCCGGCCGCTCCTCGAACTGGATGTAGTGCAGCAGCCCGTGCGGCACCTCGCCGCGCTCGATCACCTGCTCCGGCCGGCCCCACTCGGCCAGCAGCAGCTCCGTGTACTGCCCGTGGCCCGCCCCGAGCTGCTCGAACAGCACGGGGTCCAATAACTTCACCTGCGGGTGCTCGCCGTTCCAAGACGCAATCTCCGACACCTCGCAATCATGGGCGTGAGAGGGTGGGGAAAGCAAAGATCACGTGGGAACGGGGTGCGCTGTGGAGCTGCTACGACTTGACCGTGAGGACGCCGGCCTGGCCGTGCTGACCGTCGACGCGCCGCCGCTGAACCTCTACACGGCCGCCATGCAGGCCGAACTCATCGAGGCCGTCGGGCAGATCGAGGCCATGGCGCCGCGGGCGCTGCTGATCCGGGCGGTCGGGCGCGTGGTCAGCGGCGGGGTCGACGTCGCCCTCTTCGACGCGCAGCCGTCGGCCGCCGCGGCCAAGGTGCTGTTCGACGAGATGCTGACCATCCCGGACCGGATCGCGGCGCTGCCGTGCCCGACCGTGTTCGCCGCGCACGCGCTCTGCCTGACCTGGGCGTTCGAGATCGCGGTGGCCTGCGATGTGCTGCTGGCGGCCGAGCGGGCCAAGTTCGGGCTGGTGGAGAACGTGATCGGCCTGACGCCGACGATGGGCGGCACGCAGCGGCTGGCCGCGCGGGCCGGCGTCGGGCGGGCCAAGGAGTTCGTGATGACCGGCGACCGCTACGACGCGGCGACCTTGGAACGCTGGAACGTCGTCAACCAGGTGCTGCCGGACGACGGCTTCGACGACGCCGTTTTCGCCTACGCCCGACGGCTCGCAGCCGGGCCGACCCGGGCCCACGCCGCGACCAAGCAGGTGTTGCGGCACTTCGAGCACGGCGGCGTCGCCGAGGCCAACGCGCACGTCACCGCCGTTGCCGCCGAGCTGTTCGACACCGACGACCTGCGTTCCGCGGTGCGCTCGTTCCTGACCGACGGTCCCGGCAAGGCCACTTTCTCAGGTCATTGACAGGTTCCCCGGGAACCTCCGCTCCATTACGGACCGTTTACCAAGTGTTGGTGAGCGGAGTAGGTGGAGCGCATGGCATCCGGGGTTGTCGTCAGCACCGTCGACGAGGTCGTCAAGGCTCACGATGATGGCGCCGACGGCCGTGCGCTCGCCGACCGGTTGCGCCTGGCCGCGCATCCGGCCTTGGGCGGGATTCTTTTGCCGCCCAAGGACTCCAAGCCCATCCCCGTCGGCCGGCGCTGGGTCAGCGTGTGGCCGCTCGGCGCTCCCGTCGCCGACGACGAGGCCGTCGCGCCGTGGGCCGAGGCCGGCGGGCTGCTGGCCCGGCTGCACCGCGTCGACCCGTCCCGGCTCGGCCCCATCCCCGCCGCCGGCACGCCCGCCCGGCTGTCGTCGGCCATCGCCCGTCTGCCCGAAAACCCTTCCGCCGACGCCGTTCTCGCCGCGTGGGCAACCGTGCCGGCGTTGGAGCCCGGGTACCACCTCGTGCACGGCGACTGGCATCTCGGGCAGCTCGTGCGGTTCCGGGGCCGGTGGCTGCTGATCGACGTGGACGATCTCGGGCTCGGCGATCCCGCCTGGGACCTCGGGCGGATCGCCGCCGGCTACGCCATCGGCGCTTTACCCGACCAAGGCTGGCAGCGCTTCCTCGCCGGCTACCGCGCCGGCCATGGCCCCGCCATTCCCCCGTCCGGCGATCCGTGGCCCGCACTCGACCCCGTCGCCCGTGCCTTCGTGGTCTACGGCGCCGCCTGCGCGGTGCTCGCCGACCGCCCCCTTGACGACGTGGACCGGGCCTTGCTCGCCGCGTGCCGCCGAATGACCGATTGTGAGGAGACCAGATGAACTGCCCCAAGTGCCCCGGTTCCATGCGCGGCTACGAGCGCAATGGCGTGCACGTCGAGCAGTGCGACACATGCCGCGGCATCTTCCTCGACCACGGCGAGCTCGAGGCCCTCACGCGCGCCGAGGCCCAGTGGTCGAGCCAGCAGTATTCCGGCCAGTCCCAGCACCATGTCGGCCCCCAGCACTACGACAACTACGGCGGCCACCACAACGGCCCCGGCTGGGGCGACCGCCGCCGGCGCAAGGGCGGCTTCGGCCGGTTCCTGTTCTCGTCGTGAGGCAGGGGTGGGCGTGGTCCGCCGCGCCCACCCGCTCAGCGGCGCTTGCCCTCGATCTGGTGGCTGCGGATCAGCGGGACCATCGAAGAGCCGGTGGGCCGGAACCGCACGGTCTCGCCGCTGGCCACCCGAGCGGCGACGGCGTCCATTTTTCCCACGGCCAGCAGGATCCGGCACCGGGAAGCGTGCCGGCAACGGGTTTTCACGCTCGCACGGTCGGCCCGAAGGACGGCAGGTACATGGGCACGGTGTCGGCGAACTCCAGGCGGGGCAGGATGACGGTTTCGGACTCCCGGGCCAGTTCCTCGGGCGTGCGCCACACCTTGGCCTGCTGCCGGTACGAGCTGACGGCCCGCAGCGCGGAGCCGGGCTCGGTGGGGTCGTCGGCGTAGACGTAGGGCCGGCGGAACCAGCCGGAGATGGGCTCGGTGCTCTCCTCGGGGGTCTCCGGCAGCGATCTGACCTGCTCGAGGTCGAAGTCGGCGGCGCCGAAGCCGTAGCCGCCGATGACGTCGACGTTGTACAGGGCGAGCTTGGGCTCCTCGGGGATGGGCGGGGCGGCGAGCCAGTCGCGGACGTCGTCCTCGGTCATGTCGGCGCCGAGGGTGGTGAGCACCCGGGTCCAGACGGCCTCGACGGAACCGCCGAATGCGGCGATCACGTGGTCGAGCACGGCGCACGAGGAGGCGCGGTGGCCCAGGCGCAGGCCGGAACGCGGCTCGCGGCACCGGGTGCAGCGGCCGGTCTCGTCGACCTCGTGCTCGTCGAGCAGCGCGAGCAGGGCGGCGCACATGCGCAGCATCCAGTCGCGCTCGTCGTCGGAGCCGAGCACGCGGACAGGGTCGACCGCACCGGTCTCCAGCCACGCGACGACCCGGTCGAGCTCCATGATCGCTCGTTCACGCAAGGTCAATTTCCGCAAGCGGCCAGGATAGGGCCTTTTCGTCACGGCGCGGGATCGGCCGACAGCGGGATTGTCACCGCGCTGACAAAAGATCAAGGATCACCGGCAGCTCACGCACGCCGGTGATCACCTCCGCCGCCTGGGCCACGACCTCGGGATCGGGCGGGAAGTGCTCGTTGGGCACGGCCACGACGATCATGCCGGCGTTCAGCGCCGCCCTGATGCCGTTGGTGGAGTCCTCGACCGCAACGGACTTCGTCGGGTCGACGCCCAATGCCTTGGCAGCGGCCAGATACACGTCCGGCGCGGGCTTGCCGGCGCCGGTGAGCTCACTGGACAGCGCGACCTTCACGACGTCGCCAAGGCCGGTCGACCGGACCACCTCATTGATCAACGCCGGCGGCGAGGAGCTGGCGATCGCGACCGGGCAGTAGGCGGCCGCCGCGCGCACGGCCTCGACCGCGCCGGGCAGCAGCGGCGGGCCCTCGGCATAGCGGGCAACCATGCCGTCGACCACCAATTGGGCGATCTTGTCGGGCGGCAGCCGCACGCCACGTGCCGTAGCCAGATACTCCGCCCACTCGGGCGTGCTCATGCCCATCAGCGCCCGGGTCGTGTTCTCCCCGTCCCAGGTCCCGCCGTGCTCGGCCGTGACCGCCCGGCGCACCTCGTCCCAGGCCCGCTCGGAGTCCACCAGCACGCCGTCCAGATCAAACACCACCGCGTCCACGGTCGGAGGCTAATGGATGACAGCTGAGTGAAGTGAAGATTGAATCGTTGATCGCGGTGCGCGGGCGGGAGATCCTCATGCGGCGACATCCCCGTCCCCTGCACCGGAGGTACGCACCCATGCGCCCGATCACCGGCGTGGCACTCGCTGCCGCGCTGACCGCGGCCGTCTTACCCGGCGTCGCCGCGACCGCCCACGCTGCCACCACGCATCGTGTCCTTTTCGACGCCACCAAGGCCGAAACCGCCGGCAACGCGGACTGGATCATCAGCACCAGCCAGCCGGATCCGCTCAAACAGGACTCAACCCCCAGCAGCGACAAGGACTGGACCGGCGCGCTGTCCTCATGGGGCGTCGCGCTGCAGAAGACCGGTCAGTACACATTGGACACTCTGCCGGCCGGCAACACGATCACCTACGGCACGTCAAGCGCCCTCGACCTGAGCCACTTCGACGAGTTCGTGCTGCCCGAGCCCAACATCCAGCTGTCCGGTTCGGAGAAGAAGGCGCTGCTGACCTTCGTGCAGAACGGCGGCGGGCTGTTCCTGATCTCCGACCACACCGGCAGCGACCGAAACAACGACGGCTGGGACTCGCCGAAGATCATCAATGACATCATGGCCAACAACGGCGTCGACAACACCGACCCGTTCGGCTTCTCCGTCGACCTGAAGAACATCAGCACCGACCACCCGGTCGCCATCAGCGACTCGTCGAACCCGGTGCTCAACGGCTCGTTCGGCGCGGTCAAGCACAGCCTGATCGCCAACGGCACCACGTTCACGCTCAAGCCGGCCGACAACCCGGCCGTGAAGGGCCTGCTCTACCTGAGCACCTCGTCGCCGGGCAACACCAACGCCACCTTCGTCACCAGCACCTTCGGCCAGGGGCGGGTGGCCATCTGGAACGACAGCTCCCCCATCGACGACGGCACCGGCGAGTCGGGCAAGACCCTGTACAACGGCTGGACCGACTCGACGACCAACGACGCCGCCCTGGCCCTGAACGCCACCGCGTGGCTGGCTCAGGGTTCGACGACCACGCCCCCGAGCGGCAACTGCGCCTCGCCCGGGCAGAAGCTGGCCAACCCCGGCTTCGAGAGCGGCACCACGTCGTGGAGCGGCAACGCCACCATCGGCACCGCCGCGACGCCGCATGCCGGCACCCACGCCGCCGCGTTCGACGGCCAGGGCGTGGCCACCACCAACACGCTCAGCCAGACGGTCTCCATCCCCGCCAACTGCGCCGCCAGCCTGAGCTTCTGGCTGCACGCCGACACCGACGAGACCACGACCAGCTCGAAGTACGACACCTTCGTCGTGGCCGTCGGCTCCAGCACCGTCGCCACGTTCTCCAACCTCGACGCCGCGTCCGGCTACCAGCAGCACAGCGTCGACCTGTCGGCCTACGCCGGCCAGTCCGTGACGATCAAGTTCACCGGCGCCGAGGACTACGAGAAGCAGACCACCTTCCTCCTCGACGACACCGCCCTGACCGCCTCATAACCGATCCAGCCACCGTTGGGAAAGGACCATTCCTCGCACCGAAGGAGAGGAATGGTCCTTTCCCAACATCAGGGGGTTGACAGGTTGGGGGCGGGTGGGTTGGAGGCGGAGGGGTTGGTTACCTGGAGGCGGTGGAGCTGGCGGACGAAGCGGCTGGCGCGGCGGTCGGCCGGCATCACCAGGGTGGGCCGGGTGAGCAGCTGGCCGTTGTGCCAGGTGGCGAGCATGGCCCCGCAGTCGCCGAACTCGGGGTGCAGCTCGGCGTACGACAGCAGCGCGCCGTAGCCGTCGGCCCCCTCGGCCAACACGGCGAGGCGGAGGTAGTCCATCTTGCGGGCAGGATCGAGGGCGAGGCCGGTGAGGGTCAGCGCCTCGTACAGGGGGACGCCGCGGACCTCGTGTCGCTCGGTGCGCCGCCGCGTCACGTAGTCGATGGCGAGGGGCCGGCACGCCCGGGCGTGCAGCGCGGAGGTGCGCCACACCGTCCCGGGTGTGGCGACCGCACCGGTGATAACGAGCTCATCGGGCCGCAACAGCATCACAACAGTCAGGATAGAGCCGCAAGTACGGTTGTGTGATCGGCTTCACTCCTCGGCAACAGCGTCCGGGGAACCCAGCTTCGTTGAGTGATGGTGAGCAGAACGGGGACCGCACTGGCGGTGGCGGCGGGCGTTGGCGGCGTGGCATTGAACGTGATCGCCCGGAAGGCGCCGTGGCGGCGCTATCCCTGGCATCTGGTGGGCATGGCCGCCGGCGTGGTCGGCACGGAGCTGGCGGTGCCGTCGGCGGCGGCGCAGCTGGCAGTGACGGGTGTA
>DASWRQ010000062.1:0-59803 GCA_036403095.1 Kutzneria sp. | reverse complement strand
GTCCTCCCAGCCGCTGATCTGGAGGCCGTCGAACACCGCGCGAAGCATGCGCAACGACACCACCCAGGCCGGCGTGTTGTCGCCGATATTGCTGTGCAGGCGGAGCCAGAAGACCGAGTCCACGGTGAACAGCTGATAGGCGTGGCGCATCGAATCGGGGCCACCGAACAGGTGCGCCTCCGGCTCGTACACACCGGGCACCGCCTCGGCCACCAGCCCGTGCCGCCGCCAGCGCGCAGCCAGCCGGCGCACCTCGGCCCGCACCTGGATGGCCCGGCCCGGCGCGGCCGCGAACCGCACCCGCAGGCCCGGCGAACCGTGCGTGAACAGGAAGTCGGTGATCTCGCCGTCGGCCAGCAGCTGCTCGACGGCGTCCCGCAGCGCCGGGTACAGCCCGGCGGCGATACCGGCCAGGCCGACCTGGGTCCAGCGCGGCGCGCCCGCGGTGCGCAGCGCGTCCAGCCCGCCGGCCAGGAAGGTCAGCCGGGCCGCGACCAGCTCCTCGTCCCCGGCGGGGTCGAGGCAGTCGGCGATGAACTCGGCCAGCGGCACGCGGCGGCCGGCCACCGATACCATGGGTTCGATCGACCCCACCCGCACATCACCTTTCTCGTCACCCCGTGATGACGGTAAGTGATGTGCGCTGGATGGAGCCGGTCCGTCAGTCGAAAGAGTTGCCGGGCGTCCACTCCCAGGGTGACCCGTACTCGGTCATGTCTCCCGTTCGCGGCGGCGACGGCGCTGGTCGCGCAGCCGGGCCGCCTGCTCAACGGTGACGCCGTTGGCCCGGTGCCCGGCCGCCTCGTCCGGCCCCAGGCCCGCGCCCAGCCAGTCGGCGACCTCCTCGAACGGAATGCCGACCCGCCACCACTCACGCAGCTCCGCCACCGGACGACGGCCGCCGCGGGTCAGCTCGCCGCCCTCGGCCGGGGACAGACCCAGTTCGCGCCAGCCCATCGCGTCCGCCGCGTCCACTCCCTGTCTGGCCCACTCCAGCGCCTGGTCGTCCAGCCACTGCCGCAGCAGGTACGAGCTGAGCACCGGGCCCGCCACGCCGGCCTCGCGCCAGCGCTGCACGACCTCGATGTCCGCCGGGTTGTCGGTGCCGTGCGTGCGCTGCGACCACGCCTGCTCCGGCGTGACGCCCCGCGCCTTGAACTCCGCCGCCGCCCGCAGGCCCACGCCGAACTCGTGCCAGCGCACCGCGTCCGCCGGGCTGATGCCCGCGTCCCGCCAGCCCGTGATCGTGCTCGGCGTGACGCCCGCGATCGCCCACTGCGCCGCCGTCAGACCCGTGGTCACGCCGGCCGAGATCCAGGCCCGCGCCGTCGCCACCGTGAAGCCCCAGCGGCGCCAGACAGCCGCCTCCCCCCGAGCGAACCCCGCGTTCACCCAGGCGTTGAGGTCTTCCGGTTGCGGCTCCACAGCGGTCCCATCATCCCTCACAGGCGGTCACCGGCCGGTCCGTTCGACGTGGCGATCGCCCACAGCGCAACCATTTCCGTCGAACGGCCGTGATCAGCGACCGCGACCCGCTGATCGACGGCGACGACCACCCGAACGGTGCAACACGGCGCCGACGGCCCGCGCCGCCGCCGTTCGCGCCGTACCGCCCGTGAGCGCAAGGGCCGCTACGCCGAACAGCGACGCCCCGCTCACTCCCGCCACACCGCGGCCTTCTTGCCCGTCGCCAGCTGCTCGCCGGTCAGCACCCGAACCCGCCACGGATCCAGCCTCAGCACCGAGAACGCCGGCGAGGACGGCCCGTCCCAGCCCGGCACGCCGATGCCGCCGGGGTCGTAGCCCAGCGGCTCGGGGGCGTCGGCGAACAGCCGCCACACCCGCTCCTTGACCGCCGCGTCCTGTTCCCAGGACGCCCGGCACTCGGCCAGACAGGTGTCATGGTTCTGCGCCCAGTAGTTGCATGCCGTGTACGCGCTGTGCTCCAGGTGAGCCTTCTTCGGACCCGTCCGCATGGTGGCGATCCAGCCGGTCAGCCGGGCCCCGTCCCACTCCCAGAACGGGTGCAGCACCCGCGAGCGGGGCCGGTTGGCACCGTCCACGGTCGACACCGTGCACCACACGATCCGGTGAGCCATGGCCACGAATCCGGGTGCGATCTCACTGAGCGCAAGCATGCCGTCGAGTATCGCAGCTCACCCGCGGCCCGGTGGACGTCCTCGGGGGCATCGTGTGTCGAGGATGACAACGGATCACGTTATTCCGAGGTGACGTGGGGCACCCGGCCCAATAGAGTCGGTTGCCGTGGGCAACCAAGCAGGTGGGACGGCGATTTCCGACCGACACTCCGCGGACGTCGCGGCGTTGCGGGCGCAGTACGACGCGCTGCCGCCGGGCACGCCGGTACGGCTGCGCAAGCCGACCTCGAACCTGTTCCGGTTCCGTGACGCCAATGCGCACCCCGGGCTGGACGTCAGCCGGTTCAACCAGGTGCTGAGCGTCGACCCGACCACGCGCACCGCGCAGGTCGGTGGCATGACCACGTACGAGGACCTGGCCGACGCCACGCTGCGTCACGGCCTGATGCCGCATGTGGTGCCCCAGCTCAAGACCATCACGCTCGGCGGCGCCGTCTCCGGCCTGGGCATCGAGTCCTCCTCGTTCCGCAACGGCCTGCCGCACGAGTCCGTGCGCGAGATGGAGATCCTCACCGGCGACGGCCGGGTGGTGGTCGCCCGGGCCGACAACGAGCACGCCGAGCTGTTCTCCGGCTTCCCCAACTCCTACGGCACGCTCGGCTACTCGCTGCGCCTGGAGATCGACCTCCAGCCGGTCAAGCCGTACGTGCGGCTGCGGCACGTGCGCTTCGACAACGCCCACGACTGCGCCGCCGCGATCGCCCGCATCTGCGCCGAGCGCTCGTACGACGGCGAGGCCGTCGAATTCATCGACGGCACCGTGTTCAGCCGTGGCGCCATGTTCCTGACGCTGGGCGACTTCGTCGACACCGCCCCGCACACCAGCGACTACACCGGCCAGCAGATCTACTACAAGTCCATCCCGTTCAAGCAGGTCGACTACCTGACCGTGCGGGACTACCTGTGGCGTTGGGACACCGACTGGTTCTGGTGCTCCAAGGCGCTGGGCGTGCAGGACCCGTGGGTGCGCCGGCTGGTGCCGCGCAAGTACCTGCGCTCCGACGTGTACCGCAAGATCGTCGCGATGGACCGGCACTACGGGCTGAGCCGTCGCATCGAGACGCTGCTGCACGGCTATCCCAGCGAGCCGGTGATCCAGGACATCGAGGTGCCGGTGGACCGGCTGCCCGAGTTCCTGGAGTTCTTCGACAAGGAGATCGGCATCAGCCCGGTGTGGCTGTGCCCGCTCCAGGTCACCGACGACCGGCCGTGGCCGCTGTACCCGCTCGACCCGAAGACGCTGTACGTCAACGTGGGGTTCTGGTCGGGTGTGCGGCTCGGTTTCGGCGAGGAGGAGGGCGTCTACAACCGACGCATCGAGCGGGTGGTCGCCGAGCTCGGCGGGCACAAGTCGCTGTACTCCGACTCGTACTACCCGCCGGAGGAGTTCTGGCGGTTCTACAACGGCGAGGCGTACCGGGCGGTGAAGCGGGACTACGACCCGGCGAACCGCCTGCCCGACCTGTATGACAAGTGTGTCCGAGGGCGCTAGCACCCGGGGGCGTGGAAGAGAGGGGTCGCGGATGCGGCTAGCGGAGCTGTTCAGCCGGACGCTCAAGGCGGACCGGATCGAGTTCGTGGGCTACGACGGCAGCCGGTCCGGCCCGGCCGACGCCGAGGTCCGCATCGAGATCAGGTCCCCGTTCGCGCTGTCGTACCTGGCGTCCGCGCCCGGCGAGCTGGGGTTGGCGCGGGCGTACGTGACCGGGCACCTCGAGGTGGTCGGCGACCTGTACCAGACGTTCCACCTGCTCGGCGACATCGAGCTGGGCAAGCTCGACGCCAAGACCACCCTGGAGCTGCTCGGGGTGCTGGCCAAGCATCGGTTCTGGTGGCCGGTCAGCCCGCCGCCCTTCGAGGCGCGGCCGAAGGGCTGGCGGCACTCCAAGAGCCGCGACGCGCAGGCCATCTCGCACCACTACGACGTGTCCAACCGGTTCTACGAGTGGGTGCTCGGGCCGTCCATGGCCTACACCTGCGCCGTCTACCCGACCGACGACGCCTCGCTGGAGACCGCCCAGTTCACCAAGTTCGACCTGGTGTCGCGCAAGCTCGGGCTGACCGAGGGCATGCGCCTGCTGGACGTCGGCTGCGGCTGGGGCGGCATGGTCATGCACGCCGCCGAGCACTACGGCGTCAAGGCGCTGGGCGTGACGCTGTCCCGCTCGCAGGCCGAGTGGGCGCAGAAGGCCATCGTCGAGCGGGGGCTGCAGGACCTGGCCGAGGTCCGGTTCATGGACTACCGCGACGTGCCCGAGAGCGGGTTCGACGCGATCAGCTCCATCGGGCTGACCGAGCACATCGGCGCCGCCAACCTGCCCGCGTACTTCGCCAGCCTGTACGAGAAGCTGCGCACCGGCGGCCGGCTGCTCAACCACTGCATCACCCGGCCGAGCGACGACTTCCCGTTCAAGGCCGGCGGCTTCATCACCCGCTACATCTTCCCCGACGGCGAGCTCGAGGGCCCCGGCTACCTGATGTCGCGGATGAACGACGCCGGCTTCGAGATCCGGCACTCGGAGAACCTCCGGGAGCACTACGCCAAGACCCTGGCCGGCTGGTGCCGCAACCTCGACGCGCACTGGGACGAGGCCGTCGAGGAGGTCGGGCTGCCCAAGGCCCGCATCTGGCGCCTCTACCTGGCCGCCTGCCAGTGGGGCTTCGACATCAACAACATCCAGCTGCACCAGATCCTCGGCGTCAAGCTGGACGGCACCGCCTCGCACATGCCGCTGCGCCCCGACTGGGAACCGCCGCAGCCGTAGTTTTTCCACCACATGTGGACCACATTCGCGCTCCGGCGTCGAATGTGGTCCACATGTGTCATCGGAGGGGGAAAGCCCGTGTCAGTGATTCACCGCACGACTCTGACGCCGACGAAGCTCGAGCTGCTGGCCGAATGGCTGCCCGGCCAACCCTGGTATCGCGGCACGGCGTCGCGGCCGGCCAAGGCGGGCGGGTTTCGGCTGGACGATCCCGAGAACGTGGTCGGCATCGAGTTCATGGTCGTCGCGGACGGCGACACGACCTATCACGTGCCGATGACCTACCGCTCGCAACCGGTGGCGGACCAACCACTGATCGGCGTCGCGGAGCACGGCGTGCTGGGCCGACGGTTCGTCTACGACGGCGCGCACGACCCGGTCCTGGTGCGGACCCTGGTGGCGCTGTTCAACGGTGCGGCGCGGCCGCAGATGCAGAGCGTCAACGACACTGTGGACGAGACCGTGACGGCCACCGGCGGCCGGATCGAGCCGACGTCGTTCGCCGTCACGGCGAACACCGCCGCCGGCACGGACCTGCGACTGCGGCCGGATCTGGTGCTGCGGATCCGCCGTTGCCTGGCCGATCCACTGCCGCCGCACGTCGGCGCGGTGACGTCCCAGGAGACGCCGCTGATCCTGCTGCTCGCCTAACTCAGACCCGTCACGGCGTTCCGCTCCGTCTCGTCGACGCGCAGGCTGAAGACGTCCGGGCGGGCGTAGTGGCCGACGGCGTCGAAGTCGAAGCGGGCGCGGGGCAGATCGTCGAGGTCGAGCTCGGCCGTGAGGATGCCCTCGCAGTCCCGCAGCGGTCCGGCCAGCACCTCGCCGAGCGGGGACACGATCACCGAGCCCCCGTTGATCAGCACCGGCTCCATGTCCTGGGTGTGCAGCTCGGACGGCACGCCGTCGCGACGCAGGAACTGGTTGGCGCTCAACACGAAGCACCGACCCTCCAGCGCGACGTGCCGCATGCTGGCCTGCCACTGGTCGCGATCGTCCACGGTCGGCGCGCACCACAGGTCGACACCTTTGGCGTACATGGTGGTCCGGAACAGCGGCATGTAGTTCTCCCAGCAGATCGCCGCGCCCAGCCGAGCGGCGCCGGTGTCGATCACGGGGAGAGTGGAGCCGTCGCCCTGGCCCCACAGGTAGCGCTCGGCGGCGGTCGGCATCAGCTTGCGGTGCAGGCCGAGGTAGCCGGTCGGCCCGAAGAACAGGGCCACGCAGTACAGGGTCGCGCCGCGGCGCTCGACCGCGCCGACCACGGCGTGACAGCGCAGGTCACGGGTGACGGCGGCGAGGGCGTCGACCTCGGGACCGGGGATCTCGATGGCGGCGGCGTGGTAGCGGCGGAACAGCTCACGGCCGGCGTCGGTGCGCCGCCCGACAGTGATGTCGAAGTCCAGGCCCTTGGGATAGCCGCCGAGGAACGCCTCCGGCAGCACCACCACCTCGGCCCTGGCCTCGCGGATGAGGCTCTCGGCCCGGGATAAGGCCGCGCGCGTGTCGAACAGCGGGGCGGCGGCCTGCACGACGGCGGCGGTCAACTTGGCCATGCCGCGACGCTACCTGCCGATCTACTGTCGAGGCCATGATCGATGTGCCGGCGGCCTTCGCCCGCGAGACGGCCCAACGCGAGGGCACGGCCGGTCGGGCCTGGCTCCGCGAGCTGCCGGACATCGCCGCTGACCTGCTGCAACGCTGGTCCTGCGGGCTCGACGGACCGGTTGTCCACGGTGCCGTCGGGGTCGTCTTGCCGGTACGTCGAGACGGCCGGCCGGCGGTGGTCAAGGTGTCCTTTCCACATCCCGGCAACGTCCACCAGCCCGACGCCTTCGATGTCTGGAACGGCAGTGGCGCGGTCCGCCTGTACGAGCGTGATGACGCCCGGTTCGCGATGTTGCTGGAACGCGCCGGGCCCGATTCCCTCGCCGCCGTCACGGATAACGACAAGGCCGTTACTGTGCTGGGCGAATTGTCCCGGCGGCTGGCCGTCGCCGCGCCGGCCGGGCTGCCCCGGCTGCGGGACGAGGTCGCCGGCTGGGAGACCGAGATCCGGGCCGCCGAGTTTCTGCCCCGTCGGACCGTGGACGCGGCCGTCGCCGCCCTCCGGGAATTCGATCATCCCGAAACCGTTGTGCACGGCGATCTGCACGACGCCAACGTGCTGGCCGCCGAACGAGAACCGTGGCTGGCCATCGATCCCAAGGGTCTGGTCGGCGATCCGGCCTACGACGCCTTCACAGTGATCCACAGTCCCCGTCTGTTGCTCACATCCGGCCACAAGCGCGCGCTGGACGTTTTCTGTGAGACTGCTGGGATTGATCGGGAACGGGCCCGTCGCTGGGCGCTGGTCCGCGCGGTGCGCGCCGTGCTGTGTAACCGTCGGCACGGTCCGAAATGGCTGGTCGAAGCCGGTGAACGTCTCATCGGAACGCTCGTCGACTGAGGGTTCGGGCGCGCACCCTACTACTCCCGACCAGTTCTCGCGCGACTTGTGCAAAGCCTCTTGCCATCGATGGTCTAGACCTCGGATACTCGCTGGCACCGCCGCCACGGGACCAATCTGAGGGAGTGTCAAAGCTGAGAGGTGATCGACTGTGACGTCTTCCCTGTGGCGCTCACGTCCACTGCGCACCCGAGCCGGCCTGGCCGCCCTGTTCGTGGTGGCGCTCGCGGTGACCGGTAACGCTTCCGTGGCCGCGCAACCATTAGCCGCGTCCTTCACCGACGACTTCGACGGGCCCGCGGGCTCCGGCGTCGACACCGGCAAGTGGCACTTCGAGACCGGCGACAACGTCAACAACCACGAACGCGAGTGGTACACGTCCGGCACCGACAATGCCGCCCTGGACGGACAGGGCAACCTCGTCATCACCGCCAAAAAGGAAAATCCGGGCAACTACCAGTGCTGGTACGGATCCTGTGAGTACACCTCGGCCCGGTTGTCCACGGCGGGCCAGTTCACCCAGGCCTACGGGCACGTCGAGGCCCGCATGAAGATCCCGCGTGGCCAGGGCATGTGGCCGGCGTTCTGGATGCTCGGCGACAACATCGGCAGCGCCGGCTGGCCGCAGTGCGGCGAGATCGACATCATGGAGAACGTCGGCAACGAGCCGAACACCGTGCACGGCACCATCCACGGCCCCGGCTACTCCGGCTCGGCCGGCGTCGGCGCCGCCTACAACGGCCCGGTGTTCGCCGACGGCTTCCACACCTACGCCATCGACTGGTCGCCCAACCAGATCAAGTGGTCGGTCGACGGCAACGTCTACGAGACCCGCACCCCGGCCGACGTCAACGGCAACCAGTGGGTGTTCGACCACCCCTTCTACCTCATTCTCAACCTGGCCGTCGGCGGCTACTGGCCCGGCGACCCGGACGGCAGCACGTCCTTCCCGCAGCAGCTCGTCGTCGACTACGTGCACGTGACGACCGGCTGAGCATCCCTGCCTTCTTTTCCCTGCATTCGTGGAGAATCCATGCCCTGCAAGCGATCCCTGCTCACCTGCGCGTTGGCGGCGGGGCTGGTCGGCCTCGGCGCGCCGGCCGCCTACGCCACACCCCATGCCCTGCCGGCACACTTTGCCGCGCCCTACCTGGAACTCAGCGATTCCAGCGCGGGCCTCATGGCCGAGGACATGCAGGCCAGCGGCGTCAGCCACTACACGCTGGCCTTCCTGATACCGCAGAACGGCTGCACCCCGCAGTGGGAGGCCGGTGGGACGCCGGTCGGCGCGTACGCCTCGGAGATCAAGGATCTCCAGTCCAAGGGCGGCGACGTGATCATCTCCTTCGGCGGCGCCCAGGGTGGCGAGCTGGCCCAGACCTGCACCTCCGTCGAGGATCTGACCGCCACCTACGCCAACGTCGTCAAGACCTACGGCGTCAACCGGCTCGACTTCGACATCGAGGGCGGCGTGCTCGGCGACTCCGCCGCCAACCAGCGTCGCAACCAGGCGCTGGCCGCCTTGCAGCAGCAGAACCCTGACGTGCAGGTGGATTACACCCTTGCCGTCGCACCGGATGGTTTGCCCGGCGAGGAGATGGGGGTGCTCCAGGACGCGAAAGCCAAGGGCGTCAACGTTTCCGCCGTCGACATCATGGCGATGGACTTCGGTGACGGCGAGAACGCCCTGAACGACGCGTTGTCGGCGTCGAAGGCCGCCAGCGGGCAACTTGCCGGCCTGTACGGCATTTCCGGCGCCGAGGCGTACGGGCGGCTCGGCATCACGCCGATCGCCGGCAAGAACGACGACAACGAGAACTTCAGCCAGGACGACGCCTCGAAGCTGGCGGACTTCGCTTCCTCCAACGGTGTCCAGCTGTTGGCATTCTGGGAGGTCGCCAGCTACGACCGGGCCACCGGCTACGCCTACTCGAAGATCTTCAACCGCATCGGTGGTGGCGCCTGATGAAGCGCTTTCTCCCCGTCCTAGCGACGTTCGCGCTGGTTTTCGCGGCCGCCCCCGCTCATGCCGTGACCGCCGCCCAGTTCGCCCCTTACGTCGACATGACCAACCCCGGCATGTTGGACACCGCCGTCAGCCAGCACGGCGTCAAGGCGTTCACCGCCGCGTTTGTCATCGGCTCCGGCTGCGACCAGATCTGGGGCGACACCCTGCCCGTCGGCAACGATCCCGCCACCGACGGCGCCATCAGCAAGGCCAAGGCCGCTGGGGCGTCCGTCATCATCTCCTCCGGCGGCGCCGCCGGCGTGCCGCTGGCCTGGACCTGCACCGACCAAGGGAAGATCGAAGATGGCTACCAGAAGATCATCAGCTCTTACGGCGTGACCTCGCTCGACTTCGACATCGAGGGTGCCGCCATCGCCGACGCCGCCTCCGCCGCCCGGCAGATGACCGCCATGAGGGACCTCAAGGCCCGCAACCAGGGCCTCACCTTCTCGCTCACCCTGCCCGTGCTGCCCGCCGGTCTCACCGCCGACGGCGTCAACCTGATCAAGGCCGCCCACAGTGCCGGCGTCAAGGTCGACAACGTCAACCTCATGACCATGGACTACTACGCCGGCGACCAGGACATGGGCCAGGCGGCCATCCAGGCCACCCAGCACACCTTGGCGCAGCTGCGGTCCGTCGACTCGAGCTACGGCTACGGGGATGTCGGCATCACGCCCATGATCGGCGTCAACGACGACAACTCCACGTTCTCGTTGGACAACGCCCACACCGTGAAGTCGTGGGCCGACTCCAACGGCATCGGCCGGTTGGCCTTCTGGTCGGTCAACCGCGACCAGTCCTGCTCGGCCTTCTCGACCCAGGCCTCGCCCACGTGCAGCGGCGTCAGCCAGAGCCCCCTGGCCTTCGCCGACGCCTTCAAGTAAGCCTCATCAACGTAGCCCCCGAATCAATCCAAGCACACGAACCTGGGAACCGACCCTCGTCGACCCCCTCCGTCACTCGGCCCGGACCGACTCCCAGGTTGATCTGCTTGGATTGATTCGGGGGTTGCTCATTTCGATCATGGCCCGCCCCGTCGCTTTTCCGCTGGCGAAGCTCGCCACCAGCGACGATGCTGTACCCGTGCACGAGGACCGGGAGAGCTGCCTGCGGGCGGTCCGCGCCAAGGACGCCCGCTTCGACGGGTGGTTCTACGCGGCGGTGGTCACCACGGGCATCTACTGCCGGCCGAGCTGCCCGGTGACGCCGCCGAAGAGCGCGAACCTCCGCTTCTTCCCGAGCGCGGCGGCGGCCCAGCAGGCGGGGTTCCGGGCGTGCCGGCGCTGTCGGCCCGATGCGAGCCCGGGCTCGCCGCAGTGGAACGAGCGCGCGGATCTGGTGGCGCGGGCGATGCGGCTGATCGCGGACGGCGTGGTGGACCGGGACGGCGTGCCGGGACTGGCGGCGAAGCTGGGCTACAGCGTGCGGCAGATCCAGCGGCAGCTGCTGGCCGAGTTGGGCGCGGGGCCGCTGGCGATCGCCCGGGCGCAGCGGGCGCAAACGGCGCGGCTGCTGATCGAGACGACGCCGGTGCCGCTGGGCGACGTGGCGTTCGCGGCGGGGTTCGCCAGCGTGCGGACCTTCAACGACACGGTGCGCGAGATCTTTGCCCAGACGCCGAGCGAGCTGCGCCTGCGGGCTCGCAACCGTCAGCAATCGGCGGCACCGGGCACGTTGACCCTGCGACTGCCGTTCCGGCAGCCGCGCGATGCCGACGACCTGTTCGCCCGGCTCAAGGCCGAGATGCTGCCCGGCGTGGAGGAGTGGCGCGACGGCACGTACCGGCGGACGCTCGGATTGCCGCACGGTCACGGCATTGTGGCGTTGCGCCCGCTGCCCGAGCACATCGAGTGCCGGCTCACGCTGACCGATCTCCGCGACCTGTCCACGGCCATCACCCGCTGCCGATGGCTGCTCGACCTGGACGCCGATCCGGTCGCCGTGGACGAGGTGCTGCGGGCCGATCCCGTGCTGAGCTCGTTGGTGGACAAGGAACCTGGTCGTCGAGTGCCGCGAACGGTGTCACCCGAGGAGTTCGCTGTGCGGGCGGTGGCCGGTTCGCGCGCCACCTTTTATGGCACCCCGATTTCTGATTCGGTTGGCGGCCTCACGCACGTGTTTCCGGACGCGAAAGCGTTGGCTGCACTGGATCTTCCCGTCGTTCGCGCCTTGGCCGACGGCGAGGTCGATCTCGGGGTCGGCAGCGACTGGCTTCGAGTTCGTGAGCAACTCTCGGCCCTGGGCGTGGACGCCGTGACCGTCGAGACGATCGCCAAGCGTGCCCTCGGTGATCCCGACGCCTTCAGCACCACCGATCCGGTCATCCGGCGCGCTGCCCGCAAGCTCGGCATCTCCGATCTGGCAACACATTCCGCTGCTTGGCGACCGTGGCGGGCCTATGCTGGGCAGTACCTGTCGTGACGAAAACCTGACGTCGTTTTTCTGCCAGCTCCCACCGTGCGGCCGCGTCATGCTCTCCTGAGAGGCCGTTCGAGAGGAGCAGGGACATGGCGCAGGTCCGTCCATTTCAGAGTGTCACCAGCGACGAGCAACTTGCGGACCTGGGGGAGCGGCTCCCCCGCACCCGGTTCGCGCCGGCACTGTCCGGGCAGGAGTGGACGCACGGCACGCCACCGGGCTACCTGGCCGAGCTGGTGGCGTACTGGCGCACCGAGTTCGACTGGATCGCCGCCGAGAAGCGGCTCAACGAGATGCCGCAGTTCCTGGCCTCGTTCGACGACACCACGCTGCATTTCGTGCACGCCAAGGGCATTGGGCCCCGCCCGCTGCCGCTGCTGTTCTCCCACGGCTGGCCCGGCTCGTTCTACGAGGTCAGCAAGATCCTCGGGCCGCTGACCGATCCCGCCGCCCACGGCGGCGACCCGGCCGACGCGTTCGACGTCGTCGCGCCCAGCCTGCCCGGCTTCGGCTTCTCGCCGCACCCCGGCACGTCCGGCATCAACCCCACCGCCATCGCCGGCCTGTTCCACCGGCTCATGACCGAGGTGCTCGGCTATTCGCGCTATGGGGCGCAGGGCGGCGATTTCGGCGCCCAGATCACCAGCCGCATCGGCCGCGATCACACCTCCGACGTCGTGGGCATCCATCTGAACCTGATGGGCGCGACTCCGGTGATCACCACTGCGCTCACCGCCGCCGAGCAGGAATTCCTGGACCAGGCTTCGGATTTCTTCTCCGAACAGGGCGCTTACGCCCAGATCCAGGGCACCCGTCCGGCCACCCTTGGCGCCGGTCTGGCCGACTCCCCGGCCGGGCTCGCCGCGTGGATCGTCGAGAAGTTCCGGGCGTGGAGCGACTGCGGCGGCGACGTGGAGTCCGTGTTCAGCAAGGACGAGCTGCTCACCGACATCACTCTGTACTGGCTGACCAACTCCATCACCACGTCCGCTCGGCTGTACTACGAGACCATGCACACCGAGGGCATGCTCGGGCGGAACACTCCCGGCTACGTCCCGGTGCCCACCGGCTTCGCCTCCTTTGCGCACGACAACTTCACGCCGCCACGTTCATGGGTCGAGCGGGCGTACAACCTCCAGCGCTTCACCGAGTTCCCGCGGGGCGGCCACTTCGCCGCCCTGGAGCGTCCCGGGGATCTGGTCACCGAGATCCGCGAGTTCTTCCGGCCGCTGCGAGCACTGGCAGACTGATCACCGTGACTTTGTGGGTGGAATCCGAAGGCGGTCCGCTGGCCGTTGTCCCCGTGTCCGCGCTGTCCTCATGGCACGGCTGCACGGAGGCC
This sequence comes from Kutzneria sp., assembly GCA_036403095.1. Classification (GTDB taxonomy): domain Bacteria; phylum Actinomycetota; class Actinomycetes; order Mycobacteriales; family Pseudonocardiaceae; genus Kutzneria. Next base: position 46,659 of record DASWRQ010000062.1, on the reverse strand, counting down.
GGTGTCATCGTCGGGGACGGGGCCAGTCCCGACGACTACGACCGCGCTTGTGCCGTCGACGATCTGGTCGGGCTGCTCCTCGTCGGGCCGTCGCAGGCCCTCGTGCTGGCCGACGATCCCGCCCGCACCTGTTATCTGGCCGAGGATCGTGCCTTCCTCCGGTGGGGCTGCGCCGACTCCGAGGCCGACCTTCTTGCCTCGGCCGCCGCTACCCTGGCCGATCCCGGGACGACCTGGGCGGAATTCGGCACTTGGATCACCGACGGCCCGGCCGTGATGTTCGACTCCGCCGAGGCCGGCATCGAGGACTTCGACTCCGTTCGGGCACCTGTTCCGCTTGCCGCCGGCCGATGGCGCGTTCGGACCGTTCAGGTCGACGAGCAGCGGACCTCGTTCACCTTGGTCCAGCTTCTGCCGGCCTGACCCGTTTCCGGGACAACTGCGGCCGCTACCGCCAGCCTGGCTGCCTTCGCGACCGCGGCCGACCTGACCGCCGCGCGGTAGCGACCGCTCGGCTGTCCTGCCGACCTGACCGATTCCGTGCGATGGCGGCTTTCCGGCTGTCCTGCCGATCTGACCGAATCCGACAAGGGCGGCTTTCCGGCTGTCTTGATGGATTTCTGCAAGAGCGGGCGCGCGGCTGTCCTGGCCACTGCTGCGACCGCGGACGCCCCCCCAGCATCCCGAAAAATGCAGCCCCCGTTTCCATCCAAGCATACGAAGCTGGGAACCGGCCCTCGCCGACGCTCGCCACCGCTCGGCCAGCACCGACTCCCAGGTTGATCTGGTTGGATGGATTCGGGGGCTGCTCAATTCGATCAAGAACCGGCCATGTCAGGCCTGGTCGCTAGGCTGGATTCGGGGGCTGCTCATTCGGATCATGTTCCACGACAACGCCGGCAGCTCGGCCGTCAGCTCACCGTCCACAACGGACGCGCCGTCGACCCGCCGTGGCAGCACGCGATCCGGCTCGGCGACGGTGTTGGTCAGCGACCGGTCCTCCGACGCCAGCACGACGTGCTCCACCACCGACAGCCCGGGCAGCGCGCGGACGTTCGCGGTCAACGCCAGCGAATCCTCGACCGACCGGTTCACGGCGAACAGCACGACCTCGTCGCCGTCCTGAGTGGCCACGGCCTCCAACAACGGCACGTCGCCGAACCGGGCGGTGTCGTAACGCGGCGAATCGGGTTCGACGCGCAGCACCCGCCCACGGGCATGACGCGCGGCATGGGCGAACGGGAAGAAGATGGTCTGCCGGCACGAGCCGCCGTCGGGCTCGGTGAGAATCGGCGCGATCACGTTGGCCAGCTGCGCCTGGCACGCCACGCCGACCCGGTCGGCGTGCCGCAGCAGGGTGATCAGCAGCGAGCCGACCACCACGGCGTCGGCCACATGGTAGTTGTCCTCGATCAGCCGCGGCACCCGCTCCGCGGCGAGGTTCTTCTCGCCGACGAAACGGCTCATGTACCAGACGTTCCACTCGTCGAACGACAGCCGGATCTGCTTGCGGTTGCGCAGTTTCGCGCCCACGTGGTCGCAGGTCGCCACCACGGCGTCGATGAACCGGTCCATGTCCACCGCGCTGGCCAGGAAGCTGCCGAGGTCGCCGTCGTGCTCCTCGTAGTAGGCATGCAGCGACACGTAGTCGACGTTGTCGTACGTGTGCTCCAGCACGGTCGCCTCCCACGACCCGAACGTGGGCATGCCGCTGCTCGAACTCCCGCACGCCACCAGCTCGATGCCCGGATCCACCATGCGCATCGCCTTCGCGGCCTCGTTGGCCAGCCGGCCGTACTCGTCGGCCGTCTTGTGCCCCATCTGCCACGGGCCGTCCAGCTCGTTTCCCAGACACCACAACGAGATCCCGTGCGGTTCCGGGTGTCCGTGCTTGGCCCGCAGGTCGGAAAGCGCGGTGCCGCCGGGAAAGTTGCAGTACTCGACCAGGTCGGCCGCCTCCCGGACGCCGCGCGTGCCCAGGTTCACGGCCATCATCGGGGCCACGCCGGCCTTGCGGGACCACGTCATGAACTCGTTCAGTCCGAACTCGTTCGTCTCGATCTGCCGCCACGCCAGGTCGAACCGGCTCGGCCGGTCGCCGCGCGGCCCCACCCCGTCCTCCCAGCGGTAGCCGGAGACGAAGTTGCCGCCGGGATAGCGGACCACCGTCACACCCAGCTCCCGCACCAGGTCCAGCACGTCGGCGCGGAAGCCGTCCTCGTCGGCGGCCGGATGCCCCGGCTCGTAGATGCCGGTGTAGACGCAGCGGCCCATGTGCTCCACGAACGAGCCGAACAGCCGCGGGTCCACCTCGCCGACGGCGAAGCCGGGGTCGAGCGTCAGTCGTGCCTGTCGCACCGTGTTGTCATCCTTTGATCGCGGTCACCAGCTGCCGCTGGAACGCCAGGAACAGGGCCACCAACGGCAGCCCGCCCAGCACAGCGGCGGCCAGCACCTGGGCGTACCGGACTCCGTAGGAACTCTGCACGGTCGCCAGCCCCACCGGGAACAACGTCATCAGGTGCGGGTCGCTGACGGCCACGAACGGCCACCGGAAGTTGTTCCACGTGGTGACGAAGGTGAAGATGGCCACCGCGGCCAGCGCCGGTCGGGCCAGCGGCAGCAGCAGGCTCCAGCACACCCGCCGGCGGGAACCGGTCCTCGGTGAGGCCGTGCGCCGCGAGCAGGTCGTCGAACGGGTCGAGCAATCCCAGCGGCACGAAGCCCGGCAGCCGCGACAGGTGCAGGATCGCCAGGTCCGGCGCTCGACCGCCGGCTGCCGCCATGGCCAGCTTCGTGTAGTACGGCGTTCCCCAGGCCAGCGTGACCGCCTCCAGCCGGGTGTCGATGGCCCCGACCATGTCCGTCATGCGGCTGCCGTCGCCGCCGCTGAACAGGTTCCAGTAGTTCCGGCCGGTCGACCCCGAGCAGGCCGCGAATGCCGCGCCGGCCAGCGGGAACGTGCGACGGGCCACCGGCTGCCTCCTCGGTTTGCAACGTTGTAAACGACCCTCGCGAGAGTAGCCGTACAGTCGGCACCAGGGAAGACGACCTCGGCAGGAGGAGGGGCGGGTGGGTGCCAGCCTGAAGGACGTGGCCAAGCTGGCGGGGGTCTCGGTCAAGACCGTCTCCAACGTCGTCAACGACTACCGGCACGTCAGCGACGCCACCCGCAGCCGCGTCCGCGAGGCCATCGACCACCTCGGCTACCGGCCCAACCTCACCGCCCGGCACCTGCGCTACGGCCGGTCCGGCATCATCGGGCTGGCCCTGCCCGAGCTGGGCATCCCGTACTTCGCCGAGTTGGCCGAGGAGGTCATCGGCGCCGCCGAGCGGGAGTCCTGGTCGGTGCTCATCGACCAGACCGACGGCCGCGGCGATCGTGAACGCCTCACCTGCTCCGGGGCCCGATCCCGGACCATCGACGGCCTGATCATCAGCCCGCTCGCCCTGGACGCCGAGTTCCTTGCCGCCATGCGCGCCGACCTGCCCCTGGTGCTGCTGGGGGAGCAGGTCGGCCCCGGCATCGCCGACCTGGTCGCGATCGACAACGTGAGCGCCGCCCGTGAGGCCACCGAGCACCTGCTCGGCCTCGGCCGTCGCCGCGTCGCCGCCATCGGCGACCAGCGCGTGTCCGCCGCCGGCACCGCCAACGTGCGGCTCCAGGGCTACCGGGACGCGCTGGCCGCGGCCGGCATCGGGTACGACCCCGAGCTGGTGGTGCCGGCCGAGTCCTACCACCGACCCGACGGCGCCGCCGCCATGCGCCTGCTGCTGTCCCCGGCCGACCCGCCGGACGCCGTGTTCTGCTTCAACGACCTGCTGGCCCTCGGCGCCCTGCGCACTCTGCTGGCCGCCGGCCTGCGGGTGCCGGAGGACGTCGCCATCGTCGGCGTCGACGACATCGAGGACGGCCGGTTCAGCACCCCCACGCTGACCACGATCGCCCCGGACAAGACCCAGATCGCCGAGGCGGCCGTGACCATGCTGCTGGAACGCGTCAACGGTCTCGACGCCCCGCCCCGCGAGGTCACCGCCCGCCACACGCTCAAGGTCCGAGAGAGCTCGAAGGCCGGCGCTACACCGGCCAGGGCCGGTCGGACATAGGTCACCCGGCACTGAGTCCGCCCGGCACAGAACCCACCCGGCACAGTACCCACCCGGCACTGAGTCCGCCCGGCACGGAGCCCACGCGGCCCAGAACCCACCCGGCACGGAGCCAGCCGGCACGGAGCCACCCGGCACGGAGCCACCCGGCACGGAGCCAGCCGGCACGGAACCCGCCCGGCTCAGAACCCGCCCGGGCCAGAGTCCGCCTGGCACTGAGTCCGGCCGGCGCTGAGTCCGCTCGGTACGGAGCCCGCCCGGCACGGAGCCCACCCGGCACGGAGCCCACCCGGCACGGAGCCCGCACGCGGCCCGATGTGACGACCCGGCCGCCCACATGGCGGGACACCGCCCGCCGCCCTGGCTAGGGTGATCACGTGCTCCGCGCGCTGCTCGCCCTGACGCTGGTCGCCGCCCTCGCCGGCTGCTCCGCGGGCTCGACCGCGTACTCGTCGCCGAGCGCCGACTCGATCACCATCGGAGCCAGCGCCGCGCCCGCGAACCTGGACTTCACCCACACCGACGGCGCCGCGATCCCGCAGGCCCTGCTGGACAACGTCTACCAGGGCCTGGTCCGCCTCGACGCCAACGGCGCGATCGTGCCGCTGCTGGCGACGTCCTGGACCGTCAGCCCGGACCGCCGCAGCTACGACTTCCGGCTCCGCCCCGGCGTGACCTTCACCGACGGCGAGCCCTTCACCGCCGACACGGTCAAGTTCAGCATCGACCGCGTCCGCACCGACTGGACCATCTCGCTGAAGTCGCAGATGGACGTGGTCGACCACGTCGAGGTCGTCGACCCGGCGCACGCTCGCGTGGTCCTGAAGCAGCCCAGCAACGGCTGGCTGTTCTCCATGGCCGGCCGCGTCGGCGCGATGTTCGCGCCGGGCGGCGTGCAGAAGCTGGCCACCATCCCGATCGGCACCGGCCCGTACCAGCTGGACCGCTTCAACCGAGGCGATTCGCTTGTGCTGAAGGCGAATCCGGGCTACTGGGGCCCGAAACCGGCCTACCGCCGGGTCGTCCTGAAGTACTTCCAGGACCCGACCGCCCTGAACAACGCCCTGCTGAGCAACGGCATCGACGTGATCAGCTCCGTGCAGGCGCCCGACTCCCTGGCCCAGTTCGCCAGCGACGAGCGGTTCACCACGATCCAGGGCACGACCACCGCCGAGGTGGTGCTGTCCTTCAACAACGCCACGGCGCCGCTGAACGACAAGCGTGTCCGCCAGGCCCTGACCTACGGCATCGACCGCAGAGCCCTGCTGGACACCGCGTGGGCAGGCAAGGGCCTGCTGATCGGCAGCATGGTCCCGCCCTCGGACCCCTGGTACGAGGATCTGTCCACCGTCTATCCCTACGACCCGGCCAAGGCACGGCAGCTCCTGGCCGACGCTGGCCACCAGCACCTCACGCTACGGCTGCGTATACCCAACCTCCCTTACGCCGTCGACTCCGCCCAGGTGATCCGCTCCCAGCTCGCCGCGATCGGCGTCACGGTGAGCATCGAGGAGCTGGACTTCCCCGCGGTCTGGCTGAAACAGGTGTTCACCGGCCACGACTTCGACATGTCGATCGTCGCCCACGTCGAGGCCCACGACATCGCGACCTTCGGCAACCCCAAGTACTACTGGGGCTACAGCAATCCCGTTGTCACCCAGCTGCTGGCCGCGGCCGACACCGGCACGCCCGAGCAGCAGGTCGCCGACATGAAGCAGGTGGCTCGCACCCTCAACGCGGACGCCGCCGCGGACTGGCTCTTCCTGCTGCCCAACCTGATCGTCGCCAAGAAGGGCATCACCGGCCTGCCGCCCAACCAGGTGGGCGAGGCCTTCGACCTGTCGGCCCTGGGTAGGTTGTGATGGGCCAGGTCGTGAGGGCACTGCTCCGCCGGGCCGGCATCTTTCTGCTCACACTGGCGATCGCCTCCCTGGTCGTGTTCGCGTTCATGGCAGTCCTGCCCGGCGATCCCGCGCAGGTGGCGCTGGGTGTCAACGCCACGCCCGAGCTTCTCGCCCAGACCCGGCACGCCTTCGGCATCGACCGGCCGCTGCCGGTGCAGTACCTCGACTGGATCGGCGGCCTGTTCACCGGCGACTTCGGTCGCTCGTACGTCACCGGTGACGCGATCGGCCCTCAGTTGCTCGACCGGTTCGAGGTGACGCTGTGGCTGGTCGGCGCGGCGACGGCGGTGGCGGTGCTGGTCGCCGTCCCACTCGGCACGCACGCCGCGGCCAAGCACCGCACGGCGTCCGGCACGGTCGTGTCCGGCCTCAGCCAGCTCGGCGCGGCGGTTCCCGCGTTCCTGGCCGGCATCGTCCTGGTCGAGATATTCGCTGTGTCGCTGCGCATCCTCCCGTCGGGTGGGTGGACACCCCCGGACGCCGATCCGGTGGCGTTCCTGAAAGGCCTTGTGCTGCCGGCACTGTCGCTCGGCCTCGTGCAGGCGGCGGTGCTGACCCGGTACGTCCGCTCGGCCGTGCTGGACGTGCTCCGCGAGGACTACCTCCGCACCGCGAGGGCGAAGGGCCTCAAGCCCATGCGGGCCCTGGTACGGCACGGGCTTCGCAACGCGGCGGTGCCCGTCGTGACTGTGCTCGGCCTGCAACTGGCGACGCTGCTGATCGGGGCTGTGGTCGTGGAACGGGTGTTCGTGATCCCCGGCCTCGGCAGCATGCTGCTGGACGCCGTCGGCAGCCGCGACCTGATCATCGTGCAGGACGTGGTGATGGTGTTGGTGGCGGCGGTGCTGGTGGTCAACCTCCTCGTCGACGTGCTCTACACGGTCGTCGACCCGAGGCTGCGGAGGGCGCGGTGAGAAACCTCGTGATCGGGGCCGTGCTGATCGGGCTGATCGTGCTGGCGGCGCTGCTCTCCTTTCTGTGGACGCCGTTCGACCCGACTCAGGTCGACGCGGCGCTGCGGCTGCAAGGCCCGAGCGGCGCCCATTGGCTGGGCACCGACCGTTTCGGCCGGGACCTCGTCAGCCAACTCATGGTCGGCGCGCGGACCACGCTGTACGTCGGCGTGGTCGCCGTCGGCGTCGCCGCGATCGTCGGCACGCCGCTCGGCGTCTTCGCGGCCGCCGGCCCGCGCTGGCTGGGCGAGATCGTGTTGCGGGCCAACGACATCCTGCTGGCGTTCCCGGCGCTGCTGCTGGCGATCATGTTCGGCGCCGCGTTCGGGGCCAGCACGCTGACCGCCATGATCGCCATCGGCATCGCCACCGTGCCGTCCTTCGCCCGCCTCGCCCGCGGCACAGCCCTGCAGGTGCTGAACACGGAGTACGTGCTGGCGGCGCGGTCCGCCGGCCGGTCCGGGCCGGCGATCTCGGTGCGGCACGTGCTGCCGAACATCGCCGGGCTGGTCATCGTGCAGTGTTCGGTGTCGTTCGGCATCGCGGTACTGGCCGAGGCGGCGCTGTCCTACCTCGGTCTCGGCACGCAGCCGCCGACGCCGTCATGGGGGCGCATGCTCCAGGAGTCCCAGGAACTCCTGGCCGTGCAGCCGAGGCTGCTGATCGTGCCGGGCGTGGCGATCGCCGTCGCGGTCTTGGGTTTCACGCTGTTGGGTGACGGTCTGCGTGATCGCCTCGATCCCAGGTTGGAGGGTCGCCGTGCTCGAGGTTGACGGCCTGTGCGTGGCGGCCGGCAGGCTGCCTCTGGTCAGTGATGTCTCCTTCACGGTCGGGGGCGGTGAACGGGTCGGCCTGATCGGCGAGTCGGGCTCGGGCAAGTCGCTGACCGCGTCGGCGGTGTTCGGCCTGCTGCCCGAGGACGTCACGGCCACGGGCTCGGTCCGGCTCGACGGCGTGCCGGAAGACCTTGTGGGGGCATCGGAAAACCTCCTCTCGACGCTGCGGGGCACGCGGCTGGCCATGGTGTTCCAGGAGCCGATGACGGCGTTGAACCCGTCCATGCGGATCGTCGACCAGGTCGCGGAAGCCCGGTTGATCCACCGCACCGCAGGGGACCGCGCCGCCGCGCGCCGGGATGCCCTGCGGCTGCTCGAACAGGTGCGCCTGCGGGATGTCGCTGAACTGGGAAATGCCTATCCGCACCAACTTTCCGGCGGGCAACGGCAACGCGTGCTGTTGGCCATCGCTCTCGCCAATGACCCGGATGTGCTCATCTGCGACGAGCCTACCACTGCTCTCGACGTCACGGTCCAGGCGCAGTTGTTGGACCTGATTGTCAAGGGAGTGAAGGAAAGGGACGTCGCACTGCTGTTCATCACGCACGATCTCGCCGTGGTGGCAACGGTTTGCGAGCGCGTGCTGGTGATGTACGGCGGCCGGATCGTCGAGTCCGGACCGGTCGTCGAGGTGCTCACCGCCCCGAAACACCGCTACACCAAGGGTTTGCTCGATGCGTCCGATCTGGAGGCCGTCGACGAGCACGGCCGCCTGCACACCATCGCCGGCGCGGTTCCGGCCGCCGGGCAGTTCCCGAGCGGCTGCGTGTTCAGCAACCGCTGCCCGCGCGCCGACGACCAGTGCCGCTTGCAGCCGCCCTGGTTCGGTGAACCGGAGCACGGACATGCGTGCTGGCACCCGGTCGGAGGCGACGAATGATCAAGGTGGAGAACCTGAGCCGCGTCTACCGTCGCGCGCGGACGGCGGCGTTCGGGCCGCGGGCCGAGGTGCACGCGCTGCGCGACGTGTCGTTCGAGATCGAGTCGGGCCGGCGCTTCGGCATCGTAGGCGAGTCGGGCTCGGGTAAGTCGACGCTGGTCCGGCTGCTCGCCGGCCTTGACCAGCCGACCGCGGGCGCCGTCACGTTCGACGGCCAGCGGGTGGACGGCCGGTCCGAGCGGCAGCTGTCCTTCCTCCGACGCGATCTCCAGGTCGTCTTTCAGGACCCGATGGGCTCACTCGACCCACGCATGCGAGTGCGGGACATCATCGCCGAACCCCTTGTCGCGCAACGGATCCCTGGTCAGGCTCAGCGCGTCGCCGAGCTGTTGGCGGCCGTCGGGCTGTCGGCGGACGCCGGCCGGCGGTTCCCGCACCAGTTCTCCGGCGGTCAGCGGCAACGCATCTCACTGGCCCGGGCCCTGGCGCCGAAGCCCCGCGTCGTGGTCGCCGACGAACCCGTGAGCGCGCTGGACGTGTCGGTGCGAGCGCAGATCCTCAATCTGCTGACCGATCTGGTCGACCGGTTCGCGCTGACGTTGGTCTTCGTCTCCCACGACCTGTCCGTGATCCGCCACGTGTGCGACACGGTGGCCGTGCTGCGGTCCGGGGAACTGGTCGAAATCGGCGATGTGGAACAGGTCTACCGCGATCCGCGGCATCCGTACACCCGGCAGCTCGTCCAGGCGGTGCCGACGTTGCGCGGTGCGCTGTCCGGCGTCACGACCGCGGACCTGATCAGCGAACGAAAGCGGCTTTGAGTGCGCCAGCCGCAACGGAAGCCGCTTTCGTGCCAGCCGACCACGAGGTGCCGGCCGGCAGTTCGATCATGATCGCCACCGCGTAGGGCATGGTCGGGCCCAGGCCGACCATGCCGGTGGTGTCGAGCACCGTCGTCGACCTCAGCAGCATCCAGCCCTGCTTGATCGCCCACGAGGTGCCCGGCAGGCCGTCCGGGATGCCGAAGTACTGCTGGAACCCGTCGGCGGCGGTCGCGGCGGCATCGCGCATACCGGTCATCAGCACGTCCTGCGCCGGCGCCGGGATTTCGTCCTGGATGTACTGGTACGTCGTGACGACGTCCTGCGCGGACATCGTCGCCTCGCCCCACTGCGTCGGGTCGTCCGGCGGCTGCGTGTCGGTGAGGCCGATCAGCCCGGCCGCCCGGGTGACGATCGAGTTGCCGCCGTCCTCGCCCCACAGCTCGTTGGCGATGTTGTCGTCGCTGTAGGAGATCATCTGCTCCAGCTGGGCGGACGTCGCGTCGTCCGGCTGCCAGTCCTCGCTGTGCAGCAGGTCGATGGCGATCAGCAGCTTCACCACGGACGCGGTGTACATCGGCTCCGTCGCGTTGTAGCTGGCCACGGGCTCGCCGCTGTCGGTGTCGACAGCCACCACACCCACCGTCGTGCCCGGGACGATGCTGTTGGCGGCCTTGTCCACCAGCTCGCCGATGGCCTCCGGCGACACCGTCGGGGCCGGCGTCGTGGTGGTTGTGGTGGTTGTGGTCGCCGTCGGGACGGTTGTCGTCGTGGGCGCCGGGATGGTTTGGCGCTCCGCGGCGAGCGTCGCCGTGACCGGGGTTGACGCCAGCAGCGCGATACCCGTCGCGACCGTCGCCGCGAGCAGCGACAGGGTGGCCGGAAGACGTCTCATGCCTGGTCAAACGGGGTGTGAGTGCCTTGCGTCCCCGTCGATCGGGAACCGACAGAGTCATTTCACGAAGCTCTTAGGAACCGCTCCGGGCGGTGACCGCGGAGCTACCCGAGGGGGATTGTCAGACTTCTCTGCGATGGTGTGCCCATGGACGAAATGATCCGTGGCACCGCCGCCGGAGTGCCGTTTCTCGCCCGCCCGCCGGAACATCCGACCGACCGCACGCCGCTGCTGATCGGTTGGCACCTGATGGATCCGCCGTGCACCGAGGCGGCGATGGCGGCCGCGTTGCCGATGGCCGACGTGCCGGCCTGGCGTGTCTACATGCGACTGCCCGAGTGCGACGATGCCGCTCGTCGGGCCGCCGAGGACTACGTGCTCATGCTCATCGACCCCGTGGTCAGCACCGCGTCCGACGTGTTTCCGGCGGCGTTGTCGCAATTGCGGTCCCGGCTCGAAACCGATGGACCCTTGGGTCTGTTCGGCGGCTCCGCCGGCGGTGCGGTGGCGCTGCAGGTGCTCACCGAGCAGGACGTCGACGTGGGCGCGGCCGCGCTGGTGAATCCGATCGCGCAGCTGGAGCCGGTCGCTGACAGCGTGGCGAACTGGTTCGGCACGCCCTTTCGGTGGTGCGTTGAGGCGCGGGCCGCCGCGGCTCGGCTGGACTTCGTCGCGCGTGCCGACGAACTCCGCCGGCGGCATCCCGAACTGGCGTTGTTGCTCGTCCGCGGTGACGAGGACGAGCCGGAGTTCCGTGAGCCGCTGGGTCGACTGGCAAAGGTCCTGGACGCCGAGTTAATCGACGCCCCTGGCCTGGACCACGCCCTGGCCACCGGGCCGGTGCCGGGCAACGACGACACCCGCCGCGTGGACGAGGCGTTCAGCGACTGGTTCCGCCGCTACTTGATGCCCCCGTTGCTGTAGAGCAGCTGGCCGTTGATCCAGCCGCCGTTGGGCGAGCAGAGGAACGTCACCAGGTTCGCGGAGTCCTGTGGCGTGCCGACGCGGCCGAGCGGCGTGTCCCGTGCGACCTCGGACATCTGCTCCGGGGTCATCCACCCGGTGTCATTCGGCCCTGGGTTGATCACATTGGCCGTCACGCCCAGGTGTGCGAGCTCCCGGGCCACGGCGAGGGTGATCCGGTCCACCGCGCCCTTGCTGGCGCCGTAGGGCATGTTGCCGACGGTGTGGTCGCTGGTGAACGCGACGATCCGGCCGCTGCCATGGTCGCCGCGGAACCGCTGCCCGAATTCCTTGATCAGCAGCCAGGTCGCCCTGGCATTGACCGCGAAATGGAGGTCGAAACTCGCAACCGACGTATCGAGCAGCCCCGAGGCGACGGACTCCGCGTGGCACATCACCAGCGCGCTGACCGCGTCCAGCTCCCGTTCGACGTCGTCGAACAGCCGAGCCGGCGCCGCCGGATCGCTCAGGTCGGCCTCGATCGCCACCGACCGCACGCCGGCGGCCGTCATCCGATCGGTCAGTTGCCGCTGGGCGTCCGGGTCACTGCCCCAGGGCATCTTCTCGTCGTAGGGCCGCCAGTGGCTGATCGCGACGTCCCAGCCGGCGCCGGCCAGGTCGGCGGCCACCGTCGCACCGATGCCGGCCAGCCGGCCGACTCCCGTCACCAGCGCCGTTCCCAGTGTGGTCATGGGGCCAATCTGGATCACGGGACGGCCCCTGGCGACCGGTTTTTCGCGGGTCAACCCTGAGGATGATCTCAGCGGGGGCGATGCGAGACCGGGGTTTGACGCGAGCGCAGCAGGTGACCGGGCACCATGGTCGCCATGACGCAGCCGTTCCATGACCTCCGGGTCTTCCTCGGGGCCGTCCGCCGCCAGCCGTCCGCTGTCGGCGCGATCGCCCCCAGCGGACCCGCCCTCGCCGGCCTGCTGGCCACGGTCGTGCCCAGCACCGGCACGCCGACCGTGGTCGAGCTGGGGCCGGGCACTGGATCGGCGTCGAAGGCCGTGCAGCGCCGGATCCCGGCCGGCGGCCGGCACCTGGCCGTGGAGCTCGACGGCACGCTGGTGGAGCACCTGCGGTCCACGTACCCACGGCTGGACGTGGTGCACGGGGACGCGGCCGAGCTGGGCAAGCTGCTCGCCGACCGCGGTGTCGAGCAGGTCGACGCCGTGATCAGCGGCCTGCCGTGGGCGCTGTTCCCGCCGGAGCTGCAGCGGGCCATCCTGCGTCAGGTCGGCACGGTGCTGACGCCGGCGGGCGCGTTCACCACGTTCGCGTACGTGCACGCGCTGGGCATGCGGCAGGCACGGCAGTTCCGCGCGCTGCTGGACCGCAGCTTCGACGAGGTGATCGTGTCCCGGGTGGTGTGGGCCAACGTGCCGCCCGCGATCAGCTACGTCTGCCGGCGGCCGTCCATGGGCGACGATGCTGGCTGACCTGCTGGTCGGCCTGCCCGGACCGCTGTTGGTGCTGGCCATCGGCCTGCTCGTGGTCGCGGAGGCGGCGCTGGTCGTCGGGGTCGTGCTGCCCGGCTCCAGCGCCCTGCTGACGCTCGGCGTCTTCGCCGACAGCGGCCTGGTGGCACTGCCGGTGGCGCTCGTCGGCACGGTCGCGGCGCTGGCCGGCAGCAACCTGTCCTTCGCCGCCGGCCGCTACCGTCCCGGTGCGCTCAGCAGCCGGTGGCTCACGAGCGCCAAAGGGCAACGGGCGCGTGCGGTGCTGGGCCGCTACGGCGGGCCCGCGGTGTTGATCGGGCAGTGGGTAGTCGGTGCACGGACGCTCACGCCTCGATTCGCCGCCGCGGCCGGGCTGCCGTACCAGCGGTTCCTGCCCTGGAACCTGCCGTCGGCGGCGGCTTGGGGCTTGGTGTGGGTGGCCGTCGGTTACGGTGCCAGTGAGGCTTACCAGCGGTGGTCCTGGCTGGCCGTCGTGGTCGGGGTCGTGCTGGTCGGCGGCCTGCTACTGGTCGGCCGCCGCGCGCTCGACCGCGTCGATGCCGTCGAGCAGACGTGATCTCGTCTGCTCCGAGCAGAAGGCCGCCCGCGCCGAGTTGCGCGCCAGCTCCGCCAGCTCGGCCCGGCCCAGGCCGAACACCTCGTGGGCCAGCAGGTACTCGCGGTTGAGATTCGTGCCGAACATGCCGGGGTCGTCGGTGTTCAGCGTGACCGTCACGCCGGCGTCCAGCAGCCGGGGCAGCGGGTGCTCGGCCAGCGAAGGCACCGCCTTCGTGCAGAGATTGGAGGTCAGCGACACCTCGAGCGGGATCCCGGTCTCCGCGAGGTGCCTGACGAGCTTCTCGTCGGTGGCCGCGCTGACACCGTGTCCGATCCGCTCCGCGCCGAGGTCGTGCAGCGCCGCCCAGATCTCCTCCGGGCCGGTCGTCTCGCCGGCGTGCGGGATGCTGTGCAGCCCGGCCGCCTTCGCCTCGTGGAAGGCGGCCTTGAACCCCGCGCGCGGGTACGGCGCCTCCAGACCGGCCAGCCCGAGGCCGACGGTGCCCTCCGGCCGCTGGTCAAGCACGTACTCCAGGGTGCTGTAGCCCGCGCGGAGGTCTGACGGCATCGGCACGTCGAAGATCCACGCCAGCTCGACGCCGTGCTCGGTGAGCGCCCGTTTCCGGCCGGTCACCAGCGCCTCGGACAGCGTGCCCGGCCCGACACCGTACGGGAAGTGCGCGATCGCCGACACGGTCACCTCGGCATACCGCACGTTGTTCGCGGCGAGGTCACGGGCCAGGCCCAGCAGCATCGTCTGCACGTCGTCAGGCGTTGTCACCAGCTTGTTCACCGCGCTGTAGACGGTGATGAAGTGCGGGAAGTCCGTGAACTCGTAGTACCTCGCCAGCTCGGCGCGGTCCTTCGGCACGGAGGTCGTGGGATGGCGGCGTGCCAGCTCCAGCACCGTGTCCAGCGACGCCGCGCCGACCAGGTGCACGTGCAGTTCGGCCTTCGGCAGGGCCGCGATGAACGCCTCGATGTCCATTCAGTCCGTCACCAGGCCCGTCTTGTACGCGTACGCCACCGCCTGCGCCCGGTCGCGCAGGTTGGCCTTCGCGAACAAGTGGTTCACGTGCGTCTTCACCGTCGCCTCGCTCACCACCAGCTTGCGGGCGATCTCCGTGTTCGACATGCCCGCCGCGATCAGCCGCAGCACGTCGACCTCCCGCGGTGTCAGCCCGTCCGCGGGCGCCGCGGTCGGCCGGCCCGGCTGGCCGCCGCCCATCGCGGCCTCCACCAGCCGCCGCTGCACCTCGCCGTCCACCGTGGACTGCCCCGCCGCGGCCGCGTGCAACGCCCGCGCGATCGCCTCCGCGTCGGCGTCCTTGGTCAGGAATCCCTTTGCCCCGGCCTGCAAAGCCGACAGCACACTGTCGTCGTCGGTGTACGTCGTCAGCACCACGACCTCGGTCTCCGGGTACTGCTCCCGCACCCGTCGCGTCGCCTCCACCCCGTCACAGCGAGGCATCCTCAGGTCCACCAGCAACACGTCGGGCCGCTGCTCCGCCACCAACGCCACCGCTTGCTCCCCGTCGGCCGCCGCCCCCACGACTTCCACCCCGGGCAGCAGCTTCAGCAGCGTCACGAGGCCTTCGCGCACCACCGTCTGGTCGTCCGCCAGCACCACCCGCAGATCGCTCACGCCGGCACCACCAGCCGTACGCGCCACCCGTCCGCCATGGGTCCCGTCTCCAGTTCTCCGCCGATCAACTCGGCCCGTTCCCGCATCCCCAGCAGACCGTAGCCGCCGCTTGTCGCGTGTGCCGGCGGCTTGCCCGGGTGGTCGGTGACCGTCAGCACCGTGCGCCCGTCCTCGAAGTCCAGCACCGCGTCCACGGTTGCGCCCGGCGCGTGCTTGCGGGCGTTGGTGAGCGCCTCCTGAGCCGTGCGGTACAGCGCCGAGGCGGCCTCCGCCGGCAGGTCACGCGGTTCGCCGTTGACGACCAGCTCCGCGGCCGCGCCGGACTCCAGCCGGAATGCCGTCACCAGGTCGGCGATCGCCCGTGCGTCCGGCACCTTGTCCTCACGCAGCGCCGCGACGGCCCGCCGTGCCTCCGCGAGACCGTCCGCGGCCAGCCGCTGCGCCTTGGTCACCTGGTCGATGACCTCCTGCGACGCGTTGTCCCGCTGGAGCATCAGACGCGTGCCCTGCAACGTCAGCGACAACCCGGCCAACGAGTGCGCCAGCACGTCGTGCACTTCGCGTGCGATCCGCGCGCGTTCGGCCAGCGCCGCCGCGCGGGCGTGTTCCTCGATGACCTGCTGCCGCCGCGCCACCAGCAGTTCCGCCTGCTCCAGACGTTCTTCACGACCTTGGCGGTTGGCTGTGAGGAGCACGAGGGCCAGCACACCGAGCGCGATGCCGAGCGCGGCCGGCCAGTCGAAATCCCTGAGCAGCTGGGGTATCGCGGCGCCGACCATGGACAGGCCGATGATGACGTATCTCAGCGGCCCGGGACCGCGAAGGCGGACCGCCAGCCGCGCCGTCCAGAACGGCAACGCGTACACGACGCCGTTCGGGTGCAGCACCAGGATCCCGCTCGACGCCAGCGTGATGATCAGCAGACCGATCTGCGACATCATCGGCGACCGCAGCGACGCCCATGAGAACGGCAGCAACATCACGTTGCCGGCGATGACGACCAGCGCCAGCGCGATCAGCCACGGCAGCTCGTTCGCCACGACCGGCGCGCCGGCCAGCACCCAGTTCTGGGGCAGGAACAGCGTCAGCACGAACACCGACGGCATCAGCCGGACCAACGACAGGGCTCCGTACCTCCGGTCCGGGGGTACGAAGCCCTGATCGTCGAACATGGTCGTCATCATCGCAGGTTCTAGCGGCGGGGCACGGCCGTCGCGAGCGGCAGCCGCTGCTGCTGCGCCCTGAAGTAGATCACCGCGTTCTGGGCGGCGATGGTGACACCGAACAGCAGCAGCGCGGAGGCCGCGGTCAGGCTGCCCTCGACGCCGAGCGTGTGGCCGAGGAAGCCCGCGCCGACCCGCACCGCGATCGTCGTCAGCCACAGCACGATCGTCAGCGCCGAGCCCTTCTGGAACAGGTTGCCGTCCCGCATGCTGAGCCGGGTGGAGGCGCCGCGGGCCAGCCCCAGCCCCACCACGACCACCGCGTCGACCAGGAAGAACAGGGTCTCGCCGGGCCGCGCGACGCTCACCGCGGCGGTCGCGCCGCCGAGCCCGATGACGATCAGGATGGCGGGCATCAGCAGCAGCGACCTGGCGGTGACGAACGACCCCGTCAGCTGCTTGCCCAGCACCCGCAGCACCACCAGCGCGCCGACCAGGACCAATACCAGCGTGGACATGTGCTCTTCTCTCCTTGATCTCCGCGTGCCGCTCCGGCACGGGTCCAAGACTCGTCCCCGACGGCGCGGATTTCGTCGGTCCCCAGGTGGGAGCCGGGTTGAATGCGGTATCAACCCGGGGGTGGACACACGGAGGTGGGAATGGCGTACGAGCGGTTGAGGGTCGCGGCCTACGCGGTCTGCGTGCGTGACGGCGCGGTGCTGCTGGCGAGGTGGGTGGGGGCGGAGGGCAAGCTGTGGACGCTGCCCGGCGGCGGCATCGACCACGGCGAGGACCCGTTCGACGCGGTGCGGCGCGAGGTGACCGAGGAGACCGGTTACCAGGCCGAGGTGCAGAGCCTGCTCGGCGTGCACACCATGCGCCGCCGGTACGCCCGCAGGTTCGGCGGCGAGACGGATTTCCACGCGCTGCGCATCGTCTACGAGGCCCGGATCGTCGGCGGCGAACTGCGTGACGAAATCGACGGCTCGACCGACAAGGCGGCCTGGATCCCGCTGCCGGAGGTGACCTCACTGGCCCGCGTCGACCTCGTCGACACCGGCCTCGAGCTGCACAGGTCCCGTCCGTCCACCGGGCACCTCGGCGTATAGCACACCGCCCGGCCGCAACCGGCCCGAAAACCCCCACAAAGCCAGCCCTGTGGACAAAAACCGAGTTGTCCACATCTTGATCTTCGCCACCGCCGGCGAGCCCCGCGTCCGAGCACAGTGGCCCCATGCACACCGCCGCCCATCCCGACCCGGATCATCCCGATCCACACCACGTCGTCAAGCTCGCCGATGTCGGCGCCGTCGTCGCCGCGATCCCGTCGCTGCTGGGCTTTCGTCCCGAGGCCTCGCTCATCGTGGTGACGCTGCAGGGCGACGGCATGATCGGGCTCACCGCCCGGATCGATCTGACCCCGCCCTCGCTCTACGGCGGGCTCGTCGCCCGCCTGGTCGGACCGCTCCGTCAGGCCGGCGCGAAGCTGGCCCTGCTCGTCCTCGTGTGCGATCAACTCGATCCGCGGCATGAAGACCTGATACGGCGAGCGGTCGGCGCTCTGGCGCACATCGATGTGCCCACGTGGCACGCGATGTGGGCCCCGTCCACCGCGGCCGGCGTGCGTTGGCGCTGCTACCTGCACGACGACTGCGAAGGCGACGTGCCCGACAGCGCCGCCAGTGAGCTCGGCGCGGCGATGGCCCTGTCCGGCGTGGTGATCTTCGATCGTCGCGAGGACCTGGGCCGGCTGCTCGAACCACCCGACCGCGACCGCATGATCAGGCTCAGCAGCCTGCTCGACACGACCATCCGGTCCGATCGCACCACCAGCGCCGAGCACCTGGCCGTCCTGCGCGACGCGATCGCCGCCGACACCCTGCCCGCCACCGACGAGGACTTCGTCCGGTTCGCCATGGCGCTGTCCGACTACCGGGTCCGCGACAGGTGCCTCCGCTACGCCATCGACACCAAGGTCGCCCCCGCCGCCGAGCGGCTCTGGCTCGAACTCGCTCGGTGCCTGCCGCCGCCCGAACGCGCCGAGCCCGCCGTCCTGCTGGCCGCGTGTGCCTACCTGCGGGGTGACGGCGCGATGGCCAACGTCGCCCTAGAGGAGGCCCGATCCGTCCTGCCCGGGCACAACCTTGCCGATCTCCTGTCCCGCGCCATCGGCCACGGCATGCCCGCCGCGCAGCTCCGGCAGGTCCTGTCCGACGCCGCCGTCGACGCACAGATCGACATCGAGGGCGATCGCGACTCCCTGGAGGCTTCCGACATGTCTCCCTGAGCTGCCAGCCGCCTGCCGGCCGCGCGCCCCGGCAGGTACCGCCCCGAGCCGCGCACGCACGCGACTGCCGCAGCCAGGTCGCCGCGAACGGCTCGGGGCCGGCCGGGACCCGTCCAACCGCCAGAACGGGTCCCGGCCTCTCATCCCTCGACACCGCCCGGTGTCGAGCCGGTGGCGCCCAGATCAGGGCCTTTCTGTCGCTGTCAACGGCAGGGCTGCTTCCCCGCCCCGGGAAGCAGCGTGGACCGGCTCTGGGCGAGTGGTCCTCGGATCACTCGGGTCGCCGGCCGTGATGCCCATCCGCCGGTTTGCTCCGCCGGCGGATGCAGTCCCGGACCCGAGTTCGTCGGCACCCCTTTGCCGGCGTGCCCGGTCCGGGCGGCGGGGATCCCGTGACGAATTGGCCCAGGGATCCCCGCCACCACACCCTGTTCGCTTCTGGGGCCGCTCGCTGCCGGAGCGCGGCGTGTGCGCCTCGACGCGGTCTTCTGTCGGCCTGGTCAGCCGGCGGATGAGGTCCCGGACCGATGACCGCCGGCAACCCCCCGCCGGCGGGTTCGGGACCGGTGGGGATCCCGCGGGTCAGTGGGCGCGGGATCCCCACCCTGCCGGTCCACTGTGGACCGTCGAATCTTCCCGGTCGGCGGATAGATCCCGCCGGTGGGGATCTGACCTGGCACACCGTCGGCACGAACCGAGCACTCGTCGCTTCGGGCGGTGTGCCGGTGGGCCGAGGTCCGCTCGCGGGTGACGACGGGCCTCGGCCGGACGGTCCGGCCCGTCACCGTGGTCCCTTCTCCTGCCACGGCGGCGGGCCGGGACGGACCGGGGCCCGTCCGACGACGGACGGGCCCCGCGGAACTCGTGAGAAAGGTGGTGGTGCGTCAGGAGAACAGCTCGGCGAGCTTGCGCAAGGCGGTCACGTCGCCCTGCACCAGCAGGGTGGTGATCACGGTCTCCTCCCAGGCCGGCAGCTCGTCGCGGATCTTCGCGGCGGGGCCGATCAGCGCCAGGTCCTCGACCATCCTGGTGGGCACGGCGGCGATCGCCGACTTCTTGTCGCCGGCCAGGTACAGGTCCTGGATCCGGTCGCACTCGGCCTCGTAGCCCAGGCGGGCGATGGCGTCGCGGTGGAAGTTGGCGCCCTTCGCGCCCATGCCGCCGATGTAGAGGGCGAGCATGGGGCGGATGAAGTCCGCGGCCTGCTCCACGTCGTCGTGCACCAGCACCGGCACGCTCGCGGCGACCTCGAAGTCGTCGAGGGTGTGCCGGGCGCCGGGGCGGCCGAAGCCCTCGGCCAGCGCGGCCCGGAAGAAGCCGTCGACCTTGGGCGAGTAGAACAGCGGCAGCCAGCCGTCGGCGATCTCGGCGGCCAGGGCCACGTTCTTCGGGCCCTCGGCGGCCAGGAAGATCGGGATCTGCGGGCGCAACGGGTGCACCGTCGACTTGAGCGGCTTGCCGAGGCCGGCGCCGCCCGGGTGGGGCAGCTGGAAGAACTCGCCCTGGTGCTCGACGACCTCGCGGGCGACGACCTTGCGCACGATGTCGATGTACTCGCGGGTGCGGGCCAGCGGCCGCGGATAGGGCTGGCCGTACCAGCCCTCCACGACCTGGGGGCCGGAGGCGCCGAGGCCGAGCACGAAGCGGCCGCCGGACAGGTGGTCCAGGGTGATCGCGGCCATGCCGGCGGCGGCCGGGGTGCGGGCCGCCATCTGCATGATGTTGGTGGCCAGCTTGATGTTCTTGGTCGCCGCGCCCCACCAGGCCAGCGGGGTGAGCGCGTCGGAGCCGTAGGCCTCGGCGGTCCAGACCGAGTCGAAACCGAGGCGGTCGGCCTCGATCACGGCCTCGGCGACGCCTGCCGGCGGACCGGACGACCAGTAGCCGGTGTGGTAGCCGAGCTTCACTGCTGACCTCCTGCCTGCGGGGCGGGCACCACGCCGTCGGCCACGAGGCCGGCGAACACGGCCTCGCTCAGCGCCATGGCGGCGGACTGCGGCCGCACCATCACGGTGAACGTGCCGATCCTGCCCTCGTCGTCGAACTGGAGCATGTCGACGCCGTGGATCTGCTTGTCGCCGACCCTGGCGCGGAAGACCAGCACGCGCGAGTCGGCGTCGCCCTCGAGGTCGCCGGCCAGGTCGCCGACGTAGCGGAAGTCCTCGAACGTGCGCATCAGCACCGCGAAGAGCGCGCCGACGGTGGCGATGCCCTCGAACGGGCGGAACTTCACCGGGCTGTGGAAGACGATGTCGTCGCGGAACAGGCCGACGATCGTGGCGTGGTCGCCCTGTTCGACCGCCGCGCGCAGGCGGGCGACCGTGCGGGCCGCCGGCGTGTCCGCGGCCGCGGAGTCGGCGGTGCGGGTGTCGACCGCTGGGGTGGTGGACACGGTGGGCCTCCCTGAGCGCCGTTCATAGTCATAAAATTGACTAGTCGCAGTCTTGCGTAGGGTGGCCGCGCCGGTCAAGGATCGGAACGACTCGGGATCGGACTGGCTCAGGACCGGTCCGGCTCGGGATCGGTCCGGTCCGGGATCGGGCTGATTCGGGATCGGGCTGATTCGGGATCGGTCTGGCTCAGGGTCGATCTGACTGAGGACGGTCTGACTCGGGATCGCGAGGGCGAGGGCGGTCCGGGGATCGGCGTGGTCGGGAGAGAGGGAGGCGGCCGATGGCGTTGCGGCATGCGGTGCTGGCCGTGCTGCTGGGCGGCGAGTTCAGCGGGTATCAGCTGGCCAAGGTGTTCGACACCGGGGTGGCCAACTTCTGGTACGCCTCGCCGCAGCAGCTGTACACCGAGCTCACCAAGCTGGAACGGGCCGGACTGGTCGACGGGCAGCTGGTGATCCAGCTCGATCGGCCCAACAAGCGGGTGTACTCGGTCACCGAGGCGGGGGTCGCCGAGCTGGTGCGGTTCGCTGAGGCGGAGGCGAAGCCGGCGGTGATCCGGGATGACCTGCTGGTGAAGGTGCACGCCGTGGATCGGACCGACGCCGCAGCGGTGGTCGCGCGGCTGGAGGAGCGTGCGGTGCAGGCGACGGCCAAGGCGGAGCTGTTCGACGGCACGCTGCGGGCCCTGCGCGGCGACCTGGACGAGGACGCATTCCTCGCGACCGGAGACCGCATCGGCCCCTACCTGACCTGCCTGCGCGGCCGGCGGTTCGAGCAGGAGAACCTGGACTGGTGCCGTCGCAGCGCGCAGCTGATCCGTGCCCGCTGGGGAGCGGAGATGCGGGACACCGGCGTGGAATAGCCGGTGCGCCAAGGGACTCTGGATGGGACAGCACAAGGCCCGCCGGGGGTGGTCCGGTGGGCCTCGTGACTGCTGCGGATCGGTGCCGGGATCAGATCAGGGCGGGGCGTTCCCACTTCTCGCCGAGGACGTGCTCGGCGAGGAAGGCGAGCACGGTCTCGTACCAGACCTTGGAGTTGCCGGGCGTGAGGATCCAGTGGTTCTCGGTGGGGTAGTACAGGAACTTCGCCGGCACGCCATGGCGCACCAGGTCGAAGTAGAGCCTGATGCCCTCGCCGACGGGCACGCGGTAGTCCTTGTCGCCGTGGATGACGAGCATGGGGGTGCTGATGTCGGCCACGCGAAGGTGCGGCGAGTTGGCGATGATGCGCTCGGTGGAACGCAGGGGATCGGTCATCTCCCGCATCCAGTAGTACGAAGCATCAGTGGTGCCGGTGAAGGCGTCGAGGTTCCACAGCGACGCGTGGGTGACGATGGCGTCGAAGCGGTCGGTCTGGGTGGCGACCCAGTTGGCCATGTAGCCGCCGAAGGAACCACCCATCGCGGCGGTCCGGCCCTCGTCGATGTCGGACCGCTCTACGGCGACGTCGGTGATGGCCATCAGGTCGGTGAAGGGAGCGGCGCCCCATGAGCCCCAGCCGACCTGGATCATGTCGCGGCCGTAGCCGGTGGACAGGGCGGGGTCTGGCATGAGGACGGCGTAGCCCCGGGCGACCATGAGCCAGGGGTTCCACCGCCACGACCAGCCGTTGCTGCTCATCATGGGCCCGCCATGGATCCAGAGCAGCAGCGGGGCGGGGGAGTCGGCGGCGGCGCCGTCGGGCAGGGCCAGCCAGGCCCGGACGGTGCGGCCGTCGGCGACGGTGGTCTCGATCTCGGTGAGGGTGCCGGGCAGCGAGTCGACGACGCCGGGAGCGGGCAGCGCGACAGGGTCCTGCTCGGCGGCGACGGGATCGAGCCGGACGGGCTGGGCCGGGTGGGCGTAGGAGTCCCGCAGCGCGTAGACGGCGGAGCCGTCGGCGGCGACGCAGACCTCGCTGTAGTGCCCCTCGCCGGTGAGCCGGGTGATCTCCCCGGACGCCAGGTCGATGCGCCACACGGGACGGCGGCCGAGCCGGTCGCCGACGAAGTACACGGATTGCCCGTCGGGGGACACGACGGGGCTCTCACCCCAGTCGGGGAAGTCCGGCATGAGCCGCCGTACGGAGCCGTCGGCCAGGGTGATGAGCACCAGCTCGTAGTGGGGACACTCCTGCTCGGTGGACTCGGTGCCGCGCATGGCGACGACGCCGGAGGAATCGGGCAGCCAGACGGCGCCGAAGTAGCCGTAGGCAGGCCCTTCGCCGAGGTTGCGGTCGGCGGCGAGCTCGCGGTCGCCGGTGCCGTCGGTGCGTACGACGCGAAGCGTGTCGCGCCCGCCGTGGGCCGCGGAGAGCAACTCGTCGGCGTTGTAGGCGACCCACTGGCCGTCGGGGCTGACGGCGGCGCCGGACACGGGGTGCGGGACGTCCCGGGTCAGCTCGACGACGTCGGTGACGCGCTCGTCGCCGGCGATGGCGGGAGCGGAGACGATCCGCGGCTTGTCGGGCCCGAGGTCGTGATCCCAGTACCGAATGGGGTAGGCCTCGTGCAGGATCGCGGTCACGCCGGCGTCCTCGCGGGCCTTGCGGCGCTCCTTGTCCTCGTCGCCGACGGCGGTGCCGTGCAGAGCGGCGGTGGTGATGACGAGCGTGCCGGCGTCACGGGCGACGGACACGGCGGAGACGCCGCCACGCGGGGCGTACACCTGCCGGGCCTCACCGGTCGGCGGCAGCAGCCACAGCGCGGACGTCTCCTTCTCGTCGCCGGGCTTGGACTCGGCGTCGGTGCGGGACGTCACGAACAGCACGGAGCCGTCGGGCGTGAACACGGGCGAGGACTCGCCCTTGGCCCCCCGGGTGAGGCGGCGAGCCGGGCGCGAGCCGGCCGGGTCGACCTCCCACAGCGCGGACTGCCAGGTCTTGCCGTCCGGCGCAAGCTCGGAGATGGTGGCGACGAGTCGCGCGCCGTCCGGGGACAGCGCGAGCGAGCCGATCCGTGGCAGCTTGGCCACGGAGTCCAGATCAGCGAAATCAGTCATGGTCATTCCCCCCGCCCGGCGCTGGCGAACGCCCACGCGTCGCCGACGATCGACGCCAGGTCCTCGTGCTTGGGCTGCCAGCCCAGCTCCTGCCGGGCCCGCTCGCTGGACGCGACCAGCACGGCCGGGTCGCCGGCGCGTCGCGGCGCCACCTCGGCCGGGATCTCGTGCCCGGTGACCCGGCGGCAGGTGTCGATGACCTGCTTGACCGAGAAGCCGAAGCCGCTGCCCAGGTTGTAGATGCTGTGCCGACCCGGCTTGGCGTTCTCCATCGCCAGCAGGTGTGCCTCGGCCAGGTCCAGCACGTGGATGTAGTCGCGGACGCAGGTGCCGTCCTCGGTCGGCCAGTCGTCGCCGTACATCTGCACCTTCTCGCGTTGGCCGAGCGCGACCTGCAGCACGATCGGGATGAGGTGCGTCTCCACGGCGTGCCGCTCGCCGAGCCGCTGCACGCCCGGAGCCACGTAGGCGCCGGCCACGTTGAAGTAGCGCAGGCTCACGCCGGCCAGGCCGTGGGCGGCCGCGAACGAGGTGATGGCGAAGTCGATGGCCAGCTTGGTGGCGCCGTAGGTGTTGGTGGGGCGGGTCGGCGCGGTCTCCACGATCGGCACCTGCTCGGGCTCGCCGTAGGTGGCGGCGGTCGAGGAGAACACCAGCCGCTGGGTCCCGTTGTCCCGCATCGCCTCCAGCAGCCGCAGCGAGGTGACCACGTTGCCGTGCCAGTACTTGGCCGGGTCCTGCATGGACTCGCCGACCAGCGACTTGGCCGCGCAGTGCAGCACGCCGTGGAAGCCCTCGGCCAGCAGCGGCCCGGCCACCTCGGCGATGTCGCCCTCGACGAAGCGCGCGCCCGCGGGGACGGCGTCGGCGTGCCCGGTGGACAGGTCGTCCACCACGACAACTTCGTGGCCGGCCTCGAGCAGCCGCGCGGCGCTCACGCTTCCGACATAGCCAGCTCCGCCGGTGACGAGCAGCTTCACGCGGATTCCGCCTCTCGATTCAGGTGTGGAGGGAGAGAAAAAGTACGGGTGGGGCAGGTGCCGGGTCGGAAGGGGCTGGGGCAGGTGGGAGACGTCCTGTGGGAACGGGTTCCCACCTGCGCTCCTGCTACTCGTCCCGGCCGGCGCCGGGGGAGGGGACGCCGACGAAGAGGCGGGGCGGGGTGAGGGAGTGGATGGCGTAGGCGTCGACGACGGCCTGCTCGACGGCGGGGCGGGACGAGGACCGGATCAGGGCGATGGCGGAGCCGCCGAAACCGCCGCCGATCATGCGGGCGCCGAGGGCGCCGGCGGCGAGGGCGGCGTCGACGGCGATGTCGAGCTCGAGGCAGGAGACCTGGTAGTCGTCACGGAGGCTGATGTGAGAAGCGCTGAGCTCGGGACCGATCTGGTCGAGCTGACCGGACTTGAGCTTGCCGATGACGGACAGCACCCGGGCGTTCTCGGTGACGACGTGGCGGACCAAAGGCTGCAGCTCGGGGGGCAGCGCGGCCAGGGCGACGGCGAGGTCGGTGATCTCCCGCAAGGACGGCAGGCCCAGCAGGGATGCGGCCTGCTCGCAGCCCCGGCGGCGGTCGCCGTAGCCGGAGTCGACCAGGGCGTGCTTGGCCCGGGTGTCGATGACGAGCACCTCGAGCCCGGCGGCCTCGGCGTCGAAAGGGACCTGCTCGGACTCGCCGGAGCACACGTCGAGGAAGAGGACGTGGCCGGCGACGCAGCAGAGAGACGCGGTCTGGTCCAACAGGCCCGTCATGGCGCCGACGAACTCGTTCTCGGTGCGCTGGACGATGCGCGCGATCTCGGGACGAGTCGGGGAGCCGGGCTGGTCGACCTCGCGTCCGGCGAGGCCGAGCAAGGCCAGCGCGGTGGCGCACTCCAGGGCATGCGAGGAGGAGAGACCGGCGCCGGTGGGCACGTTGCCGGAGACGACGAGGTCGGCGCCGGAGAGCTCGATGCCGTGCTCACGCAGCGCCCACGCCACCCCGGCGGGGTAGGCGGCCCAGCCGGAGACATCGCCGGGGGCGACGGCGGCGATGACGACGGGGTCGGCGGTCTGGAGCTGGCCGTCGTCGCCGAGGGTGGCGACGGTCAGCACACCGTCGGTACGCGGCGAGGCGGCGACGGCGGCCCGATGGGGCAGCGCGAACGGCGCCACGAAGCCGTTGTTGTAGTCGGTGTGCTCGCCGATGAGGTTGACGCGCCCGGGAGCGGACCACACCCCCGCGGGGGCGTGGCCATGCAGCTCGGTGAACGCCTTGGCGGCCTTCTGCGCCCCCATCACCGGGCGGTGACCAGAACGGCGTGGGCGACAGCGGCGTCGATCTTGGCCACGGCGCCGAGGCCGTGCACCTCGACCACGGCCGCGGCGGCGGGACCGCCCTGCACCTGCACGGTGTTGCCCGGAATCAGGCCGACCGTCTTCAACTCCGCCATCAGCTCCTCGTCGATCTGCACGTGCTCGGCGATGCGCCGGACCTCGACCTGCCCGCCGCCGCGCCGGGCGACCTCGTCCACCCGGACCAGCCCGGGCTCGGGGGACGGCGCGGGCTTGCCGCCCTCGCCGAGCTTGTCCAGCCCCGGAATGGGGTTGCCGTAGGGCGACGTGGTGGGGTGCCCGAGCAGCGCGACCAGCTTGCGCTCGACGGCCTCGCTCATGACGTGTTCCCAGCGGCACGCCTCGGCGTGCACCTGCTCCCACTCCAGCCCGATCACGTCGACCAGCAGCCGCTCGGCCAGCCGGTGCTTGCGCATGACGGCGATGGCCAGCTCGCGGCCGGCGTCGGTGAGCTCGAGGTGGCGGTCGCCGGCGACGACGAGCAGGCCGTCGCGCTCCATCCGGGCCACGGTCTGGCTGACCGTGGGGCCGCTCTGGGCCAGCCGCTCGGCGATGCGCGCGCGCAGCGGGACGACACCCTCTTCCTCGAGCTCGTAGATGGTGCGCAAGTACATCTCGGTGGTGTCGATGAGGTCGTTCACCAAGACTCCAATCGGCGGAGGCTGCGGCCTGCAGGCCGGGCAGGAGCCGGTCCGATGGTATCGGGCCGTCGGGACGGCCGGGACTGTCGGAGGCTGTGGAACATGTGGTCCGGGCACGCGGGAGTGCGGCCTGGCAGGCTGGGCATGGCCGACTCCTTAGCTTGTCCAACGGCGTGGGTCGGACGGCGTGGGCGCGCCCCCGGCTTTCCGGGGTCGCGAGGGCGCCACAGCCGTTCCCGCACGTATGCCGTCAATATTAGTGGGTGGGGCTGACAAGGTCGGTGCCATATGCGGCGGGTTACCTGGTCGTGGCCGACCGCGACCGGGCAGGATGAGGCGGTGCGCGCTTTGATCACCCCCACCGAGCTGGCCGGCCTGGACCAGGCCCCGGTGCTGCTGGACGTGCGCTGGCGGCTGGCCGGCCCGCCCGCGATCGACGACTACCGGGCCGGGCACCTGCCGGGCGCCGTGTTCGTCGACCTGGACCGCGACCTGGCGGCCGAGCCGGGCGAGGGCGGCCGGCACCCGCTGCCGACCCCGGAGCAGCTCCAGGCGGCGCTGCGCGCGGCGGGCGTCCGCCGAAATCACCCGGTCGTGGCGTACGACGCCGGCGACGGCTCGACCGCGGCCCGGGCCTGGTGGCTGCTGCGCTGGGCCGGCCACGAGCAGGTGGCGGTGCTGGACGGCGGCTACGCGGCGTGGACGGCCGAGGGTCGCCCGACCAGCACCGAGACGCCGACCCCGGAACCGGGGGACATCGAGGTCGACCCGGGCCACATGCCGGTGCTGGACGCCGACGAGGCGGCGGAGCTGGCCCGCACCGGCGTGCTGCTGGACGCCCGCGCGCCGGAGCGGTACCGCGGCGACGTGGAGCCGATCGACCCGCGGGCCGGACACATCCCGGGCGCGGTGAACGCCCCGTTCGCCGGCCACATCGGCCCGGACGGCCGCTGGCGCTCGCCCGAGGAGCTGGCGGCCAGGTTCACCGAGCTCAAAGTGGAACCGGGACACGTCGGCGCCTACTGCGGGTCGGGCGTCACGGCGTCCTCGGTGGTGCTGGCCCTGGAGGTGGCCGGCCTCGGCCCGGCACCGCTGTACGCCGGCTCCTGGTCGCACTGGTGCGTGGAACCGGAGCGCCCCGTGGAAACTGGATCTTAGGCGCCGCCTTCGGCGTCGCGGCGAAGCAGCGGCGCGACCTCGCTAAATGTGGTTGACCCGGTCGGGACGATGGGGACGTGAGCGGCTACAGGCGATTTCCGCGCCCCTCGGTGGCCCGGGGGCGCTGAGTCGCGCGTTCTGACGGGAGCCGAGGGGGCTCGTGGCCATCCCGCCCGCTCACGTCAGGACCAAATGCCATGAAGTTGATGACTGCCGACCAGGTGCGCGCGGCGCTGTCCGTGCGCGATCTCACCGACCCGAACCAGGGCCCGCACGCGATGCAACTCCTGCTCGACGAGATCGAGCAGGCGGTGTCGCAGTGGGCCGGCCTGCCGGCGCGACGGCACCGCGGCAGTCCCGTGGTGCCAACGGCGGACAACTACGACCGGCTGGGTTACCCGGCCGACGCGGTGGCCCGCGACGAACGCTATTCCCGTTATCTCAGACCGGATCTGATGCTGCGGGCGCACACGACGGCAATGATCCCGCCGCTGCTGCGGGAGACGAGAACCGAGGCGCTGCTGAGCGTGCCGGGCCTGTGCCACCGCCGCGACGCCATCGACCGCCAGCATGTCGGCCAGCCCCACCAACTGGATCTCTGGCTGGTCCGGAAAGGGTTGGCGGACAAGGACCTGCACGACATGGCCCAGGCCGTCGTGACGGCGGCGATCCCGGGCGCCCACGCCGAGCTGACGCCGTCCGATCATCCGTACACCTTGCGGGGCAAGGAGATTCGGGTGAACGGGGTGGAGGTCGGCGAATGTGGACTGGCCCGTCCTGATCTGTGCCACGGCCTGGCCATGGGCCTCGGCCTTGACCGGCTTCTCATGCTGCGCAAGGGAATCGACGACATCCGCCTGCTGCGCTCGGCCGAGCCGCGCATCGCCGCGCAGTTGCTGGACCTCGACGCGTACCGGCCGGTGTCGCTGCATCCGCCGATCCGGCGCGACCTGTCGGTGGCCGTCGACGACGACGTCGACGCCGAGCAGCTGGGCGCGGCGGTGCGGGAGGCGCTGGGCCCGGACGCGCACGTCGTGGAGGAGGTCCGGGTGCTGTCCGAGACCCCGGGCGAGCTCCTGCCGCCGGTCGCCCGTGACCGGCTGGGGCTGCGCGCGGGCGAGAAGAACGTGCTGCTCCGGATCGTGCTGCGGGACCTGGAGCGGACCATGACCGACGCCCGCGCGAACGCGCTGCGGGACGCCGTGTACCAGGCGGTACACGGCGACCGCTGAGCTGAAGGCCGAACGCCGGTGGGCCCGTCGGCCCACCGGGCGACAGGTCCGACTAGGTGGGGTCCTGCTCGCGTTCGCGGAGGGCCAGCGGCGCGCCGGCCAGGTCCTCCTCGTTGCAGAGCAGCTTCACGTCGTAGTACGGCGCGCTGGGCGTGTCGTCGTAGTCCAGGTGGATGGCGATGACGTCGATCGGCTCGCCCAGCCACTGCTGAGCCTGTCGCAGCCAGGACGCGGCCCGCTCCAGCGCCGTCGGCAGGTCGTCGTCCCGGAACTCGACGGGACGGTAGGGGACCCCTTGCACCTGGTCCTTCTGATTGTTCGGGCGGGGCAGATCGACACCGACGCCGGATTCATCGAGATCCAGGCGGATCAGTTCCTCACTCACCCCTCAAGAGTCCACCAGGCAGGCATACCCGGGCAACCCCGGCGCGTTACGCCTACCTTGTGGTCATGGGCAAGCTTGCCGGAGTCGTGTGGGACGACACGCTGCTGGGTTACGACATGGGGGCCGAGCATCCGCTCAACCCGGTGCGGCTGGACCTGACGATGGGGCTGGCGCGGGCGCTGGGCGTGCTGGACGGGATCGAGCCGGTCAAGCCGGTCAGGGCCACCGAGGACGAGGTGTTACGGGTTCACTCGGCCGAGTACATGGCGGCGGTGAAGGCCGCGCCGGAGTCGCCGGTCGACGTCGGGCACGGCCTGGGCACACCGGACAACCCGGTGTTCGCCGGCATGCACGAGGCGGCGAGCCTGGTGCTGGGCTCCTCGCTGGCCGCGGCCGAGCTGCTGCTGTCCGGCGAGACGGACCGGGTGGTCAACATCGGCGGCGGCCTGCACCACGCGATGCGGGACCAGGCCGCCGGTTTTTGCGTGTACAACGACTGCGTGGGGGCGATCGACCGGCTGCTGGACCGCGGCGTCGAGCGCGTGGCCTACGTGGACACGGACGTGCACCACGGCGACGGCGTGCAGGCGGCGTTCTACGACGACCCGCGCGTGCTGACGATTTCCTTGCACCAGCACCCGGCCACGCTGTTCCCCGGCACCGGTTACGCCCGTGAGCTGGGCACCGGCGACGCGTACGGCATGTCGGTCAACCTGCCGCTGCCCCCGGGCACCACCGACGAGCACTGGCTGCGTGCGTTCCACGCGGTGGTGCCGTCGCTGCTACGGGCGTTCCGGCCGCAGGTGCTGGTGACGCAGTGCGGCGTGGACACGCACCGGGACGACCCGCTGGCCCACCTCGGGTTGACGGTGGACGGCCACCGCGCGATCTACCAGGCGCTGCGCGAGCTGGCCACCGAGCACGGCGGTCGCTGGCTGGCGGTGGGCGGTGGCGGCTACCAGCTGCGGCGCGTGGTGCCGCGGTCCTGGACGCACCTGCTGGCCACGGCGCTGGACCGCGACATCCTCGCGAAGACGGAGCTGCCGGGCGACTGGGCGCAGCGGCTGGGCGTGCCGGACATGACCGACGGCGGCGGCACGGCGTTCCAGCGGTGGTCCGGCGGTGGCGGCGACCCGGTGGACATGGCGGTGCTGGGCACGCGCCGGGCGGCGTTCCCGTTGTTCGGGCTCGACCCCGACGACCCGAGAGACTGAAGCGGTGGACCCGTACGACTACCCGAGGCAGTGGGAAGCCGACGTCGTGCTGTCCGACGGCGGCACCGTCCACCTGCGACCGATCACGCCGGACGACGCGGACCGGCTGCTGGCCTTCCACGGCCGGCTGTCCGAGCGCACCCGCTACTTCCGCTACTTCGGGCCGTATCCGCGGATGCCGCAGCGTGACCTGGAGAGGTTCAGCACGGTCGACCACTGCGACCGGGTGGCCTTCGTGGCCATGCTCGGCCACGACATCGTCGCCGTCGGCCGCTACGACCGCCTGCACGACACCGACTCGGCCGAGGTGGCGTTCGTGGTCGAGGACCCGCACCAGGGCCGCGGGCTGGGCTCGATCCTGCTGGAGCACCTGGCCGCGGCGGCGCGGGAGAGCGGGCTGACCCGGTTCGTGGCCGAGGTGCTGGCCGAGAACGGCCAGATGGTGCGGGTGTTCCGCGACGCCGGCTACCAGATCGCGCGGTCGTTCGAGGAGGGCACGCTGCACCTGGAGTTCGCGCTGGACCCGACGGCGCAGTCGGTGGCGGTGGCGCGCGCCCGTGAGCAGGCGGCGGAGGCGCGCAGCGTGCGCAACCTGCTCACGCCGCGCTCGGTGGCGCTGATCGGCGCGTCCACCGACCACGCCAAGGTCGGCCACGCGGTGCTGACCAACCTGCTGGCGGCCGACTTCGCCGGGCCGGTGTACCCGGTCAACCCCGAGCACCGGTCGGTGCGCGGGGTCCGGGCCTACGCCTCCGTGCTGGACATCCCCGACGACGTCGACCTGGCGGTGGTGGCGATCCCGGCCGCCGGCATCGAGGACGTGCTGGACGCCTGCCTGGCCAAGGGCGTGAAGGCGCTGCTGGTGGTGTCGGCGGTGCACGACCGCGAGGCCGAGCGGCGGCTCGTGTCGCAGGCCCGGGCGCACGGGATGCGCGTGGTGGGGCCGAACGCGCTCGGCGTCGTGAACACCGATCCCGAGGTGCGGCTGAACGCGACGCTGGCGCCGAAGCTGCCGGGCCGCGGCCGGACCGGCTTCTTCTGCCAGTCCGGCGCGCTGGGCATCGCCATCCTGGCCACGGCCGCGGCGCGTGGTCTCGGCCTGTCCACGTTCGTGTCGGCCGGCAACCGCGCCGACGTCTCCGGCAACGACCTGTTGCAGTACTGGGCCGACGACCCGGAGACCGATGTCGTGCTGCTGTACCTGGAGTCGTTCGGCAACCCGCGCAAGTTCGCCCGGCTGGCCCGCAGACTGGGGCGGCGCAAGCCGATCGTGGCCGTGAAGACCGGCCGGCACGCCGTCAACACCGGCCTGTCCGGCACGGTCGCGGTGGACGAGGCCAGCGTGCAGCAGCTGTTCGAGCAGACGGGCGTGATCCGCGTCGAGTCGCTGGGGCAGCTGTTCGACACGGCCTTGCTGCTGGCCCACCAGCCGCTGCCGGCGGGGCCGCGGGTGGCGGTCGTCGGCAACTCCAACGCGATCGGGCTGCTGGCCGCGGACGCGTTGCTGGCGCAGGGTCTGGAGCTGGCGCGGGAGCCGGTGGACGTCGGTGCGCACGCCGGCCCGGAGGAGTTCGCCGAGGCGGTCCGGTCCACGGCGCGATGCGAGGACGTGGACGCGCTGGTGGTGGTGTTCGTGCCGCCGATCGCCATGCCGGCGGCCGTGTACGCCAAGGCGCTGCGGGAGGCTGCCACGGGAAAGCCTGTGGTGACAACGTTTCTGGCGGTCGAGGGCGTGCCGGACGAGCTGGCGGTGCCTGGGCCGGACGGGTCGCCGTCACGTGGCTCCGTGCCGTCCTATCCGAGCCCGGAACGGGCCGTCTCGGCGCTGGTTCGGGCCACTCGGTACGCGCAGTGGCGGTCCCGGCCCAGGGGCGAGTTCGTGCGCCCGGAGGGTATTGACACCGAGCGGGCCCGCGAGCTGGTGCTGAAGACGTCCAGTGACGAGGACGTGGTGGCCCTGTTGGCCTGCTACGGCATCGAGGTCGTCCCGTTCCGTACAGTGTCCACTGTAGACTCAGCGTTGGCCGCTTGCGAGGAGCTGGGCTTCCCGGTGGTGCTCAAGTCGACCAGCGAGCAGCTCCGGCACCGCACGGATTTCCTTGGTGTGCGGCTGGATCTGGCCAGCGTGGAGGCCGTCCGCGTGGCGTACCAGGATCTGGTCGAGGTGTCCGGGTCGACCGAGATGTACGTGCAACGCATGGCGCCCAAGGGAGTGTCGTGCCAGTTGGGGCTGCAGGACGATCCGTCCTTCGGCACGCTGGTCAGCTTCGGGCTCGGCGGCGTCGTCAGCGACCTGCTCGGCGACCGCGCCTACCGGGCCGTGCCGATGACCGACGTGGACGCGGCGGCGCTGGTCCGCGCGCCCAAGGCGGCCCCGCTGCTGGCCGGCTACCGTGGCGGCCGCCCGGCCGACCTGGCCGCGTTGGAGGACCTGGCGCTACGGCTGTCCGCGCTGGCCGAGGACCTGCCGGAGGTGCGGCGGCTGGTGCTGGAGCCGGTGCTGGCCTCGGCGGCGGGAGCGTATGTGAGCTCCGCGCGGATCACCGTCGGCGAGCCGCCGTCGCAGTCCGACACCGGCCCCCGCCGCCTCCGTCAGATCATCACGGATTAGTGGCGAACCGCACCGGTTTCACGAACACCGCGGCCCGGCGGTCCTGCGCCATCGCGCGGTCGTACTCGTCGAGGTCGTCGTGCTGGCCGCCGGCCGCGTGATAGATGTCCCGCAGCAGCCGCGGCAGGTCGGTGACGCCGGGCAGCTCGTCGTCCGGACCGGCGATCTCGGTCGGCCCGGACACCGAGATCCACTCCCAGCCGGCGCGGAACACCAGTGTCGCCTCGCCGCCGCCCCGCAGGTTGGCCAGCTTGGCCGTGTTGCCGCGGGACACGAACGCCACCGTCTGCGCGCCGGTGACCGGATGCGGGAAAACCGTCGCGTTGAGCACGGACACGCTGGGCTTTCCGTTGGCGCGCACGGTGACCAGCACGGCCAGCCAGTTCTCGCGACCGGCCAGCTCGGTGATCCGGCGCAACCCCTCGTTGATCTCCACGCGACCCACTCTAAGGTGGTGAGCCATGCCAACGCCGTCGCACCGCGCAGGAGAGCCCGTTCGCGCGGGCATCCCGGAGCACGGCCGCGTGCCCCGGTACTACGCGGTGAAGACGCTGTTGCTGGGGCTGATCGAGGAGCTGGGCGAGGGCGTGGCGCTGCCGTCGGAGCGTGAGCTGGCAGAACGGTTCGAGGTGTCGCGGGTGACGTTCCGACAGGCCGTGAGCGAGCTGGTGCTGGAGGGACGGCTGGTGCGCCGGCAGGGCTCCGGCACGTTCGTCGCGCCGCCCAAGCTGGTGCAGCCGCTGGCCCTGGTCTCGTACACGGAGGGAATGCGCAGCCAGGGCGTGGAACCGAGCCGGTACCTCGTCACCGCCGAGCACATGGCCGCCGACGATCGGCTGGCCGACGACCTGGCCATCGGGCCCGGTGAGCCGGCGCTGCACATCGAGCGGGTGCTGCTGGCCGATTCG
The DNA here is from genome assembly GCA_036403095.1 of Kutzneria sp. GTDB lineage: Bacteria > Actinomycetota > Actinomycetes > Mycobacteriales > Pseudonocardiaceae > Kutzneria. Next base: position 12,348 of record DASWRQ010000062.1, on the reverse strand, counting down.
GAGCGGATCGGGCTGGAATCGACCTATCTGTCGGCTCGTCGCTTTCCCGATCTGTTGTCCGCCTTTGATCCGGCCACGTCGTTGTACGCATATTTGACACACCAGGCCGGTATCGTGTTGGCCCACGCCGAGGAACGGGTGGAGACGGTGTTGGCCACCCCGCGGGAAGCGCTGCTCATCGGCACCAATCCGGCTGTGCCCATGCTGCTGTTGCACCGGTTGACCAGGGACGACGCCGGGGTGCCGGTCGAACGTGTGCGTTCTCTCTATCGCGGTGACCGTTTCAGCTTCATAACGCAGCTGAATTTGTGACGTCGTTTCCCTAAGGTCGTCGGCAGGACCACAGGGAGCGTTTGTGAGCAGAACGAAGACAACGGCGCCGGCCGTGCGGCGTCGCTTGCCCAGGAACTGGCGGCCCGTCGGCGCGCAGGCCCGCACCGCCTCGGTGTTGATCGCGCTGGTGCTCGTCACCGATGTCGTGGAGACCGTCGCCGACATAACCGGCGCCGCCGCTCTGGACGACGTCGTGCTGTGGGTGAACGCCGGTCTGTTCGTGCTGGCCGCCGTGGCGTTCATCGGGTGGCTGTGGCGGGCCCGGGCCAACGCCGAGCTGCTCGTCGGGCCACACGGCCAGCGGCTGACCCGCGAGTGGGTCGTCGGCGCCTGGATCTGCCCGGTGGTCAACCTCTGGTTCCCGTACCAGGTGGTGGTGGACGTGTGGCGGGCCAGCGCCCCCGACCGCGGCAACGTCCGCGACGGGCTGGTGGTGTGGTGGTGGATGACCTTCGCCGTGTCGTGGCTGTTCACCCGGTTCATCGCCTTGGTCGGCATCGTCGACGTGGCGCCGCTGGTCCTGTCGTGCGCGCTCAACGTCGCCTCCGGCGCGCTGGCGCTGCTCGTGGTCCGGCGGATCAGCAACTGGCAGGCACCGACCGGCGTCTGAGCGCTACTGTCCCCTCCGGGTCGGGGTTTCATGCCCGAAGGGGGAAGTTGTGGAGTCGAATCACGGCGCGCCGCTGGGTGCGCCGATGCCCGCCGACTACCGGCGTGGCTATCGACAGTGGCAGCCGGTCAACGGGCTGGCCGTCGCCGCGTCGGTGATGGTCGGGCTGGTGGCGCTGTTGTCCGTGTTGGAAGCCATCGCCGACGTGACCGGGCAGGACCGGCAGGAATTGTTGTTCCTGATGCTCTACGTCGTCGGGCGGCTGGCCGCCGCGGTGGTGTTCATCGTGTGGTTGTGGCGGGTGCGGGCCAACGCCGAACTCGTCGCCGGCGCCCAGTCGCAGCGGCTCGGGCGGGGCTGGGCCATCGGCTGCTGGTTCTGCCCGGTGGTCAACCTGTGGTTCCCGTACCGGTACGTGGTCGACGTGTGGCGGGCCAGCCGTCCGGCCCGAGGCGCCGACGGCCTGGTGCTGGCCTGGTGGTTGACCTGGCTGGCCGGCAACCTCATCGGGACGTTCGGAGCCAACGACCCCGGCCACACGGTCACCATCGTGTCCAGCGCGCTGGAGGTCGCCGCCGCGGTGCCGGCCGTGCTGATCATCCGCAAGATCAGCGAGTGGCAGTCCGTGCTCCGCGCCTAGTTCCCGGCGACCGCGATCGCCGACAAGGCCCACCCGCACCCGGGTGGGCCTTGTTCCCGTCCCGATACTTAAGCCTTGACTTGAGTGTCCGATGCGCCGATACTCAAGTGTGTGCTTAACCATGAGCTGGACCGGGTGTTCCAGGCGCTGGCCGACCCGACCAGACGGGGTCTGGTCGACCGGCTGACCCATGGCCCGGCCTCGGTGTCCGAGCTGGCCGAGCCGCTGCCGATCACGCTGGCCGCGGTGGTGCAGCACCTCCAGGTGCTGGAGGTGTGCGGGCTGGTCCGCACCGAGAAGGTCGGCCGGGTCCGCACCTGCCAGATCGACCCGGCGGGACTGCGGGCGGCCGAGGACTGGCTGCACGAGCGCCGCACGGCCTGGGAGCACAAGCTCGACCGGCTCGCCGACGTACTGGAAGAAAGGGACAGGACATGACCGTCAAGCACTCGACGTTCACCATCGACCGCACCTACCCGCACCCGCCGGCCAAGGTCTTCGCGGCCTTCGCCGACCCGGCCACCAAGGCCAGCTGGCTGATGGCCCCGGGCCACCAGCACGAGCTGGATTTCCGGGTCGGTGGCACGGAGATCGCCCGCGGTGGGGAGCTGCGGTTCGAGGCCACCTACCGGGACATCGTCGACGGCGAGCGGATCGTCTACTGCGCCACGCTGCACGACGGGGACAAGCTGTCCACGGTCTCGCAGACCACGGTGGAGTTCATCGCCGACGGCGGCGGCACGCGGCTGGTGCTGGCCGAGCAGGGCGCGTACCTGGACGACATGGAGCAGCCGGAATGGCGGGAGCAGGGTGTGACCAGCCAGCTCGACACGCTGGCCAAGGTGTTGGCGGGGTAGCCGCCGCCGGCGACCACCCCGCCACCCGCACTACTTGCCGAAACCGGCCTTGCGCAGCGCGTCGGCCATGGAGCCGTTGGCCGGCCGCTCCTCGCGACGCGGCTGACCACCGCCGCCACGCTTACCGCCGCCACCGCGGTTCTGGTCCTGCCGGCGCTGGCCGCCGCCACCCTGGCCGCCCTTGTTCTGGGCGCCCTGGTTCTGGGCCGGACCGCCGCGCTCCGGCTCGTCCTCCAGACGCAGCGTCAGCGAGATGCGCTTGCGCGGGATGTCGATGTCGAGCACCTTCACCCGCACCACGTCACCGGACTTGACGACGTCGCGCGGGTCCTTGACGAAGGTGCGCGACATGGCCGACACGTGCACGAGGCCGTCCTGGTGCACGCCGATGTCGATGAACGCGCCGAACGCGGCCACGTTGGTGACCACGCCCTCCAGCACCATGCCCGGCTTCAGGTCGCCGAGCTTCTCGACGCCGTCGGCGAAGGTCGCCGTCTTGAACGCCGGGCGCGGGTCGCGGCCGGGCTTCTCCAGCTCCCGCAGGATGTCCGTGACGGTCGGCAGGCCGAACTTGTCGTCGACGAACTCCGCGGGCCTGATCGCCTTCAGCTTGGCGCCGTTGCCGATCAGCTCGGTCAGCGCCAGGTTGTTGGCGGTCAGGATGCGCCGCACCACCGGATAGGCCTCGGGGTGCACGCTGGAGGAGTCCAGCGGATCGTCGCCGCCGGGGATGCGCAGGAAGCCCGCGCACTGCTCGAACGCCTTGGGGCCCAACCGGGCCACGCCCTTGAGCGCCTCGCGGGAGCGGAACGGGCCGTTGGTCTCGCGGTGCTGCACGATGTTCTCGGCCAGCCCGGCGCCGATGCCCGACACCCGGGTCAGCAGCGGCGCGGACGCGGTGTTCAGGTCGACGCCGACGGCGTTCACGCAGTCCTCGACCACGGCGTCGAGCGACCGGGACAGCTTGGTCTCGGCCAGGTCGTGCTGGTACTGGCCGACGCCGATGGACTTCGGGTCGATCTTGACCAGCTCGGCCAGCGGATCCTGCAGCCGCCGCGCGATGGACACCGCGCCGCGCAGTGACACGTCCATGTCCGGCAGCTCGGCCGAGGCGAAGGCGGACGCCGAGTAGACCGAGGCGCCGGCCTCGGAGACGACGATCTTGGTCAGCTTCAGCTCGGGCCGCAGCTTGATCAGGTCGGCGGCCAGCCTGTCGGTCTCACGGGAGGCGGTGCCGTTGCCGATGGAGATCAGCTCCACCTTGTGCTCGGCGCACAGCTTGCCCAGCGTGGCCAGCGACTCGTCCCAGCGGTTGGCCGGCTGGTGCGGGTAGATCGCGGTGGTGGCCACGACCTTGCCGGTGGCGTCGACGACCGCGACCTTCACGCCGGTGCGGAAGCCGGGGTCCAGGCCCATGGTGGCGCGGGTGCCGGCCGGCGCGGCCAGCAGCAGGTCGCGCAGGTTGGCCGCGAACACGCGCACGGCCTCGTCCTCGGCTTCCTGGCGCAGCCGGCTGCGCAGGTCGACACCCAGGTGCACGAGGATGCGCGTGCGCCAGGCCCAGCGCACGGTGTCGGTCAGCCACTTGTCGGCCGCGCGGCCCTGGTTGTCGATGCCGAACCGGGCGGCGATGCGGATCTCGTAGTCCGACGGCTGGCCCTCGACCGGCTCCTCCGGCTCCAGGGTGAGGTCGAGGACCTCCTCCTTCTCGCCGCGGAACATGGCCAGGATGCGGTGCGACGGGAGCTTGGTGAACGGCTCGGAGAAATCGAAGTAGTCGCTGAACTTGGCGCCGGCCTCCTGCTGGCCGTCGCGGACCTTGGACACCATCGCGCCGCGGGTCCACATCTGCTCGCGCAGCGCGCCGATCAGGTCGGCGTCCTCGCCGAAGCGCTCGACCAGGATGGCCCGCGCGCCCTCCAGCGCCGCGGCAGCATCGGCCACGCCCTTCTCGGCGTCCACGTACCGGCCGGCGGTGGCCTGCGGGTCCTGCGTCGGGTCGGCCAGCAGGCCGTCGGCCAGCGGCTCCAGCCCGGCCTCGCGGGCGATCTGCGCCTTGGTCCGCCGCTTCGGCTTGTACGGCAGGTAGATGTCCTCCAGCCGCGCCTTGGAGTCGGCGGCCATGATCTGCTCGCGCAGCGCGTCGTCCAGCTTGCCCTGCTCGGCGATCGACTCCAGGATCGCGGTGCGCCGCTCCTCCATCTCCCGGAGGTAGCGCAGGCGTTCCTCCAGGGTGCGCAGCTGGGCGTCGTCAAGGCCGCCGGTTGCTTCCTTGCGGTAGCGGGCGACGAACGGCACCGTGGAACCGCCGTCGAGCAGGCCGACGGCCGCGGTCACCTGCCCGTCCCGCACGCCGAGCTCGTCGGCGATCCTCTGCTCAATGGACATCACGGCGTCGATTCTGCCGTCTGGGGCGAACCGGCATCGCGGTCGGGTAAAAATAACGAAACGGTAACTGCTCTAGTCCATGGTACGTTCGAGGTGTGCGAGTGGTGGTCGTCGGTGGAGGCGTGCTCGGGACGATGCACGCATGGCAGGCCGTGCGGCGCGGCCACGAAGTCCTTCAGATCGAACGAGAACAGCAGGCCAGGGGGGCGTCGGTGCGCAACTTCGGCCTGGTCTGGGTGGGCGGCCGCGCGCCCGGCGAGGAGTTGGCCACCGCGCAACGGGCCCGTGAGCTGTGGGCGGAGATCGGCCGTCAGGTCGTGGGCGTCGGCTTCCGGGCCAACGGGTCCCTCACGGCGCTGCGGACCCCGCTGGAGCTGGCCGTCGCCTCGGACGTGGTGGCCCGCGGCGATGCGGCCGAGCGTGGCCTGAAGCTGTTGTCCCCGACCGAGGTTCGGGCCGTGAACCCGGCTCTGCGCGGGGACGTGCTGGGCGGCTTGCTGTGTGAGCGGGACGCCGCTGTTGAACCCCGCGTGGCGCAACCCGCGCTGCGGCAACACCTTCTCGCCTCCGGTCGTTACCGCTGGCTGCCGGGTCGCGAGGTTCGGGTGCTGCTGCCCCATGGCGCACGCGATGATCACGGCGATGTGCACGGGGCGGATCTGGTGCTGCTGTGCACCGGGGCCGCGCTCGGCGGCCTGGTGCGGGAGATCGCCGGGGCGGTGCCGGCGCGGCGGGTGCGGTTGCAGATGATGCAGACCGATCCGCTGGACGAGCGGCTGACCACGTCGGTGGCCGACGGGGACAGTTTCCGTTATTACCCGGCGTATCACGGCTCGTCGCTGGACGCGTTGAACCTTTCCCAGCCCCAGCCCGCGGTTGCCGCCCGGCACAAGATGCAACTCCTCATGGTGCAACGACTCGACGGCTCGCTCACCATCGGCGACACCCACGAGTACGACGAGCCGTTCACCTTCGACGTCGACTCGGCGCCCTACGAGCACCTCGTCACCGTGGCGGAATCCCTGCTGGGACGGGCACTTCCGCCGATTCGCCGGCGATGGGCCGGCGTGTACGCGCAGCACAGCGATCCGGCCATGGTCGTGCACCGGGCCGAGATCGCCGACAACGCCTGGCTGATCACCGGACCCGGTGGCCGGGGCATGACCTGCTCGCCGGCGATCGCCGAGCGCACGGCATTGGAGGCTGGATTGTGATTTCCCTGGCAGTGCTGGACATGGCCGGCACGACGGTGGCCGACGACGGCCTGGTTGAACGCGCGTTCACCGAGGCCATCAGGGCTGTTGGGGTGTCTACATCGGACGACCGCTTTCCGGCGATGCTGGCCCACGTGCGCCGGACCATGGGCCAGTCCAAGATCGTCGTGTTTCGGGCCCTGCTACCGGAAACTGAGGCGCAGCAGGCCAATGCCGCCTTCGAAGACGCCTACAGTCGGCTGGTCGAGGCCGGGCACTGCGAGCCCGTCCCAGGAGCCGTGCAGGCGATCAAGGATCTGCGGGCCGCCGGCGTGAAGGTCGCGCTCACCACCGGCTTCGCCAGTCCCACCCAGGACGCCATCCTCGCCGCCCTGGGCTGGTCGGACCTGGCCGACGTCGCCCTCACGCCGGCCGATGCCGGCCGGGGACGGCCGTTCCCGGACATGGTGCTCACGGCCGTGCTGCGCCTGGGCATCGACGACGTCCGGGACGTCGCCGTGGTCGGCGACACCCCGTCCGACGTGGTCAGCGGCCTGCGGGCCGGCGCGTCCATCGCCGCCGGCGTGCTCACCGGCGCTGCTGGGCGCGACGAGTTCGAAGCCGTTGGCGCGACGCACATCCTGGAGTCGGTGCGGGACCTGCCGGCGCTGCTCAGCTGAGCGCCAGATCCAGCGTCTGACGCCAGTTCATGGCCCGGCCCTCGGCGTACAGCGCGTCGAACGCCTCGTCGCCGAGGACCGACCGGGCCTTGGCCAGCCCGTCCGCGAACATCCGGGCCACGAACCGGGCGATCATCCCCGGCCCGAACTGGTCGGCGTGCGTCGACGCGGCGCCGCCCAGCCGGGCCGCCCGGGCCGCGTCGCCCCGGTGCACGGCGGTGATCGTGAGATAGATCAGGGCGTACACCATCATCACGGCGGCGCCGACCGGTTCCAGGATGCCCACCGCCTCGCGGATCAGCCGCTCGGCCGCCGCCCACTCGGCCCGTCGGATCAGGATGACGGCCCGCCAGCACAGGATCAGGCCCAGGTCCCAGGGGGCGCCGGCCCGGCGGCGCTCGGCCTCCAGCGCGATCAGATCGCGTTCGGCCTGCTCGGGCCGGCCCAGCTGGAGGTCCATACCGGCCCGGATGGCCCGCGCGCCGCCGTGCGTGCTCGGCCAGTCCAGGTGCCGCAGCACGGTTTCGGCCTCGGTGAGCACGGCGTGCACGAGGGCGTAGTCCTCGGACCAGATCCCGATGTGCGCCCGGCGGTAGAGGACCGAGGCCAGCATCTCGGGATCGCCGGACTCGCGGGCCAGGCCGACGGCCTCGTCGGCCATGCGGGCCACTTCGGCCATGTTGCGGCCGGTCAACGTGTAGGCGTAGTGCGCGAGCATGCCGGCGTGGTCGGTGCCGGCCAGGATCTCCCGGGCCCACCGCTGGTACTCCCGGAAGCTGCCGCCGATCAGCCACAGCGGGTGGAAGTCGAGAATGGCGGCGCAGCGGTCGAACTGGCCCTGGTCGAGCAGCCAGCGCATGGCCACCCGCACGTTGTCCTGCTCGGCGGTCAGCCGCTGGAACCAGCTCCGCTGGTCCGCCCCGTCCACGCCGTAGCGCGCCTGCCGCAGGAAGCGTTCGACGTACGCGGCGTGGCGTTCCCGGAGCCGGTCCAGGTCGCCGGTGGCCAGGGCGAAGCTTCGGACCGTCTCCAGCAGGGCGAAGCGGTTGTCGCCGTGCCGGACGATCAGGCTGGCGTCCAGCAGGCCGCCCAACAGCCGCAACGTGGTGGTCGGGTCCAGGTCGGCGACCTCGGCCGCGGCCGGCGCGGTCCAGCCGCCGGCGAACACCGCGACGGCACTGAGCATCGCCTGCTCGTCCGCCGTCAGCAGGTCGTGGCTCCAGGCGATTGTCGCCGACAGCGCCTGATGCCGTGCCGGCATATCCCGCGCGCCGTCGGCGAGCAGGTCGTACGAGTGGGAGAGCTGCTCCTGCAACGCTTTCGGCGACAACAGCCGGGTTCTGGCCGCCGCCAGCTCGATGGCCAGCGGCAGGCGGTCCAGCCGCTCGCAGATCGCGTCAACGGTGTCGCGGTCGAACTCGCCCGTGGCTCCGGCCTGCTCGGCGCGTTCGGTGAACAGCTCGATCGCCGCGGGCCGGTCGAGAGACTGAACCGGCCGCAGCTGCTCGCCGCCCAGCCGCAGCGGCGCGCGGCTGGTGACCAACACCGTCAGCCGGGGGACGGTGTCCAGCAGCCAGGCGATGTCCGGCGCGGCGTCCAGCAGGTGTTCGAGATTGTCCAGCAACAGCAACGGGTTCCGGTCGCGCAGGTACCGTTGCACGGTGGTGCGCAGCGAATCCCCGGCCAGGTCCTTGATGGCCAGGCTGGTGGCGATGGTCGGCAGCACCAGGTTCGGGTCGCGGACCGGCGCCAGCGGCACCACCGTGACCCCGTCGGCGAAGCTCGTCGCCAACTCCCGCGCCGCCGCCAGCGCCAGCCGCGTCTTGCCTACGCCGCCCGGTCCCGTCAGCGTCACCAGCCGCGTTCTGCTGACCCGCGCCACCACGTCGGCGACGTCCCGATCACGTCCGATCAAGCGGGTCCGATGCGCCGGCAGCGGCTCCTCCGGCTCGCGCGGCGGCCGCGGATCCAGGGCGGGATCGTTGCGCAGCACCGCCACTTCCAGGCGTTGCAGCTCCGCGCCCGGGTCGATCCCCAGCTCCTCGGCCAGCCGTGCCCGGGTCTTTCTCGCCAGCTCCAGCGCCTTGGTCGACTGGCCCGACCGATGCAGCGCCAGCATCAGCTGCCCGACCAGCCGCTCTCGGGTCGGATGGGCCTCGACCAGCGTCGTGATCTCGCCCAGCACGTCGTTGTGCTGGCCCAGCCGCAGCCGGGCATCCACCCGGTCCTCGGTGGCGACCAGCCGGGTCTCCTCCAGGCCGGCGCACAGCCTCTCGCGGGTCTCCGGCGCCGCCTCGGCCAGCGCCGGGCCGTGCCAAAGCCCCAGCGCTTGATCCAGCAACGCCAGCTTCGCCGTGTCGTTCGGCGCCAGCCGAGCTCGGGCCACCCCGTCCAGGAACCGATGCGCGTCGATCGTCAGCGGATCCGCCCGCAACACATAGCCCGCGCTCTCCGTCGCGATCGCCATGCCGCCCGCGTCGGCCAGGATCGCGCGGAGGTTCGACACCGCCACCTTCACCGCGTGCGGCGCGCTCCTCGGGGCTTCCTCCGGCCACACCCACCGCACCAGGCGTTCCACCGCCACCGGCCGGTTCACTTCCCAGGCCAGCAGGGCCAACACCAGCCGTTGCTGGCGTGGGCCCAGCGCCACCACGTCGTCCCCGACGCGCGCGCTGATCGGCCCCAGCAGACGTAGTTCCATCAGGCTCGAGAATAGCCAGGTGTGTCCGGGCCGGTGCGCCTACGATGCCGACGTGACGGCCCGACGCCGTCGAGACCGACCGGGCCACTGATTCGAGCCGGGTAGTTCACAGCTCGATGTGCCCTCGCGCGCGGATGAAGGTCTCGGTGCCGAAGACCTGTTCGTATTGCCGCGGTGTCAGTTGGGCGGCGGCGGAGCTGGCGAGCTGGCTCCGGTGCTCGAACAGCGCCTCGCGTTTGCGGTGGACGTAAGGGCCAAGGTCGACGCGGGCGGTGATGCGCTTCTCGATCAGCTCCAACGTGCTTTTCCGTTCGCCCTCCGGGACCGGGCGGTCGATCCCGTTGTGCCGCAAGGCTTCCCTCAGGCGCTCGGCCCGCGTCATGCCGTGCGCGCCGAAGTACAGGGTGGTGGCGGCCGGCACGGCGAGCGCGGTGGCCCGGCCGGCGTGCTGGTGATCGGCATGCTCATGGCCGGCGTCAGGATTGTGCGTGAGCACGACCTCCGGTTGGTACTTGTCGATCAGGGCACGGAGCCGGAAGGCGACCTCTGATGCCGGTACGGCGCTGAACACGGCGCCATGAGCCCATTTTGCCCAGCCGGGAAGGCCGGAGTCGTGGTATCCCAACCGTTCCACGACGGACACGCCGAGTCGTCGGCACGCGGCGTCGAGCTCGCGGTGGCGGGTCGACGTGACCCGCTGCGGATCGTGGCCCGGCGCACCGGGTTTCAGCCCGCCGATGTCGTCGCCGAACTCGCCGTTGGTGCACGAGACGAGCACGACCGGGACACCGGCGTCGGCGTAGCGGGCGAGCACGCCGCCGGCGCTGGTGCACTCGTCGTCCGGATGGGCGAAAACCCCGAGAACGGTCATGGGATCCGGATCAGCGGCACCAGGACCTCGTCGACGATGGCCAGGATGACCTCGTCGGTGATGGGCCCGCCCTGGGTGTGGAAGTGGTCGCGCATCAGCGCCGGCCCGACGGAGGCGACGCGAGGGGTGAGGGCGGCGGCCCGGGCCTCGCCACGGACGACGGCGCGGCGGATGAGGTCGAGCATGAGCTGGTTGCGGCGTTCGACGAAGCGCTCCCGGTGCACGTTCATGGCCCCGGGGGCGGCGTCGAGCTCGGTGACGACGGCCCGGACGGCGGCGCCGACCGGACTGTTGAGTGCGGCGGCCATGGCGCGCAGGGCGGCGATCAGGTCGCCACGCAGCTCGCCGGTGTCGGGCAGCTCGCCGACGGTGGGAAACACGTGCAGGACGGCGTCCATCATCAGCTCGGCCCGGCCGGGCCAGCGCCGGTACAGCGAGGCCTTGCTGGTGCGGGACCGCTCGGCCACCCGCTCCATGGTCAGCCGGTGGTAGCCGACCTCAACCAGCTCCTCCAGGGCGGCGGTGAAGATCGCCCGGTTGAGCTCGTCGCCGCGCCGTCGCGGCCCCTTGCGGTGATCCACGCCACCCGTCCGTTCGAATAGAGTCCGTTGCGTTCTCTAACGCCCGAGGCTACCGTCAGGATAGAAAACGTTCCGTTCTCTATGGGGGAGTCCTCGTGCGTGTTCTCGTAGTCTCGGCCCCCGGCGTGGGGCATGTCTTCCCGATGGTGCCGTTGACCTGGGCTTTGCGCGCGGCCGGACACGACGTCCTGGTCGTCACGTCGAGTGACGGCCTGGCCGTCGCGGAGGCCGGCCTGCCGGTGGTGGACGCGCTGCCCGGCATGAACGTGCGGCAGCGGTTCGAGCAGCTTCGTCAGCAGGACCCGGCCCGCTTCGCCGGCCTGGCCAGTCGCCGCGTCACCGACGTGCGCGAGGTGGGGGAGATCCTGCCGTGGCTGACCCGGCCGCTGCTGCCGGGCACGGTGGCGGCCGCCGAGCGGTTCCGGCCGGACGTCGTGCTCCAGGGCGCGATGGGCGGCTCGGGCCTGGTCGCCGCGGCCAGGCTCGGCGTGCCGTGGGTCGGCCACGGCTTCGGCTTCCTGCGCGGCGCTCAGTTGGCGGAGGTGTATCGCGAGCACATGGCCGACGGGTTCGAGCAGTACGGCGTCGAGCTGCCGGAACGCCGCGCCTACGTCGACGTCGCGCCGCCGAGCATGATCGCCGGCGAGCCGGAAGGCTGGTCGATGCGGTACGTGCCGTACAACGGCGGCGGCGTCGAACCGTCCTGGCTGGGCGAGGCGCAACGGCCGCGGGTCGCGGTCACCCTCGGCACCGTCGCGCCGGCGATGAGCGGCCTCGGGCCGGTCGAGCGGATCATCGCGGCGGCGCCGGACGTCGACGCCGAGTTCGTGCTGGCGCTGGGCGACCGCGTCGACCTGGACGCCCTCGGCCCGCTGCCGTCGAACGTGCGGGCGGCCGGCTGGATCCCGCTGAACTCGTTGCTGGCCACCAGTTCCCTGCTCATCCACCACGGCGGCGCCGGCGCCGCGATGACGCCGCTGGCCATGGGCGTGCCGCAGCTGGTCGCGCCCAGCGGCGCGGACCGGCACATCAACGCCGCCGCCGTGCAGGACCGCGGCGTCGGCCTGAACGTCGAAGAGCACGAACTCGACGCGCGGGTGATCAACCAGCTGCTCGGCGAGGACAAGTTCCGCACCGCCGCGGCCGAGGTCGCCGCCGAGATCGCGGCCATGCCGTCGCCGGCCGAGGTGGCCTCGCGGCTGGTCGATTTCGTTCGGGGGTGAACCGATCCGCGTTACCGCTCGTGTCACCCACACTTGAGTCGAGCGGCACGGGGGTGCGTGGGGCATGTGTGAGCGACCGACACCGGAGTTACCGAGGATCGTCCCGACGGTGACGCCGGCCGGGGCGAAAGTGTGGCTGGTGACCGGATACCAGGAGGTGCGGGCCGGGCTGGCCGACAAGAGGCTGAGCAAGGACACCCGGGCCGCCGCGCACGTCATCGACGGCGTCGACATCGACGGTCAGGCGTTGCGGTCGCTGCCCTTGGCGGTC
>DASWRQ010000061.1:0-29685 GCA_036403095.1 Kutzneria sp. | reverse complement strand
TTTCGTTTTCTCACTGGGGCTCTCGCCCCAGACCCCAAGGCAGGGCGGGCTTCGCCCCCCTGCACCCCCCTTCGGGCGCGGCTTCGCCGTCGCCCAGCAACCCACTTTGGGTTCGGCTTCGCCGTTGCCCTGCAAGCCCCTTTGGGTTCGGCTTCGCCGTCGCCCTTGGGGCGGGGGTGGCTTGGGGGTTGCCCTGTACCGGCCGGGGTGGCTTCGACGTTGGCCTGGGGCGTGGGAGGCGATTTTTGGGGTCGCCCTGGACCGCGTGGGGCTTGGCTTCGGCGTTGCGGTGGGGTGTGGCGCTCCGCTTGTTGAGCGCCACGGCATTCTGTGGTCTGGGAAAGGGGGCGAGGGATGCTCGCTGTCCATTTGCCCTGGAATAAAGGGCGGGGGTGCTATAGGCGGTTTTGGAGGGCTTCGGCGGCGGCTAGGAGGTCGGCGGCCCAACGGCCGCCGGGGCGGCGGCCGATGCGGTCCACGGGGCCGGAGACGGAGACGGCGGCGATCACGGAGCCGGAAGAGTCGCGCACGGGGGCGGAGACGGAAGCGACGCCGGGCTCGCGTTCGCCAACCGACTGGGCCCAACCGCGGCGCCGAACTTCCAAGAGGGTGCGCTCGCCGAAGAGGGCATCGGTGAGAAGGGCGCGCTGGGTGGGGGAATCGGCCCACGCGGCCAGGACCTTGGCGCCGGAGCCGGCGGTCATGGGCAGGCGAGCGCCGACCGGGACGGTGTCGCGGAGGCCGGAAGGGGGCTCGGCGGCGGCGACGCAGATGCGTTGCATGCCGTCGCGGCGGTAGAGCTGGACGGACTCACCAGTGATGTCACGCAGACGCGGCAACACCGAACTGGCGGCGTCGAGCAGCGGGTCGGTGGCGCCGCCGGCGAGCTCGGCCAAGGCGGCGCCGGGACGCCAGCGGCCGTCGGAACCGCGGCGCAGCAAGCGATGCACCTCCAAGCCCACGGCCAGGCGATGCGCGGTGGCGCGAGGAAGACCCGTGCGGTTGCAGAGTTCCGCCAAGCCACAGGGGTCCTTGGCGACGGCGCTGAGCACCGCCACCGCCTTGTCCAGAACGCCGATCCCGCTATGCTGTCCCACGTCGCGATACTAGCTTCCCGCCATGTGGGAAGTCCAGCCGCGCCACCATGTGGGAAAACCCGAACTGACACGACATCCCCGAAGGGGGAGGAGATCATGGGCCGCACGCTCGCGGAGAAAGTCTGGGACGCGCACCTGGTGCGCAAGGGCGACGGAGCCGAACCGGACCTCATCTACATCGATCTGCACCTGGTGCACGAAGTCACCAGCCCGCAGGCCTTCGACGGGCTGCGGCTCGCCGGCCGGACGCTCCGTCGGCCGGACCTGACCATCGCCACCGAGGACCACAACGTTCCTACGCTGGACATCGAACTTCCGATCGCGGACCCGGTGTCGCGGACCCAGGTGGAGACGCTTCGGCGCAACTGCGCGGAGTTCGGCGTGCGGCTGCACCCGATGGGTGACGCGGAACAGGGCATCGTGCACGTGGTCGGCCCGCAGCTGGGCCTGACGCAGCCGGGCATGACGGTGGTCTGCGGCGACAGCCACACCTCGACACACGGCGCGTTCGGCTCGATCGCCTTCGGCATCGGCACGTCCGAGGTCGAGCACGTGATGGCCACCCAGACGCTGCCGCTGAAGCCCTTCAAGACCATGGCGATCAACGTCAACGGCACGCTGCGCCCGGGCGTCACGTCCAAGGACGTGATCCTGGCGGTGATCGCGAAGATCGGCACCGGCGGCGGCCAGGGCTACATCCTGGAGTACCGCGGCGAGGCCATCGAATCGATGTCGATGGAAGCCCGCATGACGGTGTGCAACATGTCGATCGAGGCCGGCGCCCGCGCCGGCATGATCGCGCCGGACGACACGACCTTCGACTACATCAAGGGGCGCCCGCACGCGCCGAAGGGCGCGGACTGGGACGCGGCCGTCGAGTACTGGCGCACGTTGGGCACCGACGCCGACGCCACCTTCGACGCCGAGGTGGACATCGACGCGGACGCGCTGACGCCTTTTGTCACCTGGGGCACGAATCCGGGACAGGGCCTGCCGCTGAGCGACCGGGTGCCCAACCCGGAGGACATCGGCGACGAGAACGCGAAGGTGGCGGCCGAGAAGGCGCTGGCCTACATGGGCCTGGAGCCGGGCACGCCGCTGCGCGACATCCACGTGGACACGGTGTTCCTCGGTTCCTGCACCAACGGTCGTATCGAGGACCTCCGTGCGGCGGCAGCGGTTCTGGAAGGCCGCCAGGTCGCTTCGGACGTACGCATGCTGGTGGTGCCCGGTTCGATGCGGGTGCGCGCGCAGGCGGAGTCCGAAGGACTGGACAAGGTCTTCACCGCGGCCGGCGCCGAGTGGCGGTCCGCGGGCTGCTCCATGTGCCTGGGCATGAATCCCGATCAGCTCAAGCCGGGCGAGCGCAGCGCCTCCACCTCCAACCGCAACTTCGAGGGCCGCCAGGGCAAGGGCGGCCGCACCCACCTGGTGTCGCCGCTGGTCGCCGCGGCCACCGCGGTGCGCGGCACGCTGTCGTCGCCGGCCGACCTGGACTGAGGAGTCAGACCATGGAACCGTTCACCAGCCACACCGGGGTCGGCGTCCCGCTGCGCCGGTCCAACGTGGACACCGACCAGATCATCCCCGCCGTCTACCTGAAGCGCGTCACCCGTACGGGCTTCGAGGACGGCCTGTTCGCGGCCTGGCGCGCGGACGAGAGCTTCATCCTCAATCTGGAGCCCTTCCGCGGCGGCAGCGTTCTGGTCGCGGGCCCCGACTTCGGCACCGGCTCGTCCCGCGAGCACGCCGTCTGGGCGTTGACGGACTACGGCTTTCGGGTGGTGATCTCGTCCCGGTTCGCCGACATCTTCCGCGGCAACGCGGGCAAGCAGGGCCTCGTGGCGGCGCAGTGTGAGCAGTCCGACATCGAACTGTTGTGGAAGCTGCTCGAGAACGAGCCCGGCACGGAGGTCACGGTCGACCTGTCCGCGAAGACGGTCCGCGCCAAGGACTTCTCGGCCCCCTTCCAGATCGACGACTACACCCGTTGGCGGCTGCTGGAAGGACTCGACGATATCGGCCTGACCTTGCGAAACGTCGACGCGATCGGGGAATTCGAGACGGGCCGCGCGACTTGGCTGCCCACAACGAACCCCGTCACCGCGGGCTGATCTCGGCAGGCCGCCGGGACACCAATCCGGCGGCCTCCCAACCCTCCTCGTCGCCTCGAAACCGGGGTTTATGTCCCCCGGTGGGGCGGAACCAGCGCGCCTTCAACAAAAAAATGGGCGTGGCGCGTGGAAATTCTTGGCGCGTTGGCTTACCGTGTGCCAGAAGTGGCCCAACTACAGGGCCGATGGTGTCCTGGGAGGGACTGAAGTGAACAAGGCCCAACTCATTGAGGCTCTGGCCGAGCGTCTCGGCGACAAGAAGGCCGCGAGCTCGGCCGTCGACGGCATCGTCGACATCGTCGTGCGCACCGTCCAAAAGGGCGAGAAGGTCAACGTCACGGGCTTCGGTGTGTTCGAGAAGCGGGCTCGCGCCGCTCGCACCGCGCGCAACCCGCGCACCGGTGAGACGGTGAAGGTCAAGAAGACCAACGTGCCCGCTTTCCGTGCCGGCACGACGTTCAAGGACGTCATCAGCGGCGCCAAGAAGCTGCCGAAGGTTGTCGCCGCCAAGCCGGCCGCCGCCGCCAAGGCGACCACGACCGCTGCTGCCGCCGCGAAGCCGGCCACCACCACGCGTCGCACCGCTGCCGCCAAGCCGGCTGCTGCCGCCGCGAAGCCGGCCACCACGCGTCGCACCGCTGCTGCCAAGCCGGCCGCTGCCGCCGCGAAGCCCGCCACCACGCGGAAGGCCGCGCCCAAGCGCACCACGGCCGCCGCCAAGCCGGCCGCTGCGGCCGCGACCACCGCTGCCGCCAAGCCGGCCGCGACCAAGGCCGCGCCGAAGAAGGCCGCGACCGCCACCGCCAAGAAGGCCGCGCCGAGGAAGGCCGCTGCCGCCAAGAAGTGACCATGCGCGGCCGAGTCACCCGCTCGGCCGGGCGTGATCTGACGAAGTAACGCGAATCCGGTGCACGACCCGCGCGTACCGGTTCGCATCGCGACTGAGCGAGGTCTGCGCGCCAACTGCGCGCAGACCTCGCTCGCTGTGTTTTCCGGGGACACCCCAGACCCCGAAGGGCCCCAGGGGCCCGTGCCCCTGATCCTTTTGTGGGGCACGAAGAACAGCGAAAACCCCCGTCCGCCAGGGGGTATGACCACAACCCGTGGGGTGCAAGGGGTCTGCCGACCCCCAGGGCTAGCGGCCGGCCGGTTTCGGCAGTGGAGTGGGGAAGTAGTCGGCGGCGACCAGCCGCGGCTCCCGGCGCTTGGTCGGCGGACGGAACGAGAGCACCCAGAAACTGCCTTTCTTGCTGGCGATCTCGTCCAGTGCCAGTTCGTTCATGTCGGCCAATCGGGCGACGGCGTCGGGGATGACGCCGCCCTGGCTGCACACCACGGACGTGCCGCCGGCGGCCACGATGTCCAGCAGCCGGGCCACGCCGGCCGACGGACTGGCCCAATAGCCCTGCTCGGACAGCAGTGGCTCGCTGCGGATCTCCAGGCCCAGCCCGGCTACTGTGTCCTCGCACCGGGTCCGCGGGGCCGCATGGACACGATCAGCCCCGAACAGCGGCAGAATCCCGGCCAGCGCCGCGGCTTGCCGCCGCCCGGACGGACTCAGCGGCCGCCGGTCGTCGTCACCGTCCCACTCGTCGCGCTTGCCCGCCTTGGCGTGCCTGACCAGCAGCAGCGTGCTCAAATGGGCCGGCAGCGCGGTGAACTCGGCCAGCACCAGCTGGTCGTGCTGATAGCTCAGCAGATCCCCGGCGGCATCGGGGGAAACCCATTTCAACCGATCGACCTCGTCGTTGGCCTCGAAGTCGCCATCAACGAAGCGGGCCGAGAAGTACTCGACGACCTTGCGGTGGCCGTCCACCGCGTATTCGGCGGACGGCAGCCGGCGGCCCAAGGCGATCGCGAAGCCGGTCTCCTCCAGCACTTCTCGAACCGCCGCCGCCGGCATCGTTTCGTCAGCGTCCAATTTTCCCTTGGGCAGTGACCAATCGTCATATCGTGGTCGATGCACCACCGCGACTTCGACCTGCTCGGTCACACTGCTGGGACGCCACACAACGGCGCCGGCGGCTCGGATAGTCACACCTGCTGTTCCTTCGCACTGTGGAGTTTCATCAGTTCGACCTGGTGGTCGCGAACACGGGAACCGTCCGCCGGGGACGGATCCCAGTTCCCGCTGGAGCTGAGCTCCCAGCACCGGGTGGCCGGATCCATCGTCGAATCCAGCACGCTGTCCAACTGCGCGACCAGTTTCGGGTCGGCCACCTTCACCAGCACCTCGACCCGCCGGTCCAGATTGCGGTGCATCATGTCGGGGCTGCCGATCCAGAGTTCGTCCGAACCGGCGAACCGCACGATCCGCGAGTGCTCGAGGAAACGTCCCAGGATCGACCGGACCTTGATGTTCTCGCTCAGTCCCGGCACACCCGGCTTGAGCGCGCAGATGCCGCGCACGATCACCTCGACCGGCACACCGGCCTGCGACGCGCGGTAAAGGGCATCGATGACCTGTTCGTCCACGAGCGAGTTCGCCTTGAGCCGCACCCCGCACGGGCGGCCGTCCCGCGCGAACTCGATCTCCTGCTCGATCCGCCGCACGATGCCGCGCCGCACGCCGTAGGGCGCGACCATCAGGGTGCGGTAGTTCTCCTGCCGGGCATAGCCGGTCAGCACGTTGAACAGATCGGTGAGGTCCGCGCCGATCGCCGGCTCCGCGGTCAGGATGCCCACGTCCTCGTACAGCCGCGCGGTCTTCGGGTTGTAGTTGCCGGTGCCGATGTGGCAGTACCGCTTGATGGACGAGCCCTCCTGCCGGATGACCAAGGCGGTCTTGCAGTGCGTCTTGAGGCCGACCAGGCCGTAGACCACGTGCACGCCGGCCTTTTCCAGCGCACGGGCCCACTTGATGTTGGCCTCCTCGTCGAACCGCGCCTTGAGCTCGACCAGCGCCACCACCTGCTTGCCGGCCTCGGCCGCGTCCATCAGCGCGTCGACGATCGGCGAGTCGCCGGAGGTGCGGTACAGCGTCTGCTTGATGGCCAGCACGTTCGGGTCGGCGGCGGCCTGCTCGATGAAGCGCTGCACGCTGGTGGAGAAGGAGTCGTAGGGGTGGTGCACGAGCACGTCCCCGTCCCGCAGCGTGGCGAACACGCTGCGCGGCGTCTCCCGGTCGGCGAACGCGGGATGGGTGGCCGGCACGAACGGCGGATCCTTGAGCTCCTTGCGATCCACGCCGTACACCTGCCACAGGCAGGACAGGTCCAGCAGACCGGGAACCTCGACGACCTCGTCCGGTTCCACGTCCATCTCCCGCAGCAGCAGGCGAAGCACGTGGTCGGTCATGTCGTCGCCGACCTCGAGCCGCACCGGCGGGCCGAACCGGCGCCGGGCCAGTTCCCGTTCCAGCGCCTTGAGCAGGTCCTCGTCCTGGTCCTCCTCGACCTCGAGGTCGGCGTTGCGGGTGATACGGAAGACGTGGCACTCGATGATGTCCATGCCGGCGAACAGCTCGCCCAGATGCGCGGCGATGAGTTCCTCGAGCGGCAGGAACGTCGCGGTGCCGCTGCGCCGGTCGGCCTCGACCCGGATCAGCCGCGGCACGTTGTCCGGCACCTTCACGCGGGCGAACTGCTCGGGACCGCCCTCGGGCGTGCGGACCGTGACGGCCAGGTTCAGCGACAGCCCGGAGATATAAGGGAACGGGTGCGCCGGGTCCACCGCGAGCGGCGTGAGGACGGGGAACACCTGCTCGCTGAAGTAGTTGGACAGCCGCAGCTGGTCCGGCTCCTCCAGGTCCTGCCAGGACACGATGCGCACGCCGTGCTGCTCCAGCCCGGGGCGGATCTCGTTGAGGAACGCCTTGGCGTGCTGGTCGACCAGTTCCTGGCTGCGCGCGGCGATCCGGCTCAGCTGTTCGTTGGGCGTCAGGCCGTCGGCGCTGCGCACGGTCAGGCCGGTGTCCTCGCGGCGCTTCAGGCCGGCCACCCGCACCATGTAGAACTCGTCCAGGTTCGACGCGAAGATGGCGAGGAACTTGGCCCGCTCCAGCAGCGGCTGCGAGGCGTCCTCGGCCAGCGCCAGCACGCGGGCGTTGAAGTCCAGCCACGACAGCTCGCGGTTGAAGTAGCGGTCGTCGGGCAGGTCCGTCTCGTCGATGTCCCGCGTCGCGGCGGGCGGCGTGATGACGCGGTGGGCCGGACTTTCGGCGGGGCGTGGGCGCCGCGTGCGTTCAGCCGGCGGAACCGGCGTCACGACGGCGGTCTTGTTCTCGGCCAGCGGCGAGACGTTCGCCTTCGCCTCGACCACGGGCGAGACGGTCGGGGCGGCTGGTGGTGTCGCGCGGGTCCGCGGCCCGCGCGTCTTCGGCGCGGGCGCTGTGACGGCAGCCGCGGCCGTCTTCGTGGCCCGGGCCTTTGGTTCGGTCGCCATGGTGCCCGCGGCCGGCGTCTTCGGTTCGGCCGCGGTGCTGTTTGTGGCCGGCGTCTTCGGCTTGGCTGCGGTGCTGTCTGTGGCTGGCGTCTTCGGCTTGGCCGTCGCGCTGTCTGCGGCCGGGGCCTTCGGCTCGGCCGCGGTGCTGTTTGTGGCCGGGACCTTCGGCTTGGTCGCCGCGCTGTCTGCGGCCGGTGTTTTCGGCTTGGCCGCCGTGCTGTCTTTGGCGGGGGCCGTCGGTTTGGTCGCCGTGGTGCCCGGGGCCTTTGGTTTGGCTGCGGTGCTGTCTGCGGCCGGCGTCTTCGGCTTGGCGGCGGTGCTCTTGGCCGGCGTCGTCGTGGGCGTCGTCGCGGCTGTCTTCGTGGCCTTGGCCCGGCTGCGGGAAGCGGGCTTGGCCTCGGGTTCCGCCGCCGGCTTGGCGGCGCGGGCCCGTGTCGCTCGCGGCGTGGTCGAACTGGTCTGGGCGGCCGGTTCGGCCTGGGGTTCCGCCTTCGCGGTGCTGCGCCGTCGGATGGGCGCGGGAGTCTCCGCTGCGGCCTTGGCGGTGGCCGCGGTGCTACGGGTGCTCGTCCGCCTGGGGGTCGCTCGTGGCTGCCGCGCCTTGGCGGTGGCGGGCTTGGTCTGCTCGGCCGTGGCCTCGTCGTTGGTTTCCGTACGCACGGTGGCCATTGTTCCCCAGAGCGAAAGAAAAGGCGCTGCTCGCGAGGAACGACACGGTGAACACCCAGAGCTACGAGGGCGGCTGCATCCCGACAATCACGCCGTTCTCACGCCGCAGCGTCACCCGTTGCCCGGGCCGCGGCGCACGCCAGCCACCGGCCGAAACCGCCGCCGCGGACACGTCGACCAGCACACCGTCGTCACGAAGCACGGTGGCCGAACCGTCGCCATGCATGGTGTGCACGGTGGCCTGCTCCGTGCCAGCCGGATCCATGTCGACCAGCCTAGCGCGGTCCACTGTGGATCAGGCGGACAGCCGGAACCGCCGCTGCGTCCGCGGGCCGAGGCCGAGCTCGGCGGCCACCGCGAGATCGGCCTCGGTGTCCACGTCGCAGCGCAGCGACGGCCAGTCGCCGATGAGTTCGATCGCCCCGGACGCTCGGTGCGCCTGCGCCGACCCGACGCCGAACCGCGGGTCCAGCGGCTCGTCCGGCGCGCCGATGAGCAGTGTCGTGCCGGTGCCCTGGCGGTCGGGGACGAAGGCTCGCTTGCCGTCGGCGGCGGCGATCGCGGCCGCCAGCTCGGCCGACCGCAGCGCCGGCAGGTCCGCCTGCAACGCGCCGACGTGCCGGCCCAGTGTCGAGGCCCCGTGCCGGTACGCCTCGTTCAGGCCCGGCTCGGCCTCGGCCACGCACCGAATTCCCTCGGCCCGCAACACCGCCGTCAGCATGGGGTCGGACGTGACCACCACCACGTCCCGCACGCCGTCGGCGCCGGCCGCGGCCGTCACGGTGTCCAGCGCGACCGCCACCACCAGGTCCGCGTGCGCCTTCGGGTCGCCGATGCCGCCGTCGGCCGCCCCGACCAGGCGGGACTTGGCCCGGTCCAGCCGCTTGACCGGCACCACGAGGTCGAGGTAGCTCCGCATATCTCCATCATGCAGACTCGGCCAGGCGAGAACGAACAGCGGGCGATGTCGAACGTGAGGGAGTGCGATGCGCAAGGAGAAGGGCGGGCCGTGGATCAGGATGTGCGCCATCGTCCTGTATCCGACGGTGAAGCTGCTGGCCCGCCGGGTGTTGAAGGGGCCGAAGCTGCCCCGGCACGGCGGCGCGCTGCTGGTGATGAACCACGTCTCGCACCTCGACCCGGTGTTCGACGCCATCCTCGTGCACAACAACGACCGGGTGCCGCGCTTCATGGCCAAGGCCTCGCTGTGGAAGGTCCCGGTGCTGGGCAAGGTCCTGGTCGGCGCCGGCCAGGTGCCGGTGTTCCGCGGCGGTGACGCCCGGGAGAGCCTGCGCGCCGCCAAGGAGAGCATCGACGTCGCCAACAAGGGCCTTGAGCAGGGCAAGCTGCTGGTGATCTACCCGGAGGGCACGATCACCAAGGACCCGGACGGCTGGCCGATGGCCGCCCGCACCGGCGCGGCCCGGCTGGCGCTGGCCAGCGACGTGCCGGTGATCCCGGCCGCCCGCTGGGGCACCCGGGCGATCTACGACGGCTACAACAAGAAGTTCCGGCCGTTCCCGCGCAAGACCGTCACCTCGATCCTCGGCGAGCCGATCGACCTGTCGGCCTATCGGGACAAGCCGGTCACCGCGCAGGTGCTGCGCGAGGTGACCGAGCTGATCATGGGGCGGGTCAAGGAGCTGGTCGCGCAGGCTCGCGGCGAGCAGGCGCCCGACGGCTTCTACGCCCCGCCCAAGGCCAACAAGGACGGGGACTGACGTGGAGCTGCAGCGGATCGCGGTGCTGGGGGCCGGGTCGTGGGGGACCGCGTTCGCGAAGGTGCTGGCCGACGCGGGCCGTGACGTCGTGCTGTGGGCGCGCCGGCCGGAGGTGGCCGACGAGATCACCGGCCAGAAGCTGAACACCGGCTACCTGCCGGGCATCCGGCTGCCGGAGACGTTGCGGGCCACCGCCGATCCGCTGCTGGCGTTGGACGGGGCCGAGGCCGTGGTGCTGGCCGTGCCGAGCCAGACGCTGCGCGCCAATCTGGCGGCGTGGCGGGAGTTGCTGCCCGAGGGCGTGACGCTGGTCAGCCTGGCCAAGGGCATCGAGCTGGGCACCGGCAAGCGGATGAGCGAGGTCGTCGCGGAGGTCGCGCAGGTGCCGGCCGAGCGGGTGGCCGTGGTGTCGGGGCCGAACCTGGCCCGGGAGATCGCCGCGCAGCAGCCGACCGCGACCGTCGTCGCCTGCACGGACCACGAGCGCGCGGTGGCCGTGCAGCGGGCCAGCGCCAACGGCTACTTCCGGCCGTACACCATCACCGACGTCGTCGGCTGCGAGCTGGGTGGCGCGTGCAAGAACGTGATCGCGCTGGCCTGCGGCATCGCGCACGGCCTCGGCTTCGGCGACAACACCATGGCCTCGCTGATCACCCGCGGCCTGGCGGAAACCGCCCGACTGGGCGCGGCGCTGGGCGCGGACCCGTTGACGTTCGCCGGCCTGGCCGGCCTCGGCGACCTGGTGGCCACGTGTGCCTCGCCGCTGTCGCGCAACCGCAGCTTCGGCGAGCGCCTGGGCCGGGGGGAGACGCTGGCGCAGGCCCAGGAGGCCGCGCACGGACAGGTCGCCGAGGGCGTGAAGTCGTGCTCCTCCATCCAGGACCTGGGCGCGAAGCACGGTGTCGACATGCCGATCACCGACGGCGTGCGGCGGGTCTGCCACGACAGCCTCGACCCGCGGGCGATGGCCGCGGAACTGCTCGGCCGTGCCCAAAAGGCCGAGCGGTGACGGAAGGCGGAGCGGCGACGGAAGGCGGGGCCGTGACGGAAGGCAGGGCGGTGACGGAAGGCGGCACGCCAGTGACCGAATGGGGCGACGGCACGCGCTGCGTGCACGCGGGTTCGGCCGAACCCGTTGCGGGACAACCGTTCCTGGCCGGCCCGGTGCTCGCCGCCCCATATCACCTCGGCCCGGGCCAGCTCGGCACGGACGACTTCTACGGCCGGGCCGGCAACCCGACCTGGCGGGCGCTCGAGTCGGCCATCGGGGCCCTGGACGGCGGCCTGTGCACGGTGTTCCCGTCCGGCATGGCCGCGATCACCACCCTGCTGCGGACGGTGGTGTCTGCGGGCGACGTAATAGTTGTACCGGCCGATGGGTATTACTTGGTGCGGACCTTCCTCGCCGGACTGGACGTCGAGGCGCGCGAGGTGCCGACGGTCGGCCCGTGGACGCCGGAAGTTGTCGAAGGCGCACGGTTGGTGCTGTTGGAGACGCCCTCGAATCCGGGCCTGGACGTGTGCGACATCAGGGCGGTCGCCGAGCTGGCGCGCGCCGCCGGCGCGCTGGTCGCCGTGGACAACACGACGGCCACGCCGATCGGACAGCGGCCGCTGGAGCTCGGCGCGGACGTGGCCGTGGCCAGCGACACCAAGGCGGTCGCCGGCCACAGCGACGTCCTTTTCGGACACATCTCGGTGACCGACGAGGCGCTGTGGGCGGAATTGCAGCGGCAGCGCAGCCTCAGCGGCGCGATCCCGGGGCCGTTCGAGACCTGGATGGTGCACCGCGGCCTGGGCACGCTGGACGTGCGGCTGGCTCGGCAGGCCGAGAACGCGGCGGCGCTGGTGGCAAAGCTGCGTGGGCACGAGGCCGTGGCCAACGTGCGCTGGCCGGGCTCGCCCGACGATCCGTCGCACGCCATCGCGTCCCGGCAGATGCGCCGGTTCGGCGGCGTCTTCACCTTCGAGCTGGCCTCGGCCGACGTGGTGGCGCGGTTCCTGGCCAACAGCCGGCTGGTGGCCTCGGCGACCAGCTTCGGCGGCCTGCACAGCACCGCCGACCGGCGGGCCCAGTGGGGCGACCCGGTTTCGGAGGGACTGGTCCGGTTCTCCGCCGGACTGGAGGATTCCCACGATCTGGTCACCGACGTGGTGGGTGCGCTTGACCGGGCACTGGAGTCGCCGGTTCAATAGCCGGCATGTTGCTGCGGGCCATGACCGAACGACGGGGTCACATCGACCTCTGTCGGGTCTGTGGCGCGCTGTGTCTTCCTCGGTGATCTGCCCGCGCACTCACCCGTGACCAGCAGGAAGACACCCGTCTCATGTTCGCCGTTCCGGAAAACACCGTGCTGTCCGACGTCCGCGTCGCCCCGCAGCAGCCCACCAAGATCCTCCGCGAGGTCCTCGCCGACCGGGCGAGTTGGGCGCACCTGCTGCGCTACGACCCGGCCGAGCGCTGGACCGCGCTGGTGCAGAGCACGTCCAGCTACGAGGTGTGGCTGATGAGCTGGCTGCCCGGGCAGGGCGCCGAGCTGCACGACCACGGCGGCGCCGAGGGCGCGTTCACCGTGGTCCAGGGCGTGCTGACCGAGGTTGTCGGCCAGCCCGGGCGCAACGGCCAGGCGCTGCACGTGCTGCACGCCGGCCAGTCCCGGGTGTTCGGGCCGAACTACGTGCACCAGATGCGCAACGAGGGCATCGACCCCGCGGTGAGCATCCACGTGTTCGGCCCGACCCGGCAGCGCATGACGCCCTACCGCTTCGACCCGGTCGACGGTCCGGTTCAGAAATAAGCAGTCAGCGCTTGAGCACGTGCTCCGGCACGGGCAGCGGGGACGCCGACTCGGGCACGCCCCACTCCATGGTCACCGGCAGCACACCGGCCCAGGCGGTGTTGGCCTCGATGTCCTCGTCGTCGTCGCCGGGCGCCCCGTTGCGCACCTTGACCGACGCCTCGGTCAGATCCAGCGCCAGCACCGCGGTCGCCGCCAGCTCCTTCCTCGACGGCAGCCGCGCGTGGTCCCAGGACCCGGGCGCGAGGTGCTCGGTGACGACCTCAAGGCCGCGCAGCTTCTCCTCGGGGTCGTCCACCAGCCGGGTGGTTCCGAGCACGCAGGCGCTGCGGTAGTTCATCGAGTGGTGGAAGACGGACCGGGCGTAGACGATGCCGTCCACGATCGTCACGGTGACGCAGACCGGGCCGGGGCGCAGGCTCCGCGTGCCGGTGGATCCGTGCAGGTAGAGCGTGTCGCCGTCGCGGCCGTAGCCGGTCGGCAGCACCACCGGCGCGTCGTCGCGGACGAAGCCGAGGTGGCAGATCAGCGCGGAGTCGAGCACGTCGTCCAGGGCGGCGCGATCGGCGGCGGCGCGCTCGCGAAGTCGGTTGACGGTGGTCCGTGGTGTCGGTGAGAGTGGTGTTCGGCTCACGCTCACCAGCATCGACCGGCAAGTGGCATCATGAAAGAGCCACTGCTTGCCGAATTGAGAAGGCCACTTTGCCGGAGTCGGACGACGCCCTGCTCATCACGCTGGACCGCGAGGCCCGCACCCCGCTGGCCGTGCAGCTGGCCGACGCCCTGCGGGCCGCGGCCGCGGCCGGGCAGCTGCGGGCCGGCGACCGGCTGCCGTCGACCCGGACCCTGGCCAGCCACCTCAAGGTCAGCCGCACCGTCACCGCCGCGGCGTACGACCAGCTGCTGGCCGAGGGCTGGATCGTCGGCAAGCACGGTTCCGGCACGTACGTGACGACCGCGCCGCCGGGATCCTCGCCGGTGCCGGCCGACCGCGCCCGGACCGAGCCGGAGCAGCCGGACCTCGTGTCGCTGGAACTGGGCCGGCCGTGGGTCGGCGGGCTGGACCGCGCCGCCTGGCGGCGGGCGTGGCGGTCGGCCGCGGACACCGAACCCCTGGTGCGCCACCATCCGGCCGGGCTGCCCGAGTACCGCGAGGCCGTGGCCGAACACCTGCTGCGGCACCGGGGTCTGACGATCCGAGGAGGACTCGCGACCGAGGCCGTGCTGGCCACCGGCGGTACCAGCGCCGCCGTGGCCGAGCTGGCGGTCAGCGCGTTCCGGCCCGGCGACACCGTGGCCGTGGAGGAACCCGGGTACCAGCGGACGGTCGAGGCTCTTCGCGCGGTCGGCATCCAGGTGCTGCCGGCGCCACTGGACCGGGACGGCATCCTGGTCGACCAGATCCCGTCCGGCATCCGGGCCGTCTACTGCTCGCCGGCGCACCAGTACCCGCTGGGCAGCCGGCTGCCGGCGGCCCGCCGCGTCGCGCTGGTGGAACGGGCCCGCCGCGAGGGTTGGCTGATCATCGAGGACGACTACGACGGCGAGCTCCGCTACGACGTGGCCCCGCTGCCCCTGCTGGCCGCGCTGGCCCCGGACGTCGTCGTGCATCTGGGCACCACCAGCAAGATCCTCACCCCGACGCTCGGCGCCGGCTGGCTCGTCGGGCCGCCGGAGCTGGCCGGCACGGTGCTGGCGTACCGGGAGCGCACCGGCACCGGGCCGGCGCCGGCCGGGCAGCGGGTGCTGGTCGAGTTGGCCCGCAACGGAGACCTCGGCCGGCACCTGCGGCGGCTGCGGCGCGAGCTGTCGGAGCGGCGGGTGCTGGTGGTGGAAACCCTTCGTGCGGCCGGGATTGCGGTGCTGGGCGACGACGCCGGCTCGCACGTGGTCGTGCTGTTGCCGTCCCTGGAACGGGAACGGTCGGTGGTACGGCAGGCCGCCCGCCTCGGCGTGCGCATGGACGGCCTCGAGCGGCACCACACCGGGCCGTCGCGCTGGCACGGCGTCGCGATCGGCTACACGGCCTGTTCGCGGGACCAGCTCATCAGCGTCCTGCCGCCGCTCGTCGACCTCCTGACCACGTAGCCGATCAGGAACAGCAGGCTCAGCGCCGGCAGCGGATAGCCCAGCGAGTAGCCGATCACCAGGTCCGCCAACGGGATCAGCGTCGTCGCCGCGAACACCCAGCGCGGCGCGGTCGGCAGCTTCACGTAACGCGGCGTGCGGCCCCACGGCTTGGCCACGGAAAGCCAGGCCTGGAAAGCGATCGCGCTCGCCATCAGCGCCGTGCCGACCGCCATCGCCACCGTCGCGTGCCCCGCGCGCAGCGTCGGCGACAACACGAAGATGCCCAGATACAGCTGCACGGTCGAGATCACGAACTTGGCCAGCACCCACCAGTGCTTGAAGAAGCCCCACGCCGTCGCGGCGGCCAGCATGAAGCCGGTGAACGTGGAGACATTGGCCATCTGGGCCAACAGGGTCATGTCGATCCGGTCGGCCATGTCCATCGCCGCCGGCAGTCGGTCCGGCCGGGCGAGACCGAACGTGACCAGGCTGAACAGGGCCAGCGCCTGCGCCAACCACCCCACGCCGGACACCACGTGCAGCCACAGCGCCAGCTGCCGCCATCTTTTTGCCGTCATGCCAACAACTCTGGGGCGCGCTACGGCGTCAGACATCCGTGAGCACCCTTAGGTGGGAGGGGTCCGGTGTCGACACAGGGAGACAGCGTCGAGCATGATCACAGCACGGAGAGCGACAATTCGGTGGCCCAGCGCCACCCTTCGGCCAGCCGGGTATGGTCGCTGCCTATGAACCAGCCCAGGATTCGTGTCGCCGTCGTGTTCGGCGGCCGTAGCACCGAGCACGGCGTGTCGGCGGTCTCGGCCGGCAGCGTGCTCCGACACCTGGACCAGGAGCGCTACGAGGTGGTCCCGGTCGGCATCACCACCGAGGGCACCTGGGTGCTGGGTTCGGCCGAGCAGCTGGCCGTCACCGGCCGGGAGCTGCCCGAGGTCAGCTCGGGTGCGGAGCTGACGCTGGTCAACCACAACCTGGTCGCGCTGGAGCCGGCCCGCGCCGGCGAGGCGCTGGCCCAGGTCGACGTCGTGTTCCCCGTGCTGCACGGCGCCTACGGCGAGGACGGCACCATCCAGGGGCTGCTGGAGCTGGCCGACATCCCGTACGTGGGGCCGGGGGTGCTGTCCAGCGCGGTGGCGATGGACAAGGAGTACACCAAGAAGCTGCTGGCCGCCGAGGGGCTGCCGGTCGGCCCGTACGCCGTGGTCCGGCGCGGGCAGCAGACGCTGCCTTCGGCCGAGCGGGACCGCCTCGGGCTGCCCGTGTTCGTGAAGCCGGCCCGCGCCGGCTCGTCCACCGGCATCACCAAGGTCACGTCCTGGGACGACCTGGACAACGCCATCGCCTACGCCCGCGCCATCGACCCCAAGGTGCTCGTGGAGGCGGCCATCGTCGGCCGCGAGGTCGAGTGCGGCGTGCTCGAGTTCCCGGACGGCCGGATCGAGGCCTCGCTGCCGGCCGAGATCCGGATGATCAGCGACACCGTCGACTGGTACGACTTCGACTCCAAGTACCTGGACACCGACGACGCCTGCGAGTTCGACATCCCGGCCAAGCTGGACGACGACGTCACCGTCCGGCTGCGGGAGATGGCCGTCCGCGCCTTCACCGCGCTGGACTGCCAGGGCCTGGCCCGGGTCGACTTCTTCGTCACGCCGGACGACGAGCTGGTGATCAATGAGCTGAACACCATGCCCGGCTTCACCAACGTGTCCATGTACCCCAAGATGTGGGCCGTCACCGGCGTCGACTACCCGACCCTGCTCTCCACCCTCATCGACACCGCCATAGCCCGCGGCACCGGCCTCCGCTGACTTGTCAACCCCTTGACGCTTGGAAGGGACCATTCCTCCACTCCGAGTGGAGGAATGGTCCTTTCACGCAGGCTCAGCCCGGATTGGGGGCGACCGGTTGCGGCGGGAGGGTCTTGGTGACGGCGGTGGCGACCTCCTGGACGGGGCCGGTGCCGGCGTCCTTGGACTCGGTCAGGGCGATGTACACCGACCGGTCCACGACGTAGTGCGTCAACGTGCCGGCGTCGCCGACGACGTCCAGCCACTGCACGCCGTTCACGGTGCCCAGCTGGGCGGTCTGCGTCAGCTCGGGTGGCTTGCCCATGCCGCAGCGGAGCACGATCGGCTCATGCTGCGCGTCGCCCCACGCCACGGTCGCCGCCGGCGCGGGCTTGGCCAGCTCGCGCCTGGGCACCTTCACGCCGGAGTCGGTGATCTGCTGCGGCAGCGCCTTGACCAGGTCGGCGCACGCCGGCGAACCGGCATCGGGCGCGTCGATGGTGACGAGGGCCAGCGGGCCGGTCCTGTCGCCGGCGCCGGGCACGGGCGGCGCCGCGGGCGGCCCGCCGATCACACCGATCGCCGCCACGACGACGGCGAGCAGCGCCGGCAGGCCGATCGCGGCGGCCAGCACGGGCTTGGACGGGGCGACGCTCACCCCGCTACTCCATCACAGGTGCACGACCGGACACGTCAGGGTCCGGGTGATGCCCTCCACGTTCTGGATCCGGGCCACCACCAGCTGCCCCAGCTGGTCGACGGTGTCGGCGTCGGCGCGCACGATCACGTCGTACGGGCCGGTGACGTCCTCCGCGGTGGTGACGCCGGCTATGCCGGAGATCTCAGCTGCGACCGCAGCCGCCTTTCCGACCTCGGTTTGAATCAGGATGTACGCGTGGACCACGGCGCGCCCCTTCGTCTGGATCAGCCGGCACGGGGTAGGAACGTGGCCAGAACGTACCTCAGTCGGGGTTCCGACTGCTCATGATCGGAGGCAATCTTGCGCCCGGAGCCGCCCCCAGACGCGGACACGGTCGCCGGAGTGGGTGAGTTCGGTCTCATCAGGAGGGTCACGCGCGGCCGCGCGCAGCCGTCCTCGACCCTGCTCGGCCCCGGTGACGACGCCGCGGTGGTGGCCGCACCCGACGGTCGGGTGGTGGCCAGCACGGACGTGCTCGTCGAGGGTGTCCACTTCCGACTGGACTGGTCGTCTCCCGAGCAGGTCGGGCGTAAGGCGGCCGCGGTCAATCTGGCCGACGTGGCCGCGATGGGGGCCGCCCCGACCGCCCTGCTGGTCGGCATGGCCTGCCCGGCCGACACCCCGACCGCGCTGATCGACGGCATCACCAACGGCCTGTGGGAAGAGGCCCGGCGGGCCGGCGCCGGGGTGGTCGGCGGCGACATGGTCAGCTGCCCGACCGTGGTGATATCGATTACAGCCCTCGGTGACATGCGCGGACTGGCGCCCGTTACCCGTTCGGGCGCGGCCCCCGGCGACGTGCTCGCCGTGTGCGGGCGGCTCGGCTGGGCGGCCGCCGGGCTGGCCGTGCTCGGCCGGGGCTTTCGATCGCCGGTGGCGATCGTCGGCGCGCAGCAGGCGCCGGAGCCGCCGTACACCGCCGGGCCGCAGGCGGCCGAGGCCGGCGCGTCGGCCATGCTCGACATCTCCGACGGGCTGCTCAGTGACGTGGGACACATCGCCGAGGCCTCGGGGGTGGCGATCGACGTGCGCACCGATCTGCTCCCCGTGCACCAGCGGCTGATCGACGTCGGCTCGGCGCTCGGCGCGAACCCGCGGCACTGGGTGCTCACCGGCGGCGAGGACCACGCCCTGGCCGCCACCTTCCCCGAGCCGGCCGACGTGCCCGACGGCTGGGCGACCATCGGCACCGTGCGCCGCGGCGCCGGCGTGACCGTGGACGGCCGGCCGTACGAGGGCACCTCGGGCTGGGAACACTGGCGTTGACCCAGGGACAGCGGCGGTAAAGGAAACTGAGCAAGGAAACCAAGCAAAGGAAAGTGCGCGTGGCCATCTACGCATTGGGTGAACTCGTCCCGACCGTGCATCCGGACGCCTTCGTGCATCCGGACGCCACCGTGATCGGCGCGGTGACCATCGGCGCCGACTCCTCGGTGTGGCCGCAGGCGGTGCTGCGCGGCGACTACGGGACGATCACCGTCGGCGAGCGCACCAGCGTCCAGGACGGCACGGTGCTGCACTGCACCCAGTTCCACGCCACGGTCATCGGCTCGGACTGCGTGCTCGGGCACAACGCGCACGTGGAGGGGGCGACGGTCGGCGACCGCTGCCTGATCGCCTCGGGTTCGGTGGTGCTCAACGGTTCCGTGATCGGCGACGGGGCCGTGGTCGGGGCCGGGGCGGTGGTGTCGTTCAACGGTGTGGTGCCGCCGCGGGCGATGGCGCTGGGCGTGCCGGCCCGCGTCCGCGAGGGGCACGAGGTCCCGGAGGACATGACCAAGGGCATTGTCGAGCTTTATGTCGGCAACGCGCGGGCGTATCGCCACGGTCTTCGCCGCCTCGACTAGTACCCTTCCGGGGGACACTGGAAAGGGGCGTTGTGGCCACCGCCGAGGACGACGCGTTACCGGATGAGCTGGTGTTGCCGGCCCGCTTCGACGCACCGCCGCCGATAACCCACTCCCGGCTGCCGCTGTGGTTACGCATCGTCGGCCCACTCGTCCTCGCCCTCGTGTCGGCCTGGCTGCCGCTGTGGCTGGTGCTCGTCGGATCCGCGGTCGCCCTAGGCGCCACCGGCCTGTCCCTGATCCGCGGCGACAGCGCCCGTGAACCCCGTCGCAACGAGCTGATCTCGCTGGTCGCGCACCGCGAGCCGCGGCGCCGGGTGCACGCCCAGCTGCGCTGGTACAGCCCGGGCGGCCCGGCCCGCCCGGAGATCTCCGTCGCCGCCGACGAGGGCGGGCATGTCGACCAGCTGTTCGGTGTGCCCGACGGCATCGACCTCGGCGGGCTGCGGGTGGACGGCGAGCCCGCGCCCGCGACGCTGCTCGGCGACGTCGACCATGGCGGGCACTGCGTGCTCGTGCTCGACGGCAACGAGCAGGTGCTGCCGTTGTCACTGCCGTACCAACCAAAGGGCCGTAAGTTCTTACGGCCGCGACAGTTCGGCCACGTGTTCCAGGCACCAGGGCCGACCGCGCCGGTGCTGGTCCCGCTTCGGTTGCGCGGCAAGGCTTCCGTGGCGACGAAATGGTTGCAGGAAGGTCCTGATTGGACCGACGTGCGGCTGTTGCCGGTGCGCGGGGACTGGACCCGGGTCGTGCTGGCCGATCCCGACGAGGGCACCCTGCTCGGGCACGCCCGGCTGCCGTGGTCCGCGCGCCGGCTCGCGACCCGGCCGCTGGCCGCGCTGGTCGCCGTGCGGCAGAAGTGGCGGATGGACCCCGAGGCGGCCGGTGACGTGGAAATACTTCTTTACGGCGCAGATTGGCCGGCCGTTGTGCTCACGCGGGTGAGTGGTCGGCTCCGCTGACACGCTGAGTAAATGTGAGACTCACTCGGTCGGACTATGGTGACGCCGATCGGGCGCGTTTTACCGTGGTATCGGGCCGTCGACGATTGCCGGCCTGCTGATCGTGGAACCCCTGCAGACCAATCGGTGTTCCACCGCGCCAACGTAGTTTACTCAGGTTTTACGTTCGATTCTTCCATGCTTCCCCGGCCAGGTCGGAGGCGTGGCGATAGTTACTGCATAAGAGTGGCAAGTGGCTACTGTGAGTGACCCTCACCTGGTATGTTTGCCCGATCGGACGCTGGTCATCCCGGTGTGTGGTCACTACCGTCGGCCGTGACGGTCAAGGTAATGTTCTCTTGACCTTCGCGGTTCGAATGCATCTCACTGTGGGGCAATGAGACGTCTTCGCTCATTCAAAGGGGTTTAGGCATGACTTACGGCAGCGCTCTGCGCCGCGATGTGCAAAGCGACAGCATCACGCCGCTGATCGGTGTGTTCGACATGTTCTCGGCGTCGCTGTCCGCCCAGCACTACGGCGGCATGTTCGTCTCCGGATTCGGTTTCGCCGCGTCCTACTACGGGCTCCCGGACATCGGCTTCATCGCCTGGCCGGACATGGTCAACTTCGTGCAGCGGCTGCGGCTGGCCTTCCCGCAGCAGCACCTGCTGGTCGACATCGACGACGGCTACGTCGATCCCGAGGTCGCCTGCCACGTCGTGGAGAACCTGGAGCGCATCGGCGCCTCCGGCGTGATCCTGGAGGACCAGAAGCGGCCGCGCCGCTGCGGTCACGTCGACGGCAAGCAGATCCTCCCGCTGGAGGAGTACCTCGAGAAGCTCAACCTCGTGCTGGAGACCCGCAAGGACCTCGTTGTCGTGGCCCGGACCGACGCCACCGAGGAGTCCGAGATCCTGCGCCGCGCCGAGGCGCTGGCCCAGACCGACGCCGACGTGCTGCTGGTCGACGGCGTGCGCAGCGTCGACTGGATTCGCAAGGTGCGGACCGTGATCGGCGACAAGCCGCTGCTGTTCAACCAGATCGCCGGCGGCAAGTCGCCGCGCCTGTCCCTGACCGAGCTCGAGGACCTCGGCGTCAACGTGGCGATCTACTCCACGCCGTGCCTGTTCGCCGCGCACACCGCCATCGACAACGCCCTGCTCGAGCTGCGTGCCAACGACGGCCGGCTGCCTGAGGTCAAGGCGGGCGACGTCGGCGTGGCCGCGTCGATCGAGCTGCTGGAGCGCAACATCTCCCGGCACCACCCCAAGCTGGACCGCGCCGATGTCTCGGTTGCGGGTTGACCCGTACATCGTGGCGCTGCTGTTGACGGTGGCCCTCGCCTCGCTGCTCCCGGCGAGCGGGGCGGTGGCCACCGGCTTCGGCCACGCGACCACGATCGCCATCGGCTTGCTGTTCTTCCTTTACGGGGCAAGGCTTTCCGCCCGTGAGGCGCTGGACGGCCTCAAGCACTGGCGGCTGCACGGCCTGGTCTTCGTGGCCACCTTCGTGCTGTTTCCCTTGCTGGGCCTGCTCTCTCGGCTGCTCGTGCCGTGGGCGCTGACTCCGGAGCTGTGGACCGGCTTGATGTTCCTGTGCTGTTTGCCGTCCACCGTCCAGTCCTCCATCGCCTTCACCTCCATCGCCCGCGGCAACGTCGCCGCCGCGATCTGCAGCGCCTCCTTCTCCAACCTGATCGGCATCGTGCTCACGCCCTTGCTGGTCACCGTTTTCCTGTTCACCGGCACCGGCGGCGTCTCCGTCGGGGCCGTCCGCGACATCATGGTGCAGCTGTTGGCTCCCTTCATCGCCGGGCAGCTGCTCCGTCGCTGGATCGGCGGATTCATCGCCCGCCACAAGAAGATCCTCGGCTACGTCGACCGGGGCTCCATCCTGCTCGTCGTCTACGCCGCCTTCAGCGAGGGCGTGGTCACCGGCATCTGGGGCCGCCTCTCCTGGGTGTCCCTCGTGGTCCTGTTGGCCGTCAACGTGGTGTTGTTGGCCGTCGTCATGCTCTTGACGACCTTCGCCACTCGTCGGCTTCGCTTCGCCACCGAGGACGAGATCGCCATCGTCTTCTGCGGCTCCAAGAAATCCCTGGCCAGCGGCCTCCCCATGGGCACCGTTCTCTTCCCCGCCGCCACCGTGGGCCTGGCCGTGCTGCCGTTGATGCTCTTCCACCAGCTGCAGCTCATGGTGTGCGCCTGGCTGGCCCGACGCTACGGCGCCCGCAAGAAAGCCGTCGCGCTCGCCAGCGCGTGACCGCCGGGTGGGTGGTCATCGGGGTCCTGTCCTGGCCACCGACCACCCGCCCGGCCTCCACGCCGCCCGCTCGGCGCACGTGAGTGGTTCAGTTGGCTTCCAGCGCCACTTGAGTCACTCAGGTGCCGCTATCCCCGCCCACACCGGTCCCGTGCTCCGTCGCCGCCCCGTCCGGGAGTGTCGGGGGTGCCGGATACAGTTCGCGGCATGGTTTCCCGTCCGTTGAACGAAGTTGTCGAAGCCGGCTGGGCGCAGGCGTTGGAGCCTGTTGCCGACCGCATCAGTGCGATGGGTGACTTCCTGCGTGGGGAGGTGGCGGCGGGGCGCACGTATCTGCCGGCGGGGGAGAACGTGCTGCGGGCGTTCAAGCAGCCGTTCGCGGACGTGCGGGTGCTGATCGTGGGCCAGGATCCGTACCCGACGCCGGGACACGCGGTGGGCCTGAGTTTCTCGGTGGCGCCGGAGGTGCGGCCGATTCCGCGCAGCCTGGCCAACATCTACACGGAGCTGGAAGCCGATCTGGGCCTGCCGAGGCCGTCGAACGGGGACCTGTCGCCCTGGGCGGAGCAGGGAGTGCTGCTGCTCAACAGGTCGCTGACGGTCGCGCCGGGCCGGCCGAACTCGCACAAGGGCAAGGGCTGGGAGCAGGTGACCGAGCAGGCGATCCGAGCGCTGCACGCCCGGCGGACGCCGCTGGTGGCGATCCTGTGGGGGAGCAATGCCCGCAGTCTGGCCCCGCTGTTGTCGGGCGTGCCGTGCATCGAGTCGGCGCACCCGAGCCCGATGTCGGCGGACCGAGGGTTCTTCGGCTCGAAGCCGTTCAGCCGGGCCAACGACCTGCTCACCCGGCAGGGAGCGCAGCCGATCGACTGGAAGCTGCCGTGACGGAAGAGGACTTACCCGAGCCGGGGGAGACGAAGAACGAGCAGACCGGGGACGCGGCCAACGTGTTCCAGGGTCGGGACGTGCGCGACGTGTACCAGTTGCGCGACGTCTACTTCGTCGACCGGCCGGCGCCACCGGCGCCACGCCGGCACCCGGCTCGGACGCTGCTGCCGTTCCTGCCGCACGTAATCGCCGCGGTGCTGTTCGGCAGCCTCGCAGCCGTCCTGGCCCCCAGACTCGGCCGGGCGGCGCCGGTCGTGCTGGTGCTGGCCCTGTACGGCCTGGTCGCGGCGCTGTTCCGACGCCTGCGACTGGCCGACCGGTGCACGCCGAAGGTGCTGCGCGGGGCCCGTACGGCGGCCCTGGTCGTCGTGGCGATCTTGGGGCTGCTGCTGGCGGCGGGTGTGTTGGTCTCGCCGCCACGACTGTGGGACGGCTACCCCGAGCGCGACGGCATCGTGCTCGCGGTGCTGTTCGCCGACCTGGCGGCATTGAGCGCGTGGCAGGCGGCGCGCCGAATCCGCCGGCGCTAGTGCTGGTGCTGGCCGCGGACCTCCAGTGCGGACAGGAGCTCGGCGGTCGCGGCGGCGACGGCGTCGACGGCCTTGGCGAACGCCTCGGCGTTGTGGGCGGCGGGGGCGCGGAAGCCGGAGAGCTTGCGCACGTACTGGAGGGCGGCGGCGCGGACGTCGGCGTCGGTGACGTGGTCGGTGAACGGCGGGCGCAGGGTCTTGATGCTTCGGCACATGAGACCCATTGTGCGGGCCGCCCTGACGTTATCGCGTTTCGTGAACACAGTCAGAGCGGTTAGCGTGTTTCCGAATCGCTCTTCTGCATCGATCCTGTATGCATGCGTCGAATCGACCCCTACATCGTTGCCCTCCTCTGCACGGTCGCGCTGGCCTCGGTGCTGCCGGCGCGCGGGCTGTGGGCGCCGGTGTTCGGCGACGCGACGACGGTGGCGATCGGCCTGCTGTTCTTCCTGTACGGCGTCCGCCTGTCGCCGCGGGACGCGCTCGCCGGCATCAAGCACTGGCGGCTGCACGGCACCGTGTTCGCCGCGACCTTCGTGCTGTTCCCGCTGCTGGGCCTGGGACTGCGGGTCCTGGTGCCCGGGGTGATCTCGCCGGAGCTATACATCGGCCTGCTCTACGTGTGCTGCCTGCCGTCGACGGTGCAGTCCTCGATCGCCTTCACCTCGATCGCCCGCGGCAACGTGTCGGCGGCGATCTGCGCGGCCTCGTTCTCCAACCTGGTCGGCATCGCGCTGACGCCGCTGCTGGTGGGCGCCCTGCTGACCACTCGGGGCGGCGGCTTCTCGGGGCAGGCGCTGGTCGACATCACGCTCCAGCTGCTGCTGCCGTTCGTGCTCGGCCAGCTGGCCCGGCGCTGGCTGACCGGCTTCGTCGCCCGACACAAGTCGGTGCTGGGGCTGGTCGACCGCGGCTCGGTGCTGCTGGTCGTCTACACGGCGTTCAGCGAAGGCGTGGTCGCCGGCATCTGGGGCCAGTTGTCGCTGACCAGCCTGCTCGTCCTGGTCGGCGTGAACATCGCGCTGCTGGGCCTGGTGCTCGCGCTCACCTGGTACGTCCCGAAGTGGCTCGGCTTCTCCCGCGAGGACCGGATCACGATCACGTTCGCCGGTTCGAAGAAGTCGCTGGCCAGCGGCCTGCCGATGGCCGGCGTGCTGTTCCCGGCGGCCTCGGTCGGCCTGATCGTGCTGCCGCTGATGCTGTTCCACCAGATCCAGCTCATGGTCTGTGCCTGGCTGGCCCAACGCTTCGCCCGGACTCCCGCGCCCAGCCCGGAACCTGCGCTTGTGGCCTGATCAGAGCACGACAAAGGACCCCAGGGACGTAGTCCCTGGGGTCCTTTGTGAATCTGCTAGCTCAGCCGCGGACGACCTTGCCGGCCTTCAGGCACGAGGTGCACACGTTGACCCGGGCACGCTGGCCGGGCGCGACCTTGGCGCGCACCGACTGGATGTTCGGGTTCCACCGACGGTTGGTCCGGCGGTGCGAGTGCGAGACCGACATGCCGAAGCCCGGCCCCTTGCCGCAGACGTCGCAGACGGCAGCCATGTCAGACACTCCTTCAAGTAAATACGAGTCCCGGGTGGCATCCGACCGAGCGTTGCCACCGGCACGGACGCGCGCTGATCCGGGCCAACCACGGACCAGAGCAACCATGACAGGGTAACCGGTGATCCGGCGGGGCTCCAAACCGGCCCCGCTACCCTCGCCGCGGAAGGCTGCGAACAGGAGGCTCGGACGTGCTTCAGGCGCTGGACGCCGACGCGGTCCGCCGGTGGGCGGCGGCCGGGGTGCGCGCGCTGGACGCGGACCGCGAGGCCATCGACCGCATCAACGTCTACCCGGTCGCCGACGGCGACACCGGCACGAACCTGCTGCACACCATGCGGTCGGCGCTGGACGCCCTGGTCCGCGACCCGGCGGACGCGGTCGGCGCGGCGGTGTCGGCGCTGGCCAAGGGGGCGGTGGCGGGCGCGCGGGGCAATTCGGGCGTGATCCTCTCGCAGGTGCTGCGCGGGCTGGCCGAAAGCTGGGAGGGGGCCCTGACGGTCAGCGGCGCCGCCTTGCGGACCGCCCTGCGCCGGGCCGACGAGCTGGCCACGGCCGCCGTCGCCAAGCCGGTCGCCGGCACTGTGTTGTCCGTGCTGACGGCGGCGGCCGACGCCGCCGAGGAATGCGGCTCCGACCTGCTGGACGACGTGGCCAGCGCGGCGGTGAAGGCCGCCGCGCAAGCGCTTGCGGACACGCCCCGGCAGCTGGCCGTGCTGGCCGAACGCGGCGTTGTCGACGCCGGCGGCCGCGGGCTGCTGCTGATTCTGGATGCCCTGGCGACCGTGGTGTCCGAGCGCCTCGACCGTGACGTCGAACACGACTTGCCGCCGATGAGCGCACCCGAAGCCGCTCTGGTGCACGAGAGCAGCGGCTTCGAGTACGAGGTGATGTACCTGCTCGACGGCCTGGCCGACGAGACGGCGCTGCGTGAGCGGCTGGCCCGGCTCGGCGACAGCGTCGTGGTGGCCGGCGACGGTCACGGACTGTGGTCGGTCCACGTGCACTGCGACGACGTGGGCGCCGCGATCGAGACCGGTATCGAGAACGGCCGTCCGCACCGCATCACCGTCACCCGCTTCGCCGACCAGAAGGCCCGCTTCGCGCGGGACCGGGCCGTGCTGGCCATCGTCGCCGGCGAGGACGCGGCCGAGCTGTTCCGGGCCGAGGGCGCTTCGGTGCTGATGCTGCCGCCGGGTCGCGAGCCGGCCGTCACCGATCTGCTCGACGTGTTGGCCGAGACCGGCGCGGCCCAGGTTGTGGTGCTGCCCAACGACATCGGGCTGGCCGGCCTGGTCGCCCAGGCCGCCGAACGCGACGGCCGCGACGTTGTCGTGGTGC
The DNA here is from genome assembly GCA_036403095.1 of Kutzneria sp. Lineage (GTDB taxonomy): Bacteria > Actinomycetota > Actinomycetes > Mycobacteriales > Pseudonocardiaceae > Kutzneria. Next base: position 2,964 of record DASWRQ010000061.1, on the reverse strand, counting down.
CGACCGCGTCGCCGGTGCAGGGCTTGGCCGCGCTGGCCGTGCACGATCCCACGCGCCGGCCGGGCGACGATGTCGTCGCCATGGCCGAGGCCGCCGCGGCGACCAGGCGTGGCGAACTCGTGATCGCCAAACGCGAGGCCATGACGTGGGTCGGCCGCTGCCAGCCCGGCGACGCGCTGGGCCTGATCGACGACGAGGTCGTCCTGATCGAGCCCGGGCCGGCCGATCTGGTCGCCGCCGCCTGCCGGCTGGTCGACCGGATGCTGGACGCCGGTGGCGAGCTGGTGACCGTTTTCGCAGGTGCGGACGCTCCCGCTGGTCTGGATGCCGAACTGGGCCGGCATTTGCGGCTGAGCCATCCCGAGGCCGAGCTGGCCGGATATCCCGGCGGCCAGCCCGGCACGGTGGCGCTCATCGGCGTCGAATAGTCCGCTGTGGACGGTTCTCTTCGGATCGTCCATTGTGGACTTCAATGCAGCCGTGGTGATCACCGAGTGCGACCGTCGCGGCTCATGCGCACGCTTCGTCGCCGCGGCCTCACGACCTGTCGCGGCTGCCGGGTGTCCGGCAGCTGACACCTCGGTTGCGGTCGGAGCGCGTTGATTGACACATCAGTCAGCCGTCAGGTCAACTGTGCGGTACCTGCATATTCGCACGTCACCAGCGAGGAGGTGGCCAGGTGCGCGAACCCTACCTTCAGGTCACCTGGACCGATCCCGTGACCGGCTGCCACGGCTATCTCGTGATCGACCGGCTGGTGCGCGGCGTGAGCAGTGGCGGGCTGCGGATGCGGGCAGGCTGCACCTTGGACGAGGTTCGCGGGCTGGCCGCGGGCGTGTCGGTCAAGGAGGCGCTCAACTACGACCCCACCGGCCGCTACATCCCTTTGGGCGGCGCGAAAGGCGGCATCGACTGGGATCCGTACGACCCTCGGGCCACCGATGTGCTCCGGCGTTACCTGACCGCGATGCGGCCGTACGTCGAGCGATTCTGGACCATGGGCGAGGATCTCGGGCTGCGACAGTCCACGATCGACAAGGTGCTGGCCGAACTCGGCTTCTCCTCGTCGATCCAGGCCGTCTACCCGCTGCTCGACGACGAGCGGGCGGCGCGGGCCCGGCTGCGCAAGGCGGCTCAGGTGCGGGTCGGCGGGCTGCGGCTCAAGGAGCTCGTCGGCGGCTGCGGCGTGGCCGAGGCCGCCCTCGTCGCCCTCGACCGGCTCGCGTTGCCCGTGCAGGACGTGCGCGCCTTCGTCCAGGGCTTCGGCGCCATCGGCGGCTCGACCGCCCGTTTTCTGGCCGAGTCCGGCGTCAAGGTCGTCGGCATCGCCGATGTGAAGGGCATCGTGGCCAACCAGGACGGTCTCGACGTCGAACGCCTGCTTCGCGGGCGCGACTCCCACGGCACCGTCGACCGTGACGACCTCGCCCCCGGCGACCACCTGCTGCCCGGCGACCAGTGGCTCGACGTCGACGCCGAGGTCCTCGTCCCCGCCGCCGTGTCCTACGCCGTCGACGAGCGCAATGTCGACCAGGTCCGGGCCCGCGTCGTCGTCGAGGCCGCCAACATGCCCGTGTTGCCCGAGGCCGAGCGCCGCCTCGTGCACCGCGGCACCCTCGTCATTCCCGACGTCGTCGCCAACTCCGCCAGCGGCAGTTGGTGGTGGTGGACCCTGTTCGGCGACGTGCAGCCCGATTCCGACAGCGCCTTCGCCAAGATCCGCACCGCCATGCGCCGCCTGGTCACCGCCGTGCTCGACGAGGCCGACCACGCCGGCATCACGCCCCGTGCCGCTGCCGCCCGCATCGCCGACGTGGCCGTCCGCGACATCGACGCCAAGTTCGGCTCGGCGGCGTGAGCGCTCACTCGCTGTCAGCGGTGCCGTCCGTCCACTGAAAAGTGGGCCTGACCAGCGCGTTGCCGAAGTTCGCTGATCAGGGGCTGTCACCGTCAGGCGTCACTTCACGACGTCAGCGGACCCACGGGCCAGGACGGTGTCGACGAAGGCCAGGCAGGTGCTGCGCATCCGGCCGGCGGTCATGCTCTGCGAGCCGGCGAGGACCTGGACGGCCAGTCCGTCGATCATGCCGACGAGCATGTTGGCCAGCACGAAGGGATCGCCGTCGGCCAGCTGGCCACGGGACTGGCCGTCACGGACGATGTCGGCGACGATGCGGCGCCAGTCGCCGTAGAGGCGGTCGTTGAGCTCGCGCAGGCGGGGAGAACGGGGACTCTCCGCCCATAACTCGACCCAGACCTTCCACGCCTCGATGGTCTCGGGGTTGCCCGGCACGTAGGAGTCGACGATCTGGCGCAGCCGGGTCAGGGAGTCGGCCCGCGAGTCGAGCAGCCAGCGCCGTCGTTCGAGCGACCGCTCGTAGCAGTCCTCGAACGCGGCCTGGGCGAGGTCCTGCTTGGTGTCGAAGTAGTAGTGCACGGTCCCGCCGGAGACGCCGGCGAGCCGGGCGACGTCGGAGATGCGCAGGTTGCGCAGCCCGCCCTCGGCGATCACCTGACAGGTGGCCCGCAGGATCTGCGCCCGCCGCTCGACCTCGACGCTGGGGCGCGGCATGGGGCATCTCCTACGGCTCGACAGGGACGGCCAGATTAGCGTTGTCAGGGGCACGGGGTTGAATAGCACCCGATGACTGCCATCGACGACTCCCTCGAGCCGCTGCTGGGCAAGAAGTCGGCGGACGCGCTGGCCGACGGCCTCGGCCTGCACACGGTCGGCGACCTGCTGCGGCACTACCCGCGCCGCTACGACGAGCGCGGGAAGCTGACCGAGATCGCGAGCCTCGAGCTGGGCGAGCACGTGACCGTGCAGGCCAAGGTCAAGACGGGCAAGAAGCGCGCGATGAAGAACCGCCGCGGGTACATGTTCGAGGCGACCATCACCGACGGCCTCAACGAGTTGCAGCTGGTCTTCTTCGGCGCGCCGGCGCACGTCGCGGAAACCGAGCT
>DASWRQ010000060.1:0-2039 GCA_036403095.1 Kutzneria sp. | reverse complement strand
GCGCCGCCGGGTCCATCGACGACTGGTCGCCTGGTGTCGACATGCCTCTCCCCACCCTGAGTGCTGACGGCTCCTGATGCTAGCGAATCGCCCACTCGGACGGAGAAACCTTCACCAAGGTTCCCCCCAGAACGAGATATTCAGCGCAGTCGAGCGGCGATCGTCCGGGCGACCGGCGTGAGCAGGCGTTTCACCGTCTCACGGTCGCCGGCGGCGGCCCCACCGGTGGAAAGCGTGATCACCGATCGTCCCGTTCGGAAGGACAGATTCCAGGTCGAGGGCCCTGAATCGGTCAGGCAGCTCGCGCCGTCACCAAGAGTCACGCCAAGAGTCACGGCCGACCCGCCGCAGTCGGTGCGATCGCGCTGCGCGGTCCACTGCGACTTGTCCCACACGACCATGTCCAGCCGGATCTCGCGGTACAGCGGGCCGAGCGCCCCGTCCGGCACGACGTTGGACCGCCGGCAGCTGGCCGAGGTGCGCAGCGCGGTCTCCCCGTCCTCCTGCGGCACGGTGGCGAAACCGGCGTCGGCGTACTCCAGCACCAGCGAGGACGGACCGTCGGGATAGGCCTGCTGGAAGGCGTCCGCGCTGAGCAGCTGGCACGGGCTCTTCACGCCGGTGAACGGCCCGGTGTGCCGGTACACCGCGGGCCCGGCCGGTCCGGCGACCACGGCGTCGACCACGGCCCTGGTCACGTCGAGCACGAACTGGTGCTGGTCCCGGTCGCCGTACACCGGCCGGCGCAGGTCGAAGCTGATAGCCACGGCCAGCTTGGGCCGGCCGATCACGGTGGTCCAGCCGGCGCCGTCCCGATAGGACGACACGTCCAGCCCACGGTCGTGCCGCACCACGGCGTTGTTCTGCTGCGGCCAGGCCCGGGTCTGGTCCACTTTGTCCGGTGTGGTGAACGGGGTCTGCTGCACGGTGACGCTGAGCTCGTCGCCGCCGATCAGCGTGTACCGGCAGTTGCTGACGGAGTCCAGACCACCCTGCGGCACGGCCGCGTCGGGCGGCACGTTGCCGTCGAGGTGGCTGTCGATGAACGACGAGCCGGGATCGATGCGCACCCCCTGATCGCCGAGGGTCCGCGTGGACAGCAGCGCGCACGCGTCGTACGCGGGGGTGTCGCCGTAGCTCAGCGGCTCTCCGCCGCCGGGCTCCTGCACGACCACGGGCTGCCCGAGCGGCGGCAGGTCACCGGGTCGGGTCTGCGGCGCGGCGTCGCTGCCGCCGGCGACAACGGCGACGAGGACCACCACCACACCGGTGGCCGCGGCGGCGGCCAGCCATTCGTAGCGCTGCATCGCCGACTCCATGGGGCACTGAGAGCGACAGGGTCGGCGCAGACAGTAGCCCCTGACCGCTCACGGCGCGGCCGGCAGCCGTGGGTCGGCCACGAAGGCCACCTTGAGCGCGTCGTAGCAGGAGATCTCCGGGTCTTTGCCCTGGTCGACGTCGATCTGAACGCTGGAGTGGGCGGTCGCGGCCAGGTAGAGCGAGCAGCCCGGCTCGGCGGTCTTCATGATCTTCTTGCCGGGCCGTCCGCCGACCGAGGTGGCCGTGGTGCCGGCGGGAACGGCCAGGTCATCCAGGCCGACCTGGGTGAACAGGCCGACCGTGGCGTAGTAGCCGTCGGGCAGCAGCCAGCCGCACGAGCTCGAGGCCGACACATTCACCCCATTGTGTCCCGCGGTGGTGATGCCGAGCGCCCCGCGCCCGCGGTCGTCGATGAGCGAGCACGGGTCGATGCCGTCCAGCGACGCCGGCCGGACCGATGAGATTCCGGACACGCCGGGACTGCCGGTCACGTTCGGCGCGTTGGCTCCTGACGTGCAGGCCGTGAGCAGGAACAGGCCGGCGACCAGCGGGAGCACGCGTGCGGACATGGCGCAGACCCTAGTGGCTGCCGATCACCTACGGCGTGTGACCGACGGTGGCGTAGGTCGAGCCGCGCGGTGCATCCTGACTGGTTGGTTGGCCTGTCCAACCAATTCGTGGGGGGATTCGAGGGAGGGAACGCAGTGCCGCAGCGCTTC
>DASWRQ010000059.1:0-14248 GCA_036403095.1 Kutzneria sp. | reverse complement strand
CTCCAGCCAGCCCCGTTCCCGGGACCGCGCCTCCAGCCAGTCCGAGGGGCCGGCCACATGCCACACCGTCTGGTGGCCCAAGGCCAACAGGTGCTCGGTGGCCCGCCGAGCGCCGTCCCGCTGGTCCACCGTCACCACCGGGACCGGCGCCGACTCCGCGGCACCGATGGCGACCAGCGGGACGTCGCGGGGGACGACCTCAAGCGCATGACCGGCCGACACGTGGGGCGCGATCACCAGGATGCCCTCGACCGCCTGTCGGCGCAGGTTCTCGACCGCGTCCGAAATGGACTGCGGCTGCGGCCGGCCGACACTGGAGATCGTGATCGCGTAGCCGGCCTCGCGCGCCGCGTGCTCGATGCCGTACAGCGTGCTGGCCGGCCCGAACAGCGTGGAGTCCAGCGCGACCACGCCCAGTGTCTCGGACTTGCCGGTGGCCAGCGTCCGCGCCGCCGAGTTGGGGCGGTAGTCCAGCTCGCTGATCGCCGCCTCCACCCGGGCGCGGGTCTCCGGCCGCACGGGGCCGGTGCCGTTGATCACCCGAGACACCGTCATGTGCGAAACGCCGGCCAGTTGGGCGACATCCGTCAGGCTCGCCTGCCGGCCACCCGGCGCGCCCGTGTGCTTGCGACCGCCGTCGGTCGAGGATGTCCGTGCCACCTGTGTCCGCCCCCGTCATCCGCGGTTCGCCACCGCTTGTCGAGGTGCACAGTGTTAGCGATAACAGGCCGTCGGTCAATGACCGGTCGGGTAACGGTTCGATGGCGGCCGCCGAACCGATCCAGGTCGGCCACCATCGGCCTGGTCCGCGCGGACCACCGGCGGGAACGGCTTGCTGCCGAACGTCAATCCCGGCCGGTCGCGTCCCGTGACCATACCGGACGGCCCCGTGCGGTCGACGGCCGTTTCCGCCCGCTTGCCGACATGGTTTAGGTGTGAGCGCTAACATCACGGGCACGACGAAACAGCCGGCGCGATTCCCGTGCTCTCCCGGACGGTGAAGCTGGGCACGACGCGCCGCACCTCGGGCTCGTTCTTCCCCTCGAGCTGGCGTAACACCATGTCCACGGCGAGCGCGCCGAGTTCCACGGTCGGCACCGCGACCGAGGTCAGCGGGGTCGGCAGCCGCTGGGCCGTCGCCTCACGGCACACGGCGACAACCGAGATGTCCTCGGGTACCCGTCGGCCGAGCCCGCGCAGGTGTTCGAGCACGCTCGGCAGCGCGACTTCGTTCTCCACCACCAGGGCGGTGACGCTCGGGTCCTCTTCGAACAACGCGTGCAGGCAACTGCGCACAGCCTCGGTGGAATCCCCGCACGGACGCCGACGCACCCGCAGGCCGGACCGTGCCGCCGCGATCTCGAGAGTTCGCGTGAACTGCCGCGCGCGGTCGGCCCCCCACGCGTAGGCGGGCAGCGGCGAGCCCACGAGCCCGACGGTTCGGTGGCCCAGGTTCGCCAGGTGTTCGACGACGCTGCCGGCCGCCGCGTCGAAGTCGAGCGTCACACACGACAGGCTCGTCGACTGTTCCGGCTCGCCGACCAGCACCACCGGGCGGTCCAGGGCGGTCAGCGCGGGAATTCGTGGGTCCGACGCCTGCACATCCGTCACGATGAGCGCGTCGGCGACCGCCGTGGACACCGCCCGCCGCAGGGCGGCCATGCCGGAGCCGTGGGTGAGCAGCAGCAGGTCGTGGTCCCGGGCACGGGCCGCGGTCATCACCGCGCCCACGAACCGCGTCAACGCGGGCGCGGTGGTCGCCGAGCGCAGCGGGGCCAGCAGGCCGAGCACGCTCGTGCGGTGACGCGGCGCCGCTGTCCGCCGGTTGTGCGGTCGGTAGCCGAGTTGGCGGATGCACTGCTCCACCTGTCGGCGGGTGTCGGCGGAGATCGACCTCTTGCCGTTGAGAACGTAGGACACCGTGCTGGGCGCCACCCCGGCCGCGCGGGCCACGTCAATGATCGTCACCACGTGCCGGCTCCTTTGCCGTCGAATTGCGCCGATGAGGAGCGAAAGTAGACGAGAGCGGAGACGACAACAAGCACGGTTTCGACACGAGCGACAATAGTAAAGAGTCCTTCACCGTCGAATGTGTCGAACACATCGGTGCCGAAAATACGCCCAACCGCAGGTCCGACCGGCCGACACGACCGGTATGTCCTGGTCGTCGTCGCGACACGGCTAGCGACAGACCGCACGCTCGAACCGACATCAGGGAGGCGGGATACATCACACAGAACGACCGGCCAAATCGCCAGGAAGCACGATAGGAGCGTTCACCAGATCGCCCGGTCAATTCCGCGCCCCGACATCGTCCACTCACCGACCGTTCCCGACGAAACATCCCATGTTCGCCCCCGACCGTCCGACACCAATTATCCGACTCGCGGACAAAGGCATCGACCGGCCGGTTCAGCCCACGGCAGTGTTCCGCTGTCCGACCCTTCGGCGGCATCGAGGACGACGAGCAGCGTCCCGTCACCCGGTCTCGGCCGGCCGACGGCCAGCCCGCTCAGCGGGCGGGGCTCACCGCGGCCCGAGCCGTTGCGGGGATGACGTCCACGACGACTCCGGCCACCGGAAGCCCCACGGCCCTGGCCAACTTTCGGTTGGCCGCCGTGTCACCGGTTGTGCGCGGCATTCGGTTCCCCATGTTGAGCGGTGCGGCCCCTGGCGGGGACGTCAGCCACTCACGAACCGCCTCGTACGCCGAACAGGTCGCCCAATTCGACGGCCCCTCAGCTGGTCGTCGGGCGCGAGGCGAGACTCGACGAGCAGCTCCTACCGCTACGCCGCCGTGAAGCGGCCCGCATTGGCGCGGGCCCAGTCGGCGAACGTCCGCGGCGGGCGGCCGGTGACCTCGGTGACGGTCGGGAAGACGGTTGTCTCGTCGAGCTTTCCGTCGGAGTAGAAGCTGAAGAACGCGTCGACGTACTCGGCCGGCATCTGCGCGAGCATCTCGGCGCGGGCCTCGTCATCGGGCTGGGCCTCGTACCGCAGGTCCCGCCCCAGCGCCTCAGCGAGGATGCGCACGCGGTCCCCCGGCCGCAGCGCCTCCGGCCCGGTGACCGGGTATTCGCGGCCCTCGTGCTCCGCGGACACCAGCGCCTTCGCCGCGACGGCGGCGATGTCGGCGGGGTCGATGACCGCCGACGGCACGTCCGCCCACGGCGCCCGCACCACGCCCCGCCGGATCTGCGCCGTCCACTGGAACGCGTTGGTCATGAACATGCGTGGCCGCACCATCGTCCAGCCAAGTCCGGACGCCCGCAGCGCGTCCTCGGTGTCGAGCATGTAGCGGGCGACGGCGTTGGTGCGGTCGCCCGTCTCGGCCGAGCCACCGGACAGCAGCACAACCCGCCGCACCCCGGCCTTGCGCGCCTCGGTGAAGATCTCCGGCGAGTAGCCGCTGAGCAGGAACAACGCGCTGGCGCCGTCCAGCGCCGGGCCCAGCGTCGACGGGTCGGTCAGGTCGCCGGTCACGGCCGTGGCACCGGCCGGCACCGCGGCCTTCGCCGGATCCCGCGTCAGCGCCGACACGGTTTCGCCCACCTCGATCAGTTGGCGAACCACTTCACGTCCCACGTTGCCGGTCGCCCCAGCCACCACGATCATCCGCACATGCTAGGCCCGTCCGGGCCGAGAACCGGGCCGACGCCGATCAACCGGCCGTACTCCGTCAGCTCCAGCGCACGGGCCGATGGCACGACGTAACCTGCCTGTCTGCCGGAGTCGGAATGGGGAGCGATAGTGGGCGCGTACCAGGGCCTCGACGACTGGGTGGACGGCATCAGCCTCGTAGTACGGCGACGACCGGCGCGGCCCGGCCGCCGCGATCGGCATCGTCGTCCTCGGGCTCTGTTCCCTGCTGGCCGCGGTGATGTACCTCGTCCTGGCGCTGCTCGACGGCTCCGGGTTGAACTGGGCACCGCTAATCCTGTGACCGCAAGGGTTTCATACTGTGGAACAGTCGTGGCTCCGGCCGAACGCCGTGGGTAGCGTGCGAAGCCCAGCAGCGTCTCAACCAGGCCGGTCGGGCACGAGGTCACCCCGGTCACCGAAGGGCGCCGCTTCTGCACCCTGCCGTTCCCGCACGACGAGGCGGCCGAGCAGGTCGCCGCCGAAACGAGGACCAGGTCCGGCGCGACAGCTGAGGCGTACGGCAGAGTGGGGCCATGGACTACGTGCCCCACTTCCGGCGGGAGATCGCGGCCTTCGAGGCGGCGGTCCGCCGGGCCGCCGACGGCGCTCCCCCGGTCCCGTCCTGCCCCGGCTGGTCGATGTCGGACCTGGTGGTGCACCTGGGTTACGTGCACCGTTACGTGGTTCACGTCGTCGAACAGCGGCTGGCCGCACCGCCGGATCCGACGGACCGCGCCTTCCTCAAGCTCCCCACGGACACGCGCGGGTGGCCGGTGCCGGCGCAGGCGCCGACTCAAGGCCCGGTGCCGACCAGCTTGATCGACTGGTTCGCCGACGGCGCCGAGACGCTGGCCGAACTGTTCGGCCGCCGCGACCCCGACGAGCCGGTCTGGACGTGGTCGCGGGAGCAGACCGTCGGCTTCTGGGCACGGATGCAGACCATCGAGGCGGCCGTGCACCGCTGGGACGCCGAGAACGCGATCGGGACGGCCCAGCCGGTCGACGGCGCACTCGCCGCCGACGCGATCGAGCACAACTTCACCGTCATGGCACCGTTTCGGCGCGCCCGGACCCAGGCCCCGCCCGGGCTGGGCGAGCGGATCCGGTTCCGCCGCACCGACGGCGACGACATCTGGACCGCGGCCTTCGACGGTGACTCGGTGCGGCTCATCGACCGCACCGAGCCCCGTCACATCGAACTGATCGGCACCGCATCGGACCTGATGTTGTTTCTCTGGCACCGAATCCCCGCGGACGAGCTGCTCGGCGTGGTCGGTCCCCGCGCCGTGCTCGACCGCTACTTCACCCTCGTGCCGCCGATGTGACCAGCCGGCATCGAGCTCTCAGAGGCACGCGATCCCGCCGTAGATGTCGGCGTTGCTGTGCGTGGCGGGGTCGCTGACCGTCCACAGCTCCGCGGCGTAGCAGTGGTTGGTCGGCAGCCACGCGTTGTACCAGATGTAGCCGCGGTTGTCGCCGGCCCTGATGATGAACGAGCCCTCGTCGAGCTGGTTTCCGTTCAACGAGTCCTGGTAGCCCAGGCGCACTCGGACGTCGGCGCCCACGAGCTTGTGATACCAGGCGGTGACCTTGCCGTAGTCGCCGGAGGTCCGCGGGCGCCGCCTCCGCGGTCGCGGCCACGCCGCCGACCAGCAACGCCGTCGCGGCGGCGACGCCGAAAACCTTGCTGATGATTCCCGCGTCAGATCCCCGACTTCCGTGAGGCGTGGTTGTCCCTGGGCGGCCATGGCTGTGCAGCCACGAGAAGCGGTCTACCGTGGCGAGTTGTTCAACCGGAGCGGTCGGGCGCACTGAACGACAACCGGTGAACGCCGACCGGGACGGTCCCGGCCGAGCCGGTGTGACCAGCGCATCGGCATCCCCGAGCGCAGTGCTGTCGGTCCATCCTGATGACGGCTCGGCACCGCGACCAGGACACCGAACCGGTCATCTGTGGCCGGTCGGCGCTACCGTTGCCGGTGAAGGTGGACGGCAGCCGGTGGGGGGACCTGTGGCAGATCAGCAGGGCACGACGCTCAGACAGTTCCGGCTCCGCGCGCGCCTGACCCAGGAGGCGCTGGCCGAGGCGTCCGGGGTGTCGGTGCGCACCATCCGCGGGTTGGAATCCGGCGCTCGGCGCAATCCACAACGCTCGTCACTGCAACAACTGGCCGATGCCATGGCTCTCTCGACGGATGACCGAGAGGTCCTCATGGCCGCGGTGCTCGGCGCCCCGACCTCGGCGGCCATCACAAGCGGCCCCCGGCAGCTGCCGGCGTCACCGACGTTGTTCGCCGGACGCCAAACGGAGGTCGCCGAACTCACCGCGATGCTCGGCCGGACCGCTTCGGTGGTGATCGCCGGCACCGGCGGCGTGGGCAAGACGTGGCTGGCGCTGCACTGGGCGAACCAGGAGTCACCCCGCTTCCCCGATGGCCAGCTCTACGTGAACCTGCGCGGCTTCGACCCGTCCGGCCGGCCGATGAACGCGGAGACGGCGCTGCGCGGCTTCCTGGAAGGCGTCGGGGTGCAGCCCTCGGAGCAGCCCACCGAGCTGGACGCGCAGGCGGCGCTGTACCGGAGCCTGCTGGCCGGCCGCCGGATGCTGGTGCTCATCGACAACGCCGTCGACTCCGCCCAGGTGGTGCCGCTGCTGCCGGGCAGCGGCAGCACGGTCATCGTGACCAGCCGCAACCAGCTGACCGGTCTCGTCGCCGCCCACGGCGCCCGTCGACTCACGCTCGACGCCCTGCCGCAGGAGGACTCCACGGCGCTGCTGGCCGCTCGCCTCGGCGCGGACCGGCTCGCCGCCGAGCCGGATGCCGCGGCGCAGCTCGTGGACAGCTGCGCCGGCATGCCGCTGGCCCTGGGCATCGTCGCCGGCCGCGCGCAGGCCCACCCCGAGTTCCCGCTGGCCGCGCTGGCCGACGAGCTGCGCGAGACCCGGCTCAACGCCCTCGACGAGGACGACGAGCTGGCCAGCGTGCGGGCCGTGCTGTCATGGTCGACCACGCCCTTGAAGCCGCCGATGTCCCGGCTGTTCGCCCTGCTCGGCATCGCGCCGGGACCGGACATCGGCGTGCAGGCGGCGGCCGCGCTCAACGGACAGTCCGTTGTGGACACTCGTCGGCTGCTGCGGGTGCTGGAACAGGTTTCGCTGGTGCAGCAACACGTTCCGGGCCGTTACCGGATGCACGACCTGGTCCGCCTGTACGCCGCCGAGCAGACGTTGCCGCAGGCCGAGCGCGAAGCGGCGCTCCGTCGCCTGGTCAGCTACCACACCTCCGGCGCCCACGCGGTGAACCAGCTGCTCTTCCCGCACCGAGCCCCGGCCGTGATCACCCACGCGGCGGCACCGCCACTCGAGTACTCGCCGCCGGATGCCGACGCCGCATGGGCGTGGTTTCGGGCCGAGAACGCGTCTCTGATGGCCGTCGCCCGGTTGGCGATGGGCATGGGCTGGCCCGCCGCGGCCTGGCAGCAAGCCTGGTGCCTGGCCCCGTTGCGTGCCCGTCAGGGCTTCCTGCACGACGACCACGAGGCGTGGCGAATGGCGCTCGCCGCCGCCGAGCAGATCGGCGACACCGCCGGGCGCGGACTCGCGCTGTGCGGCCTGGGCTTCGCCGACCTGCATCTCAGCGACTACGAGAACGCCGTGGTGCACCAGCGGCAGGCCGTGGATCTGTTGGCCAGCACCGACCGCGACATGGAGCAGGCGATCGCGCACAGCGCCCTGTCCAACGCGCTGCGGCCACTCGACCGCCTGCCGGAGGGGCTGGTCCACGCCCGTCGGTCGTTGGAGCTGCTGGAGCCCCTCGGCAATCCGGTGCTCACCGCGCAGGCGCTGAGCCAGGTCGGGGAGCATCAGGTCGCCATGGGCGAGACCGTGATCGGACGGGCCACGCTGGAGCGGGCGTTGGCCGTGTTCCGCGAGCACGGCGACATCGACAGCGCCGCCATCACGCTGAGCACCATCGCCAAGAGCTTGCGTCAGGAAGGGCAGCTCGCCGCGGCGCTGCCGATCTGCCACGAGGTGCTCGCCCTGTACGCCGCCGTCGGCAATCACGCCTACCTGGGCGTCGTGCACGATTCGATCGGGGACATCCTGCTGGCCATGGGCGATCGGGGTGGCGCCGCGCAGAGCTGGCGGCTGGCGATCGAGCTGCGCGTCGCCCACCACCAGCTCACCGAGGCGAAGTCGATCGAGCGGAAGCTGGCCGAGCTGGCGTCGTGACGGCTCAGCGCAGTCCCGGCAACACCTCGGTGTGCTCGACCCGCACGGCTTGCAACGCGTTCGGGTCGAGCCGAAGCAGCATCAAGATGCTCGGCGCGATCTGGGTGGTCGACACCGGCGTGTCGACGGCCCGATGACCGTGCACACCGGCGCCGGAGACGACCAGCGCCACATCGCGGTCGTCCGGGGCGGCCCCGCCGTGTTCGGCGATCTTCGACTTCTTCCCGGTGTAGACCACGCCGTACTGCGCGACGCCGACCAGGTCGGGCACGCGGGGATCGGCGGCCGCGGTGTGGAAGTAGGACGGTCCGGTGTGGATGGACTGGAGGCCGGCGGCGGTGAACGGCTTGGGAGCGCCGGTGATGCCGTTGCCGGTGCCGTTCTGGGCCAGCAGGTAGTGCCGGGCGAAGTCGACGGCCGTGGCCGAACGGTCGTTGAGCCACAACAACATCGCGTCGTCGTCGGCGGACGCCGCGACCAGGTCGCCGCTGGCCGGGTGGGCCGCCTTCCAGGCCGCGTCGAGGCCGTCCAGCAGCGCGCCGTCGTCGATGCGGGTCAACGCGGCCGGGTCGGTCGGCGACTGGCCGTGCTTGGCCGACAGCACGATGGTGGTCCGGTCAGCGAGATGTTGCTTGCGCAGTTCGGCGGTGAGCGCGCCGATCTCGCCGTCGACCGAGTCGAGGGCGCTGGACAGCAGCGGCCCCGGGGTGCCGTCAGCCCGATAGCCGCCGGCCGGCAATTTCTGCGCGGTGGACACGGTTTGGAAGTTGAGGCCGAAGATTGCCGGCGTGCCGACTCGGGCGGCGCCGGAGTGGTCGTAGCCGTCGATCTCGTTGCGCACGGCCAGAACCTTGTAGTGGTCATACTGGCGGGTGGCGTTGTTGTCGGTGGTCCAGTCGCCGGCGCCGACGTTGCTGTTGATCTCCGGCGTGAACAGGTCCTGGACGCCGGTGCCCGACGGGCCGTTCAGGATCGAATAGGCCGCGTGCTTGTCCGACCACGCCGTGCGCAGGCCGGCGGCGCGGGCGACCTCGAAGACGGTGTTGACCTCGAGGTACTGGTTGGGCTGCACCGGTTTGCAGGTCGCGGGGTCGACCGGCAGGGCGGACTGCTGAATGAGCGTCTGCGGCGTGCCGGTCATGCCGAGGATCGAGTTCGGCAGCCCGGCCAGCCCCTGGCCGGCGTCGAGTGCGGCCTTGTCCCGGTCCAGGTCCTCGGTGAGGTCGACGACGGCCCCGGGCTTCGCGCCGGCGCAGTCGGTGGTGCCGGCGGGCAGCAGGGCGTGGTTGTACGTGGCGTCGTAGTAGATGCCCGTGGTGGCGGGATTGCCGCCGGTGACCTGACCGACCAGGCCCGGGAAGGAGTCGGACGGGACCGGGGTCTTCGCGTGCGAGTAGTCGATGCCGTCGTGGGCGAGGCCGGCCAGCGCCGAGTGCGGGTGCTGCCGGACGTACCAGGCCAGGTCGGCGGCGTGCAGTCCGTCGACGGAGATCAGCAGCACGTGCCGGTCCGGCGCGGCGGCGGCCACCGGCGTCGCGGTGGCCGCAACCAGGCCAGCGGCGATCGTGGCCACCAGGGTTGTGCTGCGCATGCCGGAAGCTCCCGTCGCTGACTACTACGTTGCCGTAGAAGTTCTAGGCGACGAGGGTGTACTCGACCTGAACGCGGCGTGAACCGAGCGCCTCGGCCACAACAACTGGCGGCACGCCCGAACCGGACCGCGTCCTCACCCGACCGCTCGGTGCGTCGGCGGCCGACGCTCACCACCGTGATCATTGCGATTGTCGTGTCGTTGCCTCGGGTTGGACGTCGAGTCGAGTGACGGCCAGGTATCCGACGACGCCCACGATCAATGCCAGCAGCACCAGGCTCACCGGCCCGCCGCCCAGGCCGAGGCCGCCCACGTCGGTCGGCTTGCCCAGCCAGTCGGCCACCGACGCGCCCAGCGGGCGGGTGACGACGTAGGCGAACCAGAAGCTGACGATCGGATTCCACCGCAGCCAACGGTATCCGGCCGCGGGGACGCAGATCACCAGCGCGAACAGCACGACCGACCAGAGGTAACCGAGATGCAGCGTCATCGCGGTCAGGTCGCCCAGCGCCGTGCCCAACGCGAAGGTGGCCACCACCGCGGCCCAGTAGAACGCCTCGCGACGCGGCGTGTCGATGCTGTGCACGGACATCGTCTTCTCGACCCGGAACCACAGCACGTAGACCGCGGCCAGCACGATTCCGTACAGCAGCGCGGAAAACGTGTACGGCACATCGAAACCGACATGGAGGACATCGGCGGCCATCGTGCCGAACACGCCGACCATCACCACCGCGAACCAGTAGGCCCAGGCCCGATAGCGGCGCATCGCGAACTGCACGACCAGCGACACCACGAAGCCGGCGAACCCGGCCAGCACCGCCGGAATCGGGGACAGCGCGCCGACCAGGTAGTCCGATACGGACTCACCGAGCGCCGTCGACAAAGCCTTGGCCAGCCAGAAGAAGACGGTGATCTCCGGCACCCGCAGGGCACGGACCTGGACACCGGAAATACGCAGACTGCTTGTCACTCGGCGATTCTCCCATCGACAGAGCTCGTTCTCAGCGCCCGCGACCGATCGACAGGCAGTTGACAGCAACCGCTATTGCCTTGCCCGACAACACCTTCACCGAAGGCGCGATGGGGCATTTCAGCGGTCAGGCCAGCAACGCGCTGGCGTAGTGGTCGGCGTTGTCCCGCACCCCGGGCAGCACGTAGAAGTAGCCGCCGCCGAACGGCGTGACGTAGTCGGTCAGCGGCTCGCCGTTCAGCCGGTTCTGCACGGCCTCGAACTGCTTGGCGATGTCCTGCTGGTAGCAGCAGAACAGCAAGCCGGCGTCGATCGTGCCGTTGGGCTGGAAGCCGCGGTCGTAGTTGAACGGCCGGCGCAGGATGCGGCTGCCGGCGGTCGCCGGAGTGCGCGGGTTGGCCAGCCGGATGTGCGAGTCGACCGGGATCACCTTGCCGTCCGGATCCCTGGCATAGTCGGGAATGTCGGTCTCCACGCTGCCGTCCAGCGGCGCGCCGCTGTCGCGGCGCCGGCCGAACATCCGCTCCTGTTCGGAGATCGACACCCGGTCCCAGAACTCGAGCTGCATCCGGATGAACCGCACCACCTGGAAGCTGCTGCCGTCCGGCCGCCACACCACGTCCGCGCCCGGCTGGGAGATGCCGTCCTTGAACCCCAACAGGTTCCGTGGCGTGCCGGCCGGTCGCGGCGGCGAGCCGAAGCCGTCGAGGCGGTAGCGCGGCTGCATGCCGTCCCGGGTGTGCCGGGTCAGGTCACGCAGCGCGTGGTGCACGGTGTCCACGTTGTTCGCGCAGATCTGGAGCATCAGGTCGCCGTGGCACCAAGCCGGCTCCAGCGCGTCGTCCGGGAAGGTGGGCATCGCCGCCAGGCCGTCGGGCTTGCGCAGGCCGTAGCGGGAGTCGAACAGCGACGCGCCGACCGACACCGTCACGGTCAGGCCGTCGGCCGGCACCGTCGGCCCCAGCACGGCGCTGTCCGAGGGCGGCGCGCCGACGCCCAGGTCCGGCGGCGTGCCGCCGGCGGTGAGGAACCGAGCCCGGTCGGTCAGCGCCTTGAACATGGCGGTCAGGCCGTCCCGGTCGGCGGCGGTGGCGTCGAATGCCGCGAAGGTGGCGAAGCGTTGCGTCGGAATGTCCACTCCGGACTGACGTGGCCCGTGGAACGGGTACGCCGATGGAACCTCAGGCACGGCAACGGTGTCCGCCCGCGCGCCGGCCGCGGCGATGGCGCCGACCAACGCGGAGCCGGCGACACCGGCGCCGGTGCCCTGGAGGAAGCGGCGGCGGCTCAACGACATGACAGGGCTCCTTCAGCTGGCGCGCACTTCGAGCAGGGTGGGGATGGCGGACAGGGTTTCCACGGCAGCGCCGACGCGGGCGTCCACCACCGGCCGGTTGCCGGTCCGGCAGGCCGCCGTCACCGCGGCGAGCTGCGTGCGGGCGGCGGCGACCAGGCCGGGCTTGCGGGCGTCGAGCAGCGGCTGAAGCCGGTCCAA
This sequence comes from Kutzneria sp., assembly GCA_036403095.1. Lineage (GTDB taxonomy): Bacteria > Actinomycetota > Actinomycetes > Mycobacteriales > Pseudonocardiaceae > Kutzneria. Next base: position 2,313 of record DASWRQ010000059.1, on the reverse strand, counting down.
CACCGCGTTCGTGGCCTCGACGTCGGCTCCGACCACCAAGAACGTCGAGCCGGAGCCCTGGTCGGTCAGGCCGTTGAGGGTGCGCCGCAAGGCGTCCTCCAGGATCTCGTGCGCCCGCAGCGGCAGGTCGGTCGGATCGAAGGCCAGTTTCTGGTGCAGCGCCTGCACGTCCTGCCGCAGCTTCGCGGCCACGGGCGCGAGCTGGTCGGCGGACTGCCCGTGCCACAGGCCGTATTCGACGCGGTGCAGGCCGGTGAAGCCGGGATCGTCCACGCCCTGCGGCCGTCCTTGGGGCAGGCCGTCGATCGCCACGCCCAGCTCGTCGAACTGCCCGTACGCGGCGCCGAGCCGCTCCCAGGTCAGCTGCGCCGTCAGCCAGGCCGACCGTGCGCCGTCGAGGTCGCCGGCGCCGATCTTGGCCGCGAGGTCGCCGGTCTGCCCGTCCAGCACGGCCAGCTTGTCCGAGAGGTAGGACGTGAACGAGTCGGCCGGCCCCTTGAGGTCCTGGTCCGACACCGGCCTGACCGCCGGCGCCGCCGGGCCGCCGGAGCCGCCGGTGACGGCCGCGATCGGGGACACCTGGTCGAGTTCGCCCGGCACCAGGCAGCGCCAGCCGTACTGGCCGGCCGGCAGGTCGACGGTGATGGACCGGCTGGTGCCGGGGCCGAGGCCCTCGATCTCGCCGATCACGCCGCCGTCGGCGGCCCGGGTCAGGTAGATCTCGCCGCCGTGCCCGGACTTGTTGACCACCGTGATGGTCGACGAGCCGGCGGTGGCGCCGGCCCAGTCCTGGGCGCAGCCCTCCACCGTGATGGTGACGCGCGTCGACGCGCCGCCGCCAGCAGACGTGGCGAGCGCGAAGACACCGACGGCCAGCAGCGGCAGCACGACCGCCGCGGTCGCGTACACCCATCGCGGCAGTCGGCGCGCCGGCCGCTCGACCGGGGCCGCCGAGGTACCCGGCTTGCGCAGGAACACCACCAGCACGGTGACCAGGTACGCCAGGTAGACCGCGACCTGGAGCACGGTCATCCGCGGCGCCAGGTTGGTGATGCCGGAGATCAGCGACACCCACCAGCTGTCCGTGGACACCACCGTGCTCAGGTCGAACGCCGTCCAGTTCCGTCCCGGCACGATGCCGGCGGTCTGGAGCTCGCCGACGCCGTAGGCCAGCACGCCGGCCGCGATCACGATCAGCAGCACCGCCGTGCGGGAGAAGAAGACGCCGAGGTTCACCCGCACGCTGGCCCGCACGATCAGCCAGCACAGCAGGAACGACGCCGTCAGGCCGACCGCCGCCCCGACCAGCGGCGCGATCGTGTCGCCGGACGCCTGCACGGTCGTCCACAGGAACAGCGCGGTCTCCAGGCCCTCACGAGCCACCGCGAGGAATGCCGTGGTCGCCAGCGCGCCGGCGCCGATCTCGGCCGCGTGGCCGATCTTCTCCCGCAGCTCGCCGGACAGGCCGCGGGCGGCCCGGCGCATCCAGAAGATCATCCACGTCACCAGCACGATCGCCACCAGGCTCAGCAGCCCGCCGAACACCGCCTGCGCGGTGATCGTCAGCTCGGCCCGGGAGAAGGCCAGCACTGCGCCGAACCCCAGCGACAGCAACGCCGCGGCCAGCACGCCGAGCCAGACCGCCGCGCTGCCCCGGCCGGTACGGCGCACCGCGGCCAGCAGGATGCCGACGACCAGCCCGATCTCCAGCCCCTCGCGCAGGCCGATGACCAGGTTGGGCAGCCCGTCGACCCACACCGCGCCACGCTCCTTCGGTTAGGCTCACTTAACCCAGGAGCGGATACTACTCACCTGTAGAAATTAGTCCTCGCGGTGGGTGAAGACGCCGCCCACGGCGGTCGCGAGCACCGGGATGGCGTGGATGTCGGGCACGGCGACGTCGGCCGGATGCGCCGCCAGGAAGACCAGGTCGGCCAGCTGCCCGGGCACCAGACGGCCCTTGTGCGCCTGTTGGCCGGTGACGCGGCTGGAGCCCTCGGTGGCGGCCCGGACGGCCTCCTCGGCGGTGAGCCGCTCATCGGGCCCGTACGGAAGTCCGTCCTCGGTGAGACGTTCGACGAAAGCCTGGATCCCGCCGAGGGGAGCGCCGGGGGCAACGGGCCGGTCGGAGCTGAGCGCGACCGGGAGACCGGCGTCGAGCAGGCTGCGCGCGCGGTGCGACCAGAGGCTGCGGGCGGGACCGATGGCCCGCCGCATGCCCTCGCCGAACGCGGGCAGGAAGTTCGGCTGCACGACGCAGGCGACCCCGAGTTCGGCGAGCTTGGCGACCTGGTCCGGCCGGACCACCGTGCC
>DASWRQ010000058.1:0-19610 GCA_036403095.1 Kutzneria sp. | reverse complement strand
GGCGACGTGCTCGGCGATGCGCTGCCGCCACACCTCGTATGCCGGCACCCCGTCGACGTCGGCCGTGCTGGTCGGCCGCAGCCGCGCGCTGAGTTGGTCGGCGTCCGTCGCGGTCATCCCGCACAGCACCTGCGCGGCCAGTTCGGAGTGCGGGCCGAGCAGGCCGGCCTCGATCCGCGCGGTGCAGGCGAACGCGCCGGCCTGCGCGACGTACGGCAGGTGCCGGCCGGCCCGCTTGGCGAACTTGCCCAGCTCGGCCTCGTCGAGGCCGCCGGCGTAGGTCGCGGCGAGGCCGGCGCCGCTGAACAGGTCGGTGTGGCGCTCGGCCGGAAAGCGCTCGATCAGCGTGGCCACCAGGTCCGGGTCGGCGCAGCCGACGAACCACATGGCCCGGCCGATGCCCTGGTCGATGGCGCGGTTGGCGTAGCCGGTCCGGTCGTCGGCCGGCCAGGGGAAACGCGGCTCCTGGAAATGCTGGTGCACGTACTTGTCGGTCTGGAAATAGGCCTGGTGGAAGCCGTAGCCGTCCAGCACGAGCCAGCGCAGCAGCCGATCGGTCGCGCCGCGCGTGGCCGCCGCCCACCGGAAGCGCGGCACGCGGCCCAAGGCCCAGCCCATGCCGACGTAGGCCATGTAGACGTGCTGGGCGGCGCGGCCGGCCAGGAAGTCGGTGACGTGCCGCTGGCCGCCGAACGGCAGCCCGTCGCGCACCGCGAAAGCCATCGCCGCGCCCTCGTAGGCGAAGCCGCGGAACCGGTCGGGAATCTGCTCGAGGCCCAGCTCGGCATCGGTCGGCCGGGCCGCCTCGGCGGCGAACCCGTAGCCGGTGAGAAACTGCCGGCCGACCATCTCGAAATTATCCCGCGAAGGTTCGTCCTTCACGTGGAAACCGCGCACGGAGAACTTCGTCTCGGACATGTCAGGGGTGATTATTCGGCGCCGAACCGCGCCAACCATGGTCGCCACAGTAGTTTCCTCACCACTCGAAAGCGAATATCGCTCAATAGTCGACCGTGCGCGCGGCGCGAACCTACTTCGAGGTTGCCGAGACCGACGGCAGGCGCAGTTCCGCACGAATTCGTTCGCGCCACACCTCGTACTGCGGCACCGACTCCGGCCCGGTGTGCGGCACCGTGGTGCGGTCGGCGATCTCCACCGCGGCGGCCACGGTCCGGCCGGTGAGCACCTCGACCGCGTCCGCCGAGTGCGGCGGCACGAAACCCGCGTGGTCACGGGCTTTCGCGGCGAAAACCGAGCCGACCGCGAGATGGCCGCCGTGCTCGCCGGCGGCCTGGGCCAGGTACTCCAGCTCGGTCGCCGACGCGCCGCCGGCGAAGGTCGAGGCGAGGCCGACGCCGCTCCACAGGTCGGCTCGGCGCTGCGGGGCGAAGCGTTCGACGGCGGTGGCGACCGCGTGCACCTCGCCGGCGTGGATGAACCACAACGCCCGGCCGATGCCCTGGTCGCAGGCCCGCGGGAAGTAGTCGGGGAAACCGAGCCACGGATAGGGCTGCGGCAGCCGTTGCTCGTCGACCCACCGTCCGGTGTGGAAGTAGGCGAGGTCGAAGCCGTAGCCGTCGACGGCCAGCCAGCTCATCACCGGGTGGTACGGCGACGCGGACAGGTCGGGCAGCACCTTGCGCCACAGCCGGCGCGGCAGCCTGGCCATCGCGAAGCCGATCCCTATGTAGGCCAGGAAGATGTGCGGATGCCCGGGGCCGAGCAGCAGCTCCCGGGTCCGCTCGCCGCGCATCACGTCGCGCACGGTCAGCGCCATCGTCGCGCCCTCGTAGGCAAAACCGCGCAGCTCCGGCTCGACCATGTCGAGCCGTCGCTCCAGCTCCCACGACGGGCCGCCGTCGATGCCCCATTCGAAGCCGCAGACAACCGACTGCGGCACGGCTTCGAGTCGTTGTGACACAGCGGATTCGGTGATCGGGAAGCCGCGGCCGGCGAAGCTCACGTCGTGCAGAGACGGCGCGAGCACAAGCCGGCGCAGCGAGCCGAGGATGGTGGACACGGGCCCCCTTCCGTCTGTTCCGGTGACCCTGGTCGCTCCATCGTGGGCGGCCGCCGCGGCGCCGACACCTTCGATGTTGCCGTGATCGGCGCGAGCGGCTGGGCAAGGTCGGAGAAGTCGGCGGCGAACGGGGTCGGGCAGTCTCGGTGGCCACGAGGCGTGGGCAGTCGACGCTTCCCGACGAGAGGAAACGCCGATGGCGGCGACCCAAGACGTGCTCTCCGACCTGACCGCCGAGGGCGACGAGCTGGACCGCATGATCGCCGACCTCGATCCCGACCGGTGGTCGCTGGCCACGCCGGCGCCCGGCTGGACCATCCGGCACCAGATCGCCCACCTGACCGCGACCTTCGGGCTGGCCGGCCTGGCCGCGTCCGACGGCGAGACGTTCACCCGGCTGATCGGCAGCCTGAGCGAGGACTTCGACGCCAACGTGGCGGCCGCGATGGCGCCGCACCTGGTCGATCCGCCCGTGTTGCTGCACCGGTTCCGGGAGGCGCGGACCAGTGCGATCCAGGCGCTGGCCGACGTGCCGGCCGGCGAGACCGTGCCCTGGCTGGTGCGTCCGCTGCCGGCGCCGGTGCTGGCCGCGGCCGGGCTGATGGAGCTGTTCGGGCACGGCCAGGACGTCGCCGACGCGCTCGGCATCGAGCGCGAGTACAACGACAGCGTCGGGCATCTGTGCTTCTTCGGCGCGCGGGTCTGGGACTTCGGCTACCTGGCCCGCGGCCTGGCCGTGCCGGACGTGGCCCTGCGCTTCGAGCTGACCGCGCCGTCGGGCACGGTGTGGACCTTCGGGCCCGACGACGCCGAACAGCGGATCACCGGCCCCGCCGTGGACTTCGCCCTGCTGGTCAGCCGCCGCCGACACCGTGACGACCTCTCCCTGACCGCCACCGGCGCGGACGCCGACCAGTGGCTGGACATCGCCCAGGCCTACCGGGGGCCGGCCGGCGCCGGCCGCGCGCCCGGCCAGTTCTCCCCGCTCCGCACCGCCTGAGCCCACCCGTTCGCATCGTCCTGGAGGAAACCCGATGGCCCCGCGTCCGTTCCGGTTCGGCCTGAACATCATCCCGTCCGGCACCAGGTCGGATCTGCAGAACCTGAGCAAGATGGCCGAGGATCTCGGCTACGACATCATCACCGTGTCCGACTACATCACGCTCGAGCTGCCGCCGGTCGGCATCAAGGAGTGGACCACCTTCCCGCCGGCGCTCGCGCTGTCGCTGATCGCCGAGGCGACATCGAGCGTGCGCATCGGCACGTATTCGCTCAACGCCAGCCTGTACAACCCGGCGCTGCTGGCGCGCGAGGCGATCGCGCTGCAGCAGCTCTCCGGCGACCGGCTGGAACTGGGCCTTGGCGCCGGTTATCTGCGGGCCGACTTCGAGGCGGCCAACATCGCGTGGGCCGACGCGGCCGAGCGCATCGGCCGGTTGGAGTCCCTGGTCGGCGAGTTCCGCCGGCTGATGCGGGGCACCGTGCCGCCGATCCTGTTGGGCAGCAGCACCCACGAGGGCCTATACAAGCTGGCCGCCACCGAGGCCGACATCGTCAGCACGACCGGCGCCGAGTCCAAAATGGAGTTCAGCCAGGCCAAGCTGATCAACAGCACCCGGCTCGGCGAGATCTGCCAGTTCGTGCGGGCCACCGCCGGTGACCGGATCGACGACATCGAGATGAACATCCTGGTGCACGCGCTCAATCTCACCGACCGTCCCGACGCGCCCGTGCCGGACTTCCCCAACGTCGAGACGCCGTCGCCGGCGGAGCTGCACGCGCTGCCCGGCATCCTGCACGGCAGCCCGGCCAGCATCGCCGAGGACCTGCACCGCTACCGCGAGACCTACGGCTTCTCCTACTACACCATCCGTATCCCCAACATGGCCGATTTCGCCAAGGTCATCAGCATCCTGGGCTAGGGTGGGCGCTGGTGAGCCGTTGGAGGAGCCGTGAAGTACGCGCTGTTGATCTACAACGCACCGGAGACCCGCTTCGAGGTGAGCCCGGAGCCGGACGGGGCGCACGACGAGTGGGTCGCGTACTTCACGGCCGCCCGGGAGGCCGGCGTTTTTATTGCGGCGGAAGGACTTGCCGACGTCGACACGGCCACGACCGTGCGCGGTTCCGGCGGCAAGATCCTGCTGACCGACGGGCCGTTCGCGGAGACCAAGGAGCACCTGTTCGGGTTCTACCTGATCGACGCGCCCGACCTTGACGCCGCGATCGAGTGGGCGTCCCGGATGCCGGTGGTCCGGCGCGGCGCGGTGGAGATCCGGCCCCTGCTGGACACCAGCCCGGCCGCCCTCCAGTTCGGCCGGGCCGCGCACCGCGTCGCCGAGTGACCTCGCCCGTGCGCGGCGCCGATCTCGATCGGGTGTTCCGCGAGGAGTGGTCGGCCGTGGTCGGCACGCTGGCCCGTCGGCTCGGCGACCTGCAGCGGGCCGAGGACGCCGCCCAGGAGGCGTTCGCCGCCGCGGCGACCCGCTGGCCCCAGGACGGCCTGCCGCCCAAGCCCGGCGCGTGGCTGACCGTGACCGCCTGGCGCAAGGCGCTGGACCAGCTGCGCCATGACGAGGTCGCCGACGCCCACGTGCGGGCGGTGGCCCGCGCCGAGCCGACAGCCGACGAGGAGGGCGGCATCGACGAGAACTCGCCGGCCGCCGAGGACGACCAGCTGCGGCTGATCTTCGCCTGCTGCCACCCCGCGCTCGCGCTCGAGGTGCGGATCGCCCTCACCCTGCGCTACGTCGCCGGCCTGGACACCCGGGAGATCGCCCGGGCCTTCGTGCTGCCGGAGGCGACCCTGGCGCAGCGGCTGGTGCGGGCCAAACGCAAGATCCGGCAGGCCGGGATCAGCTTCTCCGTGCCCGGCGCGGACGCCATCGCCGAGCGGCTGGCCGGCGTGCAGAGCGTGATCTACCTCGTGTTCAACGAGGGCTACGCGGCCACCGGCGGCGAGCACGCGCTGCGGGTCGAGCTGTGCGACGAGGCGATCTGGCTCGGTCGGCTGCTGCGCCGGCTGCGCCCCGACGACGCGGAGACCAGTGGCCTGCTGGCGATGATGCTGCTGCACCACGCCCGGTCGGCCGGCCGGCAGGGCGCGGACGGCATGCCGGTCGCGCTGGCCGACCAGGACCGCTCGGCCTGGCACCGCGGCATGATCGACGAAGGGCTCGCGCTGCTGGACGCGGCGATGGCGCTGCGCTCCCCCGGCCCGTACCAGCTGCAGGCCGCGATCGCCGCCGTGCACGCCGAGGCCGCCACCTTCGAGCAGACCGACTGGCGGCAGATCGCCCTGCTCTACGGCGAGCTGGCGCTGGTCGCGCCGTCGCCGGTGATCGAGGTCAACCGGGCGGTCGCGGCGGGCGAGGCGTTCGGCCCGCGGGCCGGCCTGGCCATCCTCGAGTCGGTGCTGGTGTCCGGCACGCTGGACCACTACGGCCCGCTGCACGCCGCGCACGCCGACCTGCTGGACCGGGCCGGCGACCGGGACTCGGCCGTGGTGTCCTGGCGGCGCGCGATCGCGCTGACCCAGAACGAGGCCCAGCGCGCGCAGCTGCGCCGACGGGCCGGCCTGGCCGGCGACGGATCGGGCGAAAAAAGTTCCGGCTGAGGTGTCGAAATCCGGGTCGCCCGCCCGTAGGTCGGGTGAGACCGGCGGTGTCCAGGCAAACCGCCGACTGACCTTCGGAGGCTGACATGGCACTCTCCGCCCCATCGGCGGGCACCGGCCGACGACCGTCGACCGGGTGGACACTCGCGCTGACGTCGCTGGCCACGTTCATGGTCGCGCTGGACGCGCTGGTCGTGATCACCGCGCTGCCGTCGATCCAGCACGATCTGCACGCGAGCGTCACCACGTTGCAGTGGACGATCAACGCCTACGGCCTGACCTGGGCCGCCGGCATCATCACCGCGGCCGCGCTCGGCGACCTGTTCGGCCGGCTGCGGGTCTTCCTGACCGGTATCGCGCTGTTCACGGTGGCGTCGATGGTGTGCGCCCTGTCGACCGACATGACGATGCTGATCGCCGCCCGCGCGGTGCAGGGTCTGGGCGCCGCGGTCATCCTGCCGTTGAGCCTGACCATTCTCGGCGGCGTGTTCCCGCCGGAGAAGCGCGGCACCATGGTCGGCATCTGGGGCGGCATCGGCGGCCTGGCCATCGCGCTCGGGCCGCTGGTCGGCGGCGCGCTGACGCAGAACCTGGACTGGCACTGGGTGTTCTGGATCAACGTGCCGATCGGCGTCGTGGTCGGCGTGCTGTCGGCGATCCGGATCATCGAGACCCGGGGGCCCGGCCGGCGGCTGGACGTGGTGGGCTCCGTGCTGGTGACCTTGGGCGCGGGGGCGATCATCTGGGCGCTGGTGCGCACCGGCGACGTGGGCTGGGGCGATCCGCAGGTGCTGGTCGGCCTGGCCGTCGGCGTCGTGTTGATGGCCGGCTTCCTGGCCTGGGAACGGCGGTTCCCCGAGCCGATGCTGCCGCTGCACCTGTTCCGCATCACCACGTTCAGCGCGGCCAACGCGGTGTCGTTCCTGATGACCGCGGCACTGCTGTCCGGCTGTGTCTACCTGACGCAGTACTTCCAGCTGGTGCGCGGCGACTCGCCGCTGACCGCCGGCCTGCGGCTGCTGCCGATGCTGGTGATGCCGCTGGTGGTGGCGCCGGTGGCCGGTCTGCTGTCCGACCGCGTCGGGCAGCGCCTGCCGATCGTGGTGGGCATGGTGGCCGAGGCCGTCGGCATGGTGTGGTTCGCGCTCGCCGCCGACACCACCACCGCGTACGGCCTGCTGGTGATTCCGTTGGTGCTCATCGGCACCGGCATCGCGATGGCGCTGGCCACCAGCCCGACCGCCGCGCTGAGCTCGGTGCCGCCGGCGCAGATGGGCAAGGCGTCCGGCGCGAACGGCACGCTCACCCGGTTCGGCGGCGCGTTCGGCGTGGCGATCACCACCGCGGTGTTCGCCGGCAACGGACGGATCGGCTCGCCGGCCGGCGCACTGGCCGGCATCGGTCCGGCGCTGTACTTCACCGCCGCGTTCGCCGGGCTGGCCGCGTTGGCCGGCCTGCTGATCCGGCGGCCGACGCCACCGGCTCGCCGGCCGGCGAGCGACGCGGCGGCGGTGGCCACCGCCGACAAGTGACGAGCGGGCTCGACCGGCTCCGCATCCGGACAACGCGGAGCCGGTCGAGTGTCATCAGGAGGACGAGCCGGCCCGTGCGTCGGCGAACCAGAGCCGGTCGGCGCCCTGGAGGCGCCAGTCGAGGTCGGGCAGGGCGAACAGGACGGGGATGTCGAGCGGCGTGACCGCGCGCAGCTCGATGTCCAGGGTGATGTCCGCGCCTGGCTGGACGGTCAATGGGTCTCCACTGTGGACGAACAACGGCTTGCGCAGCGTCGGACACATGTCAGCGACGGGATTCGGCACGGCGGCGGCATGCACGTGCCACACGCCCGGCGGCACCGCAGGCAGCCGGAGGTCGGCGACGCCGTCGTGCACGTCGATGATGTCGCAGGAGGACGGCAGGCCCTGCGGCATCGAGCTGGCGAACGCGCCGACGTAGACACGCACGGCCTTCTCACTCGCCGGCACGGTCACCCGGCCGTGCACCACGGTGTGCGACTGGCTCGGCGAGCCCTGGACCAGCGACGGCAGCTCCGACGCCGTGGCCTGGCCGTGGCGCACCGCCCGTAGCAGCATTCGGTAGCGCACCGGCGACATGCCGACGCTCTGCGTGAACCGGGTGGTGAAGGTGCCGAGGCTGCTGTATCCGACCTGGTAGGAGATCTCGGTGACACTCAGCGTCGACTCGGCCAGCAATTGCTTCGCATTGTATAATCGGATCGCGGTCAGAAATCTACCCGGCGATGTGCCGGTCAGTGACCGGAACGTTCTCGAGAAATAGAATCTGCTGAAAAACGCGGTGTTGGCCATCTCCTCGAGTGACAGCCGCTCACCGTGCCGTAGCCACATGGTCTCAATGACCCGTTCGACAGCTTCCTGCACCGTGCTCCCCCTGTCCGACCGAATGCCCCATCCGACCGTTGAGCATTAAATTATCGTTACCTGCGTGTTTCCCCCGACTGCAGCCTGCGCGTTCCCCCGAACATCGCACGGCAGTAGACAAATGTGAACTGTGAAATGTCTGGCCACCGTAGCACGCACCCCAAGGCAGTGGAAGCGATTCGACGCCCGGTACCGTGCCCTTGATTCGACTATGAACGGCTCCGGCGCCGAGATTGAAATAATGCCTAACTGTCCGGTAGTGATAACCGGCTGTCACAGTGAACGCGACATAACAGACATCGACTGAGCAATCGGTCACGGCGGCGCTGCGCTCCGCGGGGCGTCGACAGCGGTCGCTACCAGCACGAGCCGCCGGCCGCCAGGCCTGACGTTGCCCACTGGTGCTGAATCTCGGCTTTCACCGGCACCGTCCACATGGGCCGAACGGGTGACGGGCGGGGCGTGACTATTTCGCCGAGTCAAAGGGATCCGGCCGAGTGCCTGGACACCGCCGCGCGGACCTCTGCTGAATCTGACAGGCGACGGTGGTATCCCGCCAGTGCTCATGACGAAGTGTGTTCCCTCAGTCGCACCGGAGTGCCCCACCGTGCGCACGGACGCCGGCCGAAGGCGGTCGGCAGGAGCACCCGTATTCGGTCCGGCGACATCGCGGCTTCCAGGATCTTCCCCGGCGCTCGCCGGCGCGGCCGGTCCCGTCCGTTCTCAGACCGGACGGGCGTCGGCGACGGGGTGCGCTTCGCCGACGCCCGCGTCGAGGCCGGCGAGCAGGCGAAGGCCGTCCTCGGCCGGGCTGCCGGGGACGGCGGACTGCACGACCAACTCCATTCCCGACTCGTCCGGCAGAATGAAGTTCTCCTGGTGCAGCTCCAACCGCCCGACCAGCGGGTGCTGGTAGATCTTGGGGCCATGGGACCGGGTGCTCACCTCGGCCCGGGCCCACAGGCGACGGAAGCGCTCGCTGCCCATGGCCAGCTCGCCGATGAGGGCGGCCAGGCGGCGATCGTCGGGAAACTTGCCGGCGGCCAGGCGCAGATGCCCGACGGCGTCGAGCGTGCAGCGCTCCCACGTCGCGTACAGGCCGCGGTCGGCCTCCTCCAGGAACAGGTGCCGGGCGGTGTTCAGCCCGGGCATCGGCCGACCGTAGAGCAGCCGGGCCATCCGGTTGCCGGCCAGCACGTCCAGCCGGTGGTCCATGATCAGCGCGGGGGCGTCGACCACGAGATCGAGCACGCGCAGCAGCTCGGGACGGACCCGCCCGCTCGGCGTCTTGGCCCGGCGCCGGCGCTGCCGGGCGAGCCGGCAGAGATGCCCGTGTTCGGTCTCGTCCAGGCCGAGCACCCGGGCCAGCGCGTCGATGACCTGCTCGGACGGCTGCGTCGCCCGGCCCTGCTCCAGCCGCACGTAGTAGTCGACGCTGACCCCGGACAGGTGCGCGACCTCCTCGCGGCGCAGCCCCTCGACCCGTCGCCGCCGGTCCACGGAAATGCCGACGGCGGCCGGGTCGACCCGGGAGCGCCGGGTCCGCAGGAAGCCCGCGAGATCATCCACGCCCCCAGTATGGCCTCGGCGGCGGCCGCGAGGGTGGTCCTGCCGTTACCAGGAAGTCCGGTCCCTGAACGCCGGGCTTCGCCGCGGCCAGGATCGAGGACATGAAGACACTGATCGTCTACGCCCACCCGGAACCGACCTCGCTCAACGGCTCGCTGAAGGACCTCGCGCTGTCCACATTGGAGGGTGCGGGGCACGAGGTGCGGGTGAGCGATCTGCACGCGATGAAGTGGAAGGCGGTCGTGGACGCCGAGGACTACGGCCCGCACGCCTCGACGCCGCTGGACGTCGTCCGGGACTCCGGCCGAGCCTTCGACGCCGGCACGCTGACCGCCGATGTGCTGGCCGAGCAGGAGAAGCTGCTCTGGGCCGACACGGTCATCTTCCAGTTCCCGCTGTGGTGGTACACGATGCCGGCGATCCTCAAGGGCTGGGTCGACCGCGTGCTCACCTACCGCTTCGGCTACGGCGTCGGCGAGCACAGCGCCACCCGGTACGGCGAGCGCTTCGGCGAAGGCACCCTCGCCGGCCGCAGGGCGCTGCTGTCGGTGACCACCGGCGGCCCGGAGCCGCACTACGCGGCCCGCGGCATCAACGGCCCGATCGACGACCTGCTGTTCCCGATCCAGCACGGGATCCTCTACTACCCCGGCCTTTCGGTGCTGCCGCCGTTCGTGCTGTACGGCGCCGACCGGATGGCTCGCGAGGACTACGCCGACGCCGCCAAGGCGTGGGAGCAGCGCCTGCTCACCCTGGAGTCGACCGAGCCGATCCCGTTCCGGCGGCAGAACTTCGGCGACTACGAGATCCCGTCGCTACAGCTGAAGGAGGGCTTGGAACCGTTGGGTGCCAAAGGTTTCGGCCTGCACGTCAGCTCCGGGCAAGGGTGAACGACTGCGCGGCGACACCGGTGCAGGTGGCCAGCGTCAACGGCCCCGCACCGGTGGGCGCGGTCAGGCACTTCTGCCCGACCTTGCTCACGATGTGCCACGCGCCGCCAGCTTCGAAGACCGCCTGCCACTGCTGGTTGTCGCCGCCGGTGAAGCGGGCCAGTTCGCCGTCGACGCCCAGCGACCGGTCGCCGTTGTCGATCCGCAGATAGGGGCCGTCCAGCCAGCGGAACCGGAACCGTTGCGCCGCGGAGCTTCCGCACGTGTCCTGCCGGACCGCCGCCGAGGATCCGTCCATACACCGGCCCTGGTTCGCTACGCGCATCCGGGCGTTCGGGTCGATCTGGTCGGCCGAGGCGTTGGTCGGTGTGCCGCCGCCGAGCCAGAGCAGGCCGTCGATGACGAACCTGTCCTGCACCGGGTCGGCGAAGGTCGACGACAGCGGCGTGTTCGCCGAGTAGTTCATGGCGTCGTGCCCGAAGTTGGCGTACAGCATCTGGTAGCGCTTGTTCGTCCACAGGATCGGGTAGTAGCCGCTGTAGAAGGACTGCGCGGGGTCGGTGCCGACCGGGAAGCCGGACGCGTCGAGCGAGGCCAGGACCTCGATGTCCGGGTTCTTGCGCAGGTCGAACTCCCAGCTGTACCACTCGCTCACGGCCGCGGTCCACGTCGTCGGCAAGCGGCGGGTGGACGGGTGCCGGGCGTCGGTGTGCAGCACGGCCGTGGTCGGGGACCAGGTGTTGTCGGCGTACTTCCCGGCGCCCAGGAAGGTGTTGTCGAACCAGGGCCAGGTGATGTCCTCGTCGTTGTAGCCCGAGTAGTGGAAGCCGAAGTACGCGCCGCCGTGCTCGACATAACGCTGGAAACCGGCGCGCTGGCCGGGATCGGTGGGAATGTCGTCGAGGAACATCACCACATCGGCGCGGGCCTTGGTCAGGTCGGTCAGCTGCGTCCAGTCGTCGGTCTGCCGATAGGAGAAGCCGTACCGGCTGGCGGCCTGGGGGAACCAGAGCGCCGCCTCGTTGTCGAACGCGATGTGCGCGGCATCGGGCCGGCCGGTGTAGAAGGCGAGCACGGTGAACGGATGCGGATGCGGCACCACCACGATCCCGGGCAACAGGGCGAGCAGCGCCAGGATGGCCCGCAACAGCTGTGTCATCGATCTCCCGAGGTCAGGCCGTCGAACTGGAAGCATGATCGCGAGTCGGCCGCCGGCCGCGCATCGGCCGAACGGCTGACGCCGTAACCGGTTCCGTCACCGTGCGTCGACTGCAGCGAAACTGCAGCGTCGGTGCCAGCGATTCCGCCGGTCAGGTGCAAGGAGTCACGAGGGTGTCACGACCAGTTTCCCGGTGGCCTGGTCGGCTTCCATGTGCCGATGGGCGGCGGCGATGTCGGACAGGGGGAACACCCGGTCGATGATCGGTCGGTAGACGCCGGCCTCGACCTGGTCGACGATCCGCTGCAGCATTGCCGTGTCGCCCTTGACGGTGTCGCTGTGGAACGCGGTGAGCCTGGTGCCGGAGGGGATCATGGCGATGGGTTCGAGGTCGCGGATCACCCAGCCGCTGAGCGAGCCGGCCACGCAGACGGTGCCGCCGCGGCGAACCAGCCTCAGTGAATCCAGCGCGGTGCTCGCCCCGACGAGATCGAGCACGAAGTCCGGGCCGCCGGGCCAGATCGCCTCGATGTCCAGCGGTCCGTCAAGGAGCGGATGGTCGACGCCGGCGGCCTTCAAGGCGTCGAGCTTGTCGGCACGGCGGGTGGTGGCGGCGGTTTCGAGACCGAGCCCGGCGGCGATGGTCGCGGCGGCCAGCCCCACCGACGACGTCCCGCCACGGATCAGCAACCGGCCTTCCGTGGCCCCCAACGCATCCAGCGCGCCCTGCGCGGTCAGGAACGTCTCGGGCAACGCGGCCAGCACCTCCCACGGCAACGTGGTGGCGGTCGGCATCAGCAACTCGTTGGGCAGCAACGCATACTCCGCATAGCCGCCGTCGAACGCCCGGCCCATCTCCCCCATCACCGCCGCCACGGTCGTGCTCTCCGGCAGCGTCGGAGAGGTGGAAACCGCCACGGTGCCAACGCATTCGATGCCCAATACCCGGGGAAACGCGACGTTGGGCGAATGGCCCTGACGGGTCCGCAGCTCCGACCGGTTCAGGCCCGCGCCCCGTACCCGCACCAGACTCCAGCCCGCCCGCACCGAGGGCACCGGCAGCTCACGGATCTCCAGGACCTCCGGACCGCCGGCCCTGGTGCAGACTGCTGCGCGCATCGTCGTACTCATGACGGCAACTGTCGTCGAGGGCCAGCATGGCGGGCCACCGATAGAATGCCAAACTATGCCCGAAGGCCGCCAACCTGCGACGTCACAGCTGTGGCCGTCCGGCGGCATGCACCTGTGGCCGTCGGGTGGAACCAGTGCGCTCCAGACCCATAACCGGGGACACCTGGTGTACGCGGCCCGCGGCGTGTTGTCGGTGCACACCGAGCGGGGGACGTCGATCGTGCCGGCCAACCGCGTGGCCTGGACGCCGGCCGGCTTCCCGCACTACCACGGCGCGCACGGCCATACCGACATGCGGATCGTGTTCCTGCCGGCATCACTGGCCCGGCTCGTGCCGGACCATCCCGTGGTGTTCCTGGCCTCCGGCCTGGCCCGCGAAATCCTGCTCACGCTCACCGGCGCACGCAACCGCACCGCCAACACGGCCGCGCAGGCTCGCCTGCGCCGAGTCCTCGTCGACGAACTCCAGGAGGCACGTGAGCAGCCCCTGCGACTGCCGACGCCCCGTGACGACCGGCTGAGGGCGATTGCCCAACTGCTGCAAGGGAATCCGGCCGACAACGCCTCGCTGGCCGAGCTCGGGCGGACGATCGGCGCCAGCGCCCGCACCCTCAGCCGGCTGTTCCACGACGAGCTCGGCATGACCTTCTACGAGTGGCGCACCCAGCTGCGTGTCTTCCACGCGCTCGTGCTGCTGGCCGACGGCCACGACACCAACCACGTCGCCCATGCCTGCGGCTGGGCCAATCCCAGCCACTTCATCGCCGCCTTCCATAAGCTCGTCGGCACCACGCCCGGCCGTCACCGCTCGTAGCCGGCGAGCCGCTCCTGCAACCGGGCGTGCCGGAACTGGTACACCGCACCGACCTGCCGCAGCACGCCACGGCGGTGCGCGTCGTCGAGGAAGGCCATGAAGCGCAACGGAATCTGGCCCCGGGCGGCCAACCACAGCCGGGCGCAGCCGAACGCGCCCCACGCCCGGGAGAGACAGACGCTGAGCCCGACGCCCAGCCCGAACAGCCCGGCGGCCGTCACCGCCTGAACCACGCTGGGCGCGTCCGGGATCACCTGGCCGCTGATCACCGCGCCGGCGATGCCGTAGGCGATGGTGCCCGGCTTCGGCGCGAAGTACCGGCCGAGCAGGGCGGCGGCGATCCCGCCGGCCACGCTCAGCACCACGTCGAAGCGGCCGTCCAAGATCTCAACCGTTGGCTCGTCCTGGGTGAGGGTCAGCGCCAGGCCGTAGAACAGGCCGAGCGACACCGTGAACGCCAACGTGAACGACAGGGCGGCGGCGCGATCCTGTCGCAGCACGGTGTCGGGGCTGGACACCCGGTTGGCGTCCAGCGGCGTGCCGAGCCAGACGTGCACGCCGACGGCCAGGCCGAACACCACCGCGACCAGGCCGATCACCCCGGTCGGCAGCGACCAGCCGAAACCGAGGCAGGCTCCGGCCGCCGCGCCGACGGCGAACCGGCGGGCGAACCGGCCGGCGATACCGGTGAAGGTCGCCTCGACCCGCTGCGGCCCGGGTCGACGACCGATGCTGTGCGTGACGACGCCGGCCGCCGCGAAAGACACGCCGTAGATCGCCGCGATCAGCGGGTCCGCGGCCAGCAAACCGGTGAACACGAACATCAGCCCGGGCGGCAGTCCGAGGTAGAGGCCGACGACGACCCTCGGCGCCGCGCGGTCCAGCCGCCACCAGGCGAGGTCGCGGGTGCCTTCGCGTTCGAGCCGCCGGGCGAGGAAGGTCAGCCAGCGCTCCACGTGCTGCGGGTCGTAGTCGCGGGGCTGGCCGCGCCGGGCCGGTGGGGACGGCCGGCGTGTGTACACGGACGGCAGGTACGCGTCGAGCAGGTGCCGTTCGATCGCCGCGCGATCCGGAAACCGTGCGGTGTCGCAGAGTTCGCCGGGGTCGGTGGCCGGGTTGGCGTACGCGGTGCGGGCCAGGTCGACCATCAGCGGCGTGCGCAGCGCCTGGGCCAGCGCCCCGGTCGGCTCGCGCCGCAGCCGCTCCACCAGCGCCCCCCACCGGGTCTCGCCGGGACGTCGGCGCGCGGTCAGGAAGTCGACGGCGTCCTCGATCTCCACCGGCTCGATCTCCACCACGGCCGCCCTGGTCAGGAACGAGCCGGCGGCCCGCACCGCGAGCTCGTACTCGGCGCCGCGGCAGGTCACCACCAGCGGCCGGCCCGCCCCGGCGGCCTGGTCGAGCGCGTCGATCGCGGCCGTGTGCAGACCGGGCGGCGTCTCGTCCAGCCCGTCCAGCACCGGGATGACCCGGCCTTCGAGCACCAGGCGCAGCCCGGCGTCCGGGCCGTAGGTGGCGGTGTTGGCCAGCCCCGGGTACTCCTCGACCAGCCGCCTCGCCAGCCAGGCGTCCAGGTGCTCGTGGTGCGGGTTCCACGAGGCCAGCGGCAGCAGCACCGGCACCGGCTCGCCCGGCGGCGGGTCCGCGAGCAGGCCCAGCGTGAGCAGGATGGCCAGCACCGACTTGCCGGCCCCGGGCTCGCCCAGCACGACCAGCTGCCGCGACGGGACCTGCCGGAACTTCGCCACCACGTCGGTCAGGTCGCCGCTGAGCACCAGCCGCTCCGGGCCGTCGCCGGGCCGGTCGCCCAGCACCGCCGCGGCCGCGGCCGCCACCTCGCGCTCGGTGCTCGACCAGCGCAGCGGCACCGGCTTCGGCCGGTGCAGCGACCGCATCTCGGCCTCGGCCGTCCACTGCCGGGAGATGGCCGTGGCGAGCTCCTTGGCCGCCCGGTCCAGGTCGTCGGCCGGGGCCGGCTTCGCCCGCTGCGGCCGGTTCTCGCCGCGGAGAATGCGTTCGTGCAGCTCACGGACGTCCGCGCCGGGGTCGATGCCCAACTCCTCGGCCAGGCCGACGCGCAGCTGCTGGAACACCTTGAGCGCGTCGGCCTGCCGCCCGGCCCGGTCGAGCGCCAGCATGAGCTGGGCGTGCGGCCGTTCCCGCAGCGGGTTCTCGGCCACGACCTCGGTCAGCTCATCGAGCACCTCGCGGTGCTGCCCCAGCGCGAGCTGCCAGTCCACGCACGACTCGAACGCGTCCAGCCGCTGCTCGTCCAGCCGCGCCGCGCGTCCGGCCAGCACGCCGGTGCAGAGCCCGTCCAGCGCCGGGCCGCGCCACAGCTTCAGCGCCGTCCGGATCTCGCGCACGCCCTCGCGCAGCGCGCCCTGCTCGGCGTGCCGCCGCGCCTCGGCCACGTGCTTGGCGAATTTCAGCAGGTCCAGCTGCTCATCCGTGACGACGAGCCGGTAGCCGGGGCCGTCGGTGACGATCAGCCGCTGCTCGGTGTCGCCGAGCCGTTCCCGCAGGGCCGACACGCAGTTCTGCACCTGTTTGGTCGCCGTGGCCGGCGGCTCGTCGTCCCAGGTCGACTCGATCAGCCGGGCCATCGGCACCACCGCGCCCGGCGTCAGCAGCAGCGTCGCCAGCACCCGTTGGTGCCGGGTCCCCGGCAGGGTCAGCCGACCGCCGGCCGTCCAGATCTCCAGTGGTCCCAGCACACAGAAGTCCATCGGCTCCCCTCCGCCGGCCACGATCTTAGCCCGGCTGACCTGCGGGAGGACGACGTGAGGACAAGCCGAGGACGGATCCGGGCACGGTGGTGCTCGTTCGGTCGCCCGCTTCGGTGGTGATCGAATCGAGGGGAGAACTCCACATGTCCAAGATCCGCTCCGCCGTGGCCGCACCCGGCCCGGCTACGAGGCGGGGCCGTCGCCTCGCGGCAGTTCCGCGTGCACCAGGAGCAGCTCGACCATCTCCGCCCAGGTCGGCGCCGCACCGACGGCGGCATGGTCCAGGGCCGGCATCGGACCGGTGATCGCGGTCCAGCGCTCGAGGAATTCGACGGTCAGGCCGAAGTCGTCGCACTGCCGGCGGACCCCGGCGGCCAGCCGCGGCGCCGTCGCCTCGTCCCCGACGTGGGCGAACGCGGCGGCGGCCGAGTTCAGCGCCGCGAGGGTCGTGATCCGGTCCTCCAGCTGCGCGAACCACCGGACCGCCGTGCGCAGGAGATCCAGAGCTTGCCGGCCCAGCGCCACCGGGTCCGTCTCCGCGGCGCGCCGCAGCAGGGACTGGGCAAGCGTCATCTGCGCGTAGGCCGGCGGCCACCACGCCCCGTCCCGCTCGGCGATCGCGGCCGCCTCGACCAGGGCCGACTCGCCCTCGTCGACCCGGCCCAGCACCACCAGCGAGGCGCCGAGATTGGCCAGACCGCTCGTGGTCACCCAGCTGACCCCCGTCTCGCGGCCGATCTCGACCGTACGGGCCGACGCGGCCAGTGCCTCGTCGAACCGGCCGAACGCCCGCAGGCCGAACGCGGACATGAACAGCGCCCGGCCGTGGGCCACCCGGTAGTCGAGCTCGTCCGACGCGCCGGAAAGGGCGATCGCCTCGGCGTAGCGGGCGAAGGCCTCCGGCGGGTCGGCGTCCAGCCCCAGCAACAGATTCGCCCTCGCCGTCAGGGCCTGCACACGGTCGAGCGACGGTTCCCGCTCGGCCGCCAACGCGGCGTCCAGCAGCCGGCTGGCCTCGGCGAAGTGGCCGCTGCGGATCCAGAACCAGTCGAGCCGCCCGACCGCGCGCAGGGCGGCTCGCGGCGCGTGCTCGAGGTCGTGCGCGACGCCGCTGCGGATGTTCGGCAGTTCCCGGTTCAGCACGCGCATGGCGTGGCCGCCGAGTGCGAAAGGCAGGTGGGACCAGTGTTCATCGACCAGCTCCCGACACCATCGGGCGTGTTTTTCGAGCGTGACCGCCGGCTCGGGATCCTGTTCCTGGCAGTAGGCGCGGATCGTCTCCAGCAGCCGGTAGCGGGTCGGCGTGCCCGTGGTGTCGGCGGTGACGACCGAGCGGGAGACCAAAGTGGACAGCGACTCGACCGTACGACCGTGCCCGACGGCTTCGGCGGCCTCCAGCGAGAAGCCGCCCTCGAACGGCCACAGCCGGGTCAGCAGCGCGCGGTCGTCGGCCGACAGCTGCTCGACACTCCAGGCGATCGCCGCCTGCAGGTTGGCGTGCGAGGTGAGCGACCCTCGCAGCGTCGAGCCCAACACCGTGAACCGGTGGTCGAGCCGGGCCACGATCTCCCCCAGGCCGAGCACGGTCGCCGGCGCCGCGGCCAGCTCCATGGCCAGCGGCAGCCCGTCGAGCGCGGCGCAGAGCTGTCGCATGTGGACGGTGTCGGCCGCCGACGGGGCCCAGCCGGCGCGTGCGGCGCTGATCCGGTCCAGCAGCAGCCGCACCGCCGGCCCGTCGGCGCCGTCGTCCTCGTACACCGGCAGCGGGAGCACCGGCACGACGGCTTCGCCGTCGATGCCGAGGGGTTCTCGCGACGTGGCCAGGATGCGCAGATTGGGGCAGTGGTCGAGCAGGTCGACGGCCAGTGCCGCGACGGCGTCGACCAGGTGCTCGCAGTTGTCCAGGACCAGCAGGCCGTCCCGCGCCGCCAGCGCGCGGATCACGCTGGTCCGCGTGCTGGTCGAGACATCGGTGGCGCCGACGGCGTCCGCGACCGCGTGGGCCACCACTTTGGCCTGCCGGACGTCGGCCAGCCGCACGAACCACGGGCCGTTCGTGTCGCCCCGCTCGGCCGTGTGTTCCACGACCAGCCGCGTCTTGCCGACCCCGCCCGGCCCGACCATGGTCACCAGGCGTCGGGCCCGCAGCGTCTCGGCCAGCACCCGCAGCTCTTTGCCACGGCCAAGGAAGGTGGACAATGGCCGGGCCGGTCGAAGCCGGGTCGGCCCTGTTGATTCCGTCAGCAGCAGCTGAGGATCCTGGCTGAGGACACGGCTTTCCAGCTGACGCAGCTCGTGGCCGGGGTCGATGCCGAGTTCACTCGCCAGGTGCGCCCGCACCTGGCGCAGCGCTGCCAGCGCATCGCTCTGCCGATGGCAGCGGTACAGCGCGAGAACCAGGTGGCGCCATGCGCTCTCGCGGGTCGGGTGCGCCTCCGCGAACGCCCGCAGCTCGCCGAGCAGGTCCTGGTGGTGGCCCAGCCGCAGCAGGCAGGCGAACCGGTCCTCCACCGCCGCGAGCCGCGCCTCCTCGAACCGTCCGCACAGCCGGGCCCGGACGTCGTCGTCGGCCGTGTCGGCCAGCGCCGGCCCGGTCCAGAGCGCGAGGGCCTGCTCCAGCACCTGCACCCGGCGGCCGTCGTCAGCAATGGCCCGGGCCTCGTCGATCATGCGTTGGAAGCGGTGCACGTCGATCCGCATCGGATCGGCCCGCAGCAGATAGCCCGGTCCTTGGGTCGATATCGCCACCTCGTCGTCGGGCCCGCCCACCTCGGCCAGCCGAGCCCGCAGCCGTGACACCCCGACCCGGATCGCGTGCGCCGCCGTGCTCGGCGGGTCCACCGGCCAGACCCACTCCACCAGCCGGTCGACCGGCACCAGCCGGTTGACCTCGCAGGCCAGCACCGCGAGCAGCAACCGGTTCTGCCGTGGCCCCAGGCCCACCACGCTGTCGCCCACCCGGGCCGTCGCCGGCCTCAGCAGCCGCAACTCCACACCAACGACCTTCCCCAGACCGCACCTGGTCAGGACTCTAGCCCCTTGACCGACCGGCCACCCCCCTGCCCACTCGCCCCCGCCAGTCCCCCAAGCACCCCGCCACCCCACAGACCGACTCACCCCAAGCACCCCGCCACCCCACAGACCGGCTCACCCCCACCGATCCCCGAGCACACTCCGCGTCTGCAAAGATCGGCTCGACTCCCACCGATGCTTCACCCCGTCGCCAGCCAACCCCAGACTGCGAGCCCCCTTCGATGCTTCCCGGTCGCCACCCCCCCCAAGCGGG